>CAYMEC010000082.1:0-13983 GCA_964389425.1 uncultured Roseovarius sp.
GACCAGATCGAGCATGGACAGCGACAGTTCACCCCCGGTGATCACCGTGGGTCGTTCACAGCGGACATAGCGCGTGTCAAAGGTGCGGCGGCGGCGCAGGGAGTTTGGATCGTCGGTTTCCACCTCCGCCTTGGAATGAACAATCGGGTCATAGACGGTGATCACCTGGCCGGAATACTCGATCGCGCGGGGGACATAGATTTTATCGCCCAATGCATCGCGGATGCCATTTGAAATGGAAGATTTCCCGTTGCCCGGCGGGCCGTACATCAGGATGGACCGCCCGGCGGACACCGCGGGCCCAAGGTAATCCAGCAGGCTGTCGGGAAGCACAAGATGCCCCATGGCCCCCGTCAGGTCGTCGCGCGTGACCTGGATATCGCGGATTGACTGGCGTTTGATCTGTTCGCGGTAGACCGGCAGGGGCACCGGCATCGCGCCGAAATATTCCGATTGTGCCAGCGCGTCCATGGCCCGCGCCTTGCCGCTGTCTGTCAACTGATACCCCATTTCGTCGCCGGAATTGGCATTGAGCGTGCCGGTCGCCTCCAGCAGCAGCTGCGTCCGCGCAAGGTCAATGAGTTCTTGCGTCACGGCACGGGGCAGGCAGATGGCCTCAGCCAGTTCTGAAACCATGTCGATATTCTTGCGAAACATGGTTTTCAGAACGATGTCGCGCATCATCACGATGGGCAGACGCATCTCTTCAAGGAAAGATGGCGGTGGGGGCGGCTGCACCCCTTTGGTGACTTGCATGTTCATCGTACTGCCCCTTCGCATACTCGTTTGGGGCAGGTTATCGCCGAAAAAACAGTCTAAAATGTGGAATAGGCTGGGCAGGGGCGGGGCAGGGCCCGCCCGTCTGCCATGTTTGTCAGGGGATCAGGGCGGGTACAATCGTCACGATCTGCGGGAAGAACCACAGGATCGCCAGCCCCACCACCTGGATCAGCACGAACGGTGCCACCCCGCGGTAGATATGGCCCGTGGTGACCTCTTTGGGTGCCACCCCGCGCAGGTAGAAGAGCGCGAAACCAAAGGGCGGTGTCAGGAACGAGGTTTGCAGGTTCACCGCGATCATGATCGTCACCCATTTGGGGTCAAACGTCCCGCCATAGATCACCGGGCCCACAATCGGGATCACGATGTAGATGATTTCCAGAAAGTCGAGCACAAACCCCAGAATGAAGAGCACCAGCATCACGATGAGGAACACGGTCAATTCATTGTCGAAACTGCGCAGGAACTGCTGAATGTAGTGTTCGCCCCCGAAGGAGATCACCACGAGGTTCAACAATTGCGAGCCAATAAGGATGGTGAAGACCATCGAGGTGACTTTCGCCGTTTCTCGCACCACCGGGCTCAGAACCCCGCCGGCAAACAGCACCCAGCAGGCGAAAAGCAACCCGAAGAGGGCAAAGAGATAACCTGCCTTAGCAACGGCAAATGCGACCCAAGTTTCAAACGACACGTTTTCTACATTCACCCGCAGGTCGAAATTCACGCCCATGAGGATCGAGATGATGATCGCGAAGGTGGAGAATATGATCACCTTGCCGGAGCGTTCTTCGTCCTTCAGCCTGCGGTAGGCCGCCAGCATGATCGCACCGGCCGCGCCCAGGGCGGCGGCGGGCGTCGGGTTCGTAATGCCGCCCAGAATGGAGCCCAGCACAGCCACGATCAGCACGAGCGGGGGAAAGACAACCCGCACCAGCTCATTGCGCGCCAGCAGTTTTGCGCCATAGGTGCACCCATAGATCGCCAGCGCCACTGGCACGGCCATGATCACGAAGGTGAGGCCAGAGCTCATCTGCGGGCCGATCAGGGTGATATCGAGCAAGAGGCCCAGAACCACGCCCACTGCACCGACCAGAAGTGGCGCCGGAGACGCGGATGGCGACACGCCGCGCGCGACCGTCAGGATCAGGGCGAAAAGCAGCATGATGATCGCCACGCCCGTCCCGATAGGGGCGGCATTTTCGATCTTGGCGGCCAGCGCCTCGGCGCGTTCTTCTTCTGTCAGTTCCACGCTTTGGGCCACGCCACCTGCTGCATCGATCTCTGCCTGTTGGGCAACGGCGGCATCCCACGCGTCCTGCCCGTGCAATTCGATCATGGAGGCCTGACATTCCGGGCCGACATTGGTGCGCAGGCTGGCGGCTTCGCCTTGGGCGGAGAAGCTGTCGACCGTCAGATCCTGAGAGCCGATGACGTTGACCTGACCCAACAAGATCATCCCTGCAATCAGCGCCACAGGAAGGCCAAGGAACCATGTGAAGGCCTCATTGCGCGTGATGGGTTCGGCGTTGGTGGATCCCATCTCTACGGCTGGTGCCTTCGACGGGTTGAGCAGTGCGTAACCGAAGGCGTAAAGCGCATATAGCAGCGCCAGCATGATCCCGGGCAGAAGGGCAGCCTGGAAGAGCGTGCCGACAGAAACCACGGCGGGTTCACCCAGATAGGTTAGGGCGTCGGTACAGCCAGCTTCCTGAGCGCGTGCTTCTTGCGCGGTGGAATAGAGATCCCCGGCCAGCGTGCCCAGTAGAACGATCACAATCGATGGCGGGATGATCTGACCCAGCGTCCCCGACGCCGCAATCACGCCCGTGGCGATCTCGGGTGAGTAGTTGTTGCGCAACATGGTGGGCAAGGACAGCAGGCCCATCGTCACCACCGTCGCTCCAACGATCCCGGTGGAGGCAGCCAGAAACGCACCCACGACAACCACGGACACGGCCAGACCGCCGGGAAGCGGGCCAAAGACACGCGCCATTGTCGTCAGCAGGTCATTGGCGATCTTGGAGCGTTCCAGCGTGATGCCCATCATGACGAACATCAGCACGGCGAGCAGTGTTTCAATCGACTGACCTGCCAGAACCCGTTCGTTCATGCGGTTCACGATGAAAGAGATGTTGCGATCCAGCGCGGTTTCCCAGCCCTGTACAAAGACCGGTTCTTCTATGCGCGGTAATTCGGGATATCGAAAAACAGATATGGTTTCCGCTTTCACGCCACTGCCTATCAACGCTTGATAGGCTTGGCTTCCGGTATCAATCGCCTGATGGATCAAAAGCCCCGCACTGTCGAGCGCGGCAATGATCGCGAAGGATATGACGCCTGCGCCAGAGATGGCGAAGGCCACCGGAAAGCCAGACAGGATCCCGCCAAAGAGGCAGAGGAAAACGATGATCAGGCCAACTTCGACGCCGTCTAGTCCAAACAACATGTCCCCGCCCCCCTTTAGTGTGTGCCTTCGAAGGCTTCTTCACCTTCGCCGAGCGTGTCTTTGTCGAGATGTTTGCCGACCGAGTCTTCACCTTCCACGAACTCAAGATAGGAGCGGTAGAAGAACGCGACCGAGTGGATGAAGACCATGCCGGCAAAGGCCACCAGCAGAATCTTGAAGAGGAAGTAGGCGTCAAAGCCGTTCGGGCTGAAGCCGATGGTTTCCACATTCCAACGCACGGCGCGGGCCTTAAGCGTCAGACGTTCGAGTGTATCTGAGGCCGATGGTTTCGGCGTGATCAGGTGCCGCCACATGAAGTACCAGCCATACATCCAGATGATGATCGCGGTAGGCATCATGAAAATGACCGCGCCAACCATGTCGATCATGCGCTTGGTGCGGTGAGACACGGCAGAATAGACAAGGTCGACCCGCACATGGCCACCCTGCACGAAGGTGTAGGTACAGCACAGCGCCACCACCATCGCGTTGTCGAACTTCAGCGCTTCGGCCCACCAGCTGATGTCCTTTTGCAGCGGGATGCCGAAGCCCAGCGAAATGTCTGGCCGCGCAAAGATGCGCTGGATGAAGACGATGATGACCTGTTGCAGCACCATCAAAAGACCGGCCCAGGCAAACAGTCGCCCGGTCGTGTTGGCAAAGCCCTCCATCACCCGCACGCAGCCCCACATGAAGCTGTTGCGCCAGATGCCGATCGCGGTCAGCACAAGGATCAGGGTGAAGATGGCAAAGAAAAATTCAACCGATCCGCCGTAATAGACGAAGCGCATCAGCGCTTCCTTGTCCTCGGTGGAATTGGACCAGATGACCCAGTCAAGCCAGCTGGAAGGATTTGAAATCGCGGTCAAGACATTCAGAAATGCCAAGGCGATGTTTTGGAAAAACCATCCAAGTGCGTCGAGCATATGTCCCCCCAGCCCGTATGTGGGCCCGCTTTGTGAACATGGTGGCAAGCGGCTCGCGCGGTCCGCCCGTCCTCATGGGTTGCGGGCCCACGTTAGGGGCCCGCACCGTTTTTGGATTTGATCTGGATCAGCCCAGAACGCGGTCGCGCTGGTTCCGGTAGGCACCGATCGAGTTTGTCAGCCAGCCGGAGGAGGCTTTCATCGACGCCCGGTAATCAGTCAGGATTTCCGAGAAGAGGTCATCGCCTGCGAACTCGTCATAGACCTGCTGCGAGGCTGTGCCCATCGCATCCCAGACGCTGTCGGGGAATTCCAGAACGGTCACGCCACCGGCCTTCAGACGCTCAAGGGCGGCACCGTTGTTCATCAGGAACTGGCTGAGGTTCCAGATATTGGCCTCACCCGATGCGATCTCGATCATCTTCTGCTGCTGCGGTGTCAGGCTGTCGAACACGTCACGGTTCGTGGCAAGGCTCAGACCAGCGGCGGGTTCATGGAAACCAGCGGTGTAGTAGAACTTGGTGATTTCCTGGAAACCGGCCTTTTCATCCGCCCACGGGCCAATCCACTCGGTCCCGTCGATCGCGCCAGATGCCAGCGCCTGGTACACTTCGGAGCCCGGCAGGTTCTGGACCGACGCGCCCATGTAACCCAGTGCCTTGCCGCCAAGGCCAGGCATACGGAACTTCAGGCCGTTGAAGTCTTCAGGGCCTTGGATCTCCTTGGCAAACCAGCCACCGGCCTGTGTGCCCGTGTTGCCTGCAAGGAACGATTTCAGGCCGAAGATTTCGCCCAGCTTGTCGTGCATCGCGGCGCCGTTGCCGTGGTAGTACCAGTTGTTGAGCTCGGTCGCGGTCATGCCGAAAGGCATGCCCGTGAAGAAGGCAAAGCCCGGGTGCTGGCTGACGAAGTAGTAGTCAGCGGCATGATACATGTCAGCCTGGCCGGCGGTCACAGCGTCGAACACTTCGAACGCTCCCACCAGTTCGCCAGCGGCCTTGACGTCAATTGTCAGGCTGCCATCGGACATCGCGTTGATGTTGTCCGCCACTTTCTGTGCGGCGTCGAACACGCCAGCGAGGCCGCGGCCCCAGGACGTGACCATCGTCAGCGTCCGCTTGCCTTGGGCATATGCCGGGGCTGCAAGCGTAGAGGCTGCAGCGGCCGAGCCACCAAGTGCAGTGTTTTTCAGGAATGAACGGCGATCCATATGGATACTCCTCCCGTTTTTGGATTATGCGCCAGACCGTTCCCGCGGTCGACGCTTGTCGTTGCAAGTGGCGGGACACTATCGTCTACCGCCGCCGGTGAAAATACCGACTACTGCGTAGAAAACATGCTTGTGACAGGATTTCGAGCTTAATTCTTGAGCTTGCAGTGCCTGAGGCGGCATTGTCACTTGGCAACGGGAAGGATGTTCAAGGCGATTCGTCATGCCGAACCTGCGGGAAGTCGTAAATCTGAATTACGGCCAGAAACTCTTTCTGGTGGCCACGTTGCCATTGATTCTTGCTGCGGTGGCGATTTCCGTTCTGGTGACGCTGCAAAGCCGCCAATTGGCAGAGCGGGAGATCAAGACGCTTGAAACGCAGCTGATCGCGGCAAAGCGGGAAGAGCTGAAAAACTACCTCTCCATCGCCCGCACCGCTTTCGTTGCCACTTATGGGCGCGCGGCGCCAGATGATGAGGCCGCCAAATTGCATGTGTCGCAGATCCTTGCGGGCATGCTCTATGGTCAGGACGGATATTTCTTTGTCTACGATTATGACGGCAACAATCTGGTCAGCCCGCGACAGACGGACCTAATCGGTCGCAATTGGATCGGCCTGACCGATGCGGCTGGCACGCCCGTCACCGATCAGCTGATTGAATTGGCCCGCACCGGCGGAGGGTATCATGACTATGAATGGCGCAAGCCCTCGACCGGTGAAACCGCCCGCATGGTCACCTATGTGATCGGTTTGCAGGACTGGCGCTGGGCCGTGGGCACCGGGGTGTTTATCGACGATGTCCTCGCTGTGGTGGACACTGCGCGCGCGCAGGTGGAAGCCAAATTGCGCACCACGTTTCTGTGGATCGGTCTCATCACGCTCGCTGCACTTTTGCTGGTCTTCACCTCCGGGATTTTCATCAATATCCGCGAACGCCGGTTGGCCGATGCCAAACTGAAGAAACTCACGCAACGCGTCTTTGATGCACAAGAAGAAGAGCGAGGACGCGTTGCGCGAGAGCTTCATGACGGCATTTCGCAAATCCTCGTGGGCGTCCGATACGCGCTGGATACGGCACGCAGACGGCTTGGGGCAGGGGATGCGCGGGCCTCTGAAACACTCGACAGCGGCATCGAACACCTGTCTGGCGCCATCCACGAAGTGCGTCGGATCAGTCGAGATTTGCGGCCCGGGATGCTGGATGATCTTGGCCTTGGTCCGGCCCTGAAGTCACTGATTGATGATTTCGGACAACGCACTGGAATCTCGACAGATTTCGACACAGTCGTCTTTCGGAACCGTCTGGACGAGGACGCCAAGACCGCGCTATACCGCATCGCGCAGGAGGCGTTGACGAACGTGGAACGCCACGCCGGTGCGACCCATGTCGCCGTTGATTTGCGCGGGCACAATCGCGGGGCCACGTTGCGGATAACCGACAACGGTCGGGGTCTGGCACCGTTGAGCGACGCGCGCAAGAACCCCAGTACGGGACTGGGCCTTCGCAACATGCAGGAACGGGTCGAACAATTGGATGGAAGTTTGCGTATCCTGTCCAGCAAGACCGGCACCGTGATCGAGGCTTCCGTGCCGCTGTCTCACCTGTTGCCGCCCCATGACCGTTCGGAAAAACGTCCTGAACAGAAGGCTCGCGCATGACGAAACCCCCGACCCGCGTCGTTATTGTGGATGATCATCCGATGGTGGCTGAGGGGATCCAATCGATCCTTGAAAGTTTTGCCGATGTGGAGGTGATCGCGACCTTGGCGGACGGACAGCAGATCATTGATCAGGTGGAAGATCTGGATCCAGACGTGATCCTGCTTGACCTCAACATGCCCGGTATCGGCGGGCTGTCGACCACTGAAATCATTCTGGAAAACCGCCCCGATACGCGCATCCTGATCCTGTCGATGCATGATAACCCGGAATACATTTCCTCGGCGCTGAGCCATGGGGCCGTAGGGTACGTGTTGAAGGACGTGCCGACGGAAGAGATCAAGCAGGCCATTGACGCCGTTATGGCGGGGCAACAGTACCTGTCATCCGGGGTGGCCGAGCGGCTAAGCCCGTCGGGAGGGGCCCGCGATCAGTTGACCAATCGCGAACAGACAATCCTTCTGCAACTGGCGCGCGGTCTGTCCAACAAGGAAGTGGCCGCTGCGCTGGATATTTCCGTCCGGACGGTGGAGACCCATCGCAAGAACATCAAGAAAAAACTGGGGATCAACTCCACTGCCGGGTTGACCCGCTACGCCATGGAACATGGGGTGCTTCAGGGGACCGGGGTGTCGCTTTGACCCCTACAGCAAGTGTTGCCCGCCATTGATGGGGATTTCAGCGCCATTGATGTAGGAAGACCGCTGACTGCACAGAAAGGTCACCACCTCCGCCACTTCCTTCGGGCTGCCAAGCCGTTTCATCGGCACGAGGCGTTCCACCAATTCATCGGTTCCGGGCGACAGGATCGACGTCTCGATCTCTCCGGGCGAGACCGCATTGACGCGGACCCCGCTATCGGCCAGCTCAAACGCCAATTCCCGCGTCAACGCGGATAGCCCGGCTTTGGACACGGCATAGGCCGCGCCCGCGAAGGGATGGATCTGTGTGCCGGCAATTGAGGTCACATTCACCACGGATCCTTTTGCCTGTGACAATGGCCCCAGCAATTGCTGGCACAGCATCAATGGACCCATCAAGTTGACCATTTGGACTGCATTCCAAGTCTCAAAACTGGTTTTCATTGCGGACAAACGCGCGCCGCCTTCGTCTTTGGGCGAAATCCCGGCATTGTTGACCAACGCGCTCAATCCTTTGTCGCCCAGCCGGTCGCGCAGGGTTCCGCACGCCTCCATGACCGATGCCTCGCGCGTCAGATCGACCTCAATGTGCTTCACGATCCCTTCCGCCCAGGGACACACCTGGGAAAATGGCGTGCGGGCCAGTGTCAGGACCTCCCAACCGGCACTGTAGAACTCTTTGACGATGGCATGCCCGATGCCACGGCTGGCACCTGTCACGGCAACGACGGGTTTGTCATCGGTAAAGGGGGCATCAGGTGGCATGGTCATACTCTCCGGTCAGTGGGTGAATGCATTTCGCTGACAGGCAATGCCCTGCTGGCCTGCATCAAACCTTAGTGGACACGTGGGGCCGGGTCCACCGCCGGTTCTCATTGGGCTTGGTGTGGCCAAAACCATCCCATGAACGACCCGCACAAAGAAAAACCGGCCGCATGTATCATGCGACCGGTCGAATTATAGAAGTGGTGTACCCGGGTTTAGTTTGTGCAGGGGATCGGTGTTTCCAGCACTTCCCCACCGCGGCGGGTGCGAATTGTGCAGATTTCCTTTACCTCGGGGGCGGCGTCCACCACCTGAGCTTCGATCCCAAGCAACCCGCGCTGGTCCACGGAGATGGCTTCAGCGACATAGTCATCCTCTGCCCCGACGAGCGACAGCGACAGACGGCCACTGGATTGTGCTTGCGCAAGGGCCGCCACCTGTTCGGGACGCACGGCCACGGTTACGGTGCGGGCAATCACGGCATCCGTGATGTCCTGGTTGGCTTCCTGGTCGATCGCGATCAGGTCCACATTCCGTTCAATGAGCATCGTCACGGCACCGTTCACACCGTTTGCGTCCCGGCTCAATACTTCGCCGACATTGCCCGTCCAATAGATATCCACACGGTCACCAGGGCGCAGGAAGCCCGAAACACCGCTTGTCACGTCCACCTTAATTGCAAAGGCGCGCATGCCGCGTTCCAGCTGAGATGTGATCCCGGCCTCTTCGCCAGGGTCTGTTACCTTCACGGCCAGAATGGCTTCATTTTTCTCAATGGAGCGCAAAACGGTCCGAACTTCCGAAGGCCCTTCAGGGAACAACTCTTCCTCGGTCTTGAACACACCTTCAGGCAAGGATGCGCGCGGGAACGCTGTCAGACGCACATCGTCGTCGTTCAGTTCTTGTCCGTATTTCAAAGACTTGGTCGCCACATAGACATCAACGGTGTCGATGCCTGGCGCCCGGTTTGCCCGTTCATTGGCAAGCTGTGTCTGATAGCCTTGAATGTAGGATTGCGCCAAATAGACTGCAAAACCCGCAAGTCCCACGCCCACAATCAGGACGAGCCCAAAAACCAAACGCATCGTTCTTCCCCTTCGAAGATCTGCCCTTCCGGTCATGCCGAATTTGGCAGCCAGTTTTGTTTATGTGGCTAGTGTAACCATTAAATGTGGCAAAAAGGTGGTCGCCACGTGGTTGTTTCAGGTTTGTGGAACTGTGCCAAAGGCTTGCACGACCTATCGTGTACCTGGGTGGCGTAGCCACTGGCACACTAAGGGTCGAAAAAAAAATGGACTAAGCGCCCGACACGCAGGCGCGTAAAATCAGTTGCCGTTTTCCACGGAAACATCGGCCGTTTCGTCTGCGATGTCCCCCCCAAGAGCTGTGACCGCGTCATTGATAGAGCCGCCGCCAACTGCAGCGAGGCCCACGACCGCGGCCGTGAGGACGATCCAGTCAACAGTGACTGCACCCTCTTCATTGTCTACGAAACGCGCCATTGTATCTTGCGCGAGAGTTTTTGTTGTCTTGTCCGTCATTGGTTCGGATCCTTTTACTTAAGGTCGAACGTCCGCTTGACGGTGTCAGACCAATACTGCGCTACGAGACACCCACCCCCCGGGTTTTTTGCGCAAATGGCCGCGAAAGAAGTCTCCCGCGGCCACAAGCAAATAGCGAATGGACGCTATTAGTCGCCGTTGTTCACGGTCTTCGAGGACACACCGCTTTCGATGGCAGATGCCAGCGAGCCGATGCCGCCCTGAACCGTGGAAACGCCAGCAACGCCCAGGCCCACAACTGCTGCGGTCAGAACGACCCAGTCAACTGTAACGGCGCCGTCTTCGTCTTTACGGAAGTTTTTGATGAACTTGATCATGGTTATCCCTCCAAAGGATTTTTTAGCTTCAGTTACAACCGATCGGGTTTTCTGTGAGCCGTCTCTCTCATTGGCCCGCTACCGTCGCGGTATGGGGAGTGTTTTGCTCTTTGAATCGGGCAGGATTTGGGCAGCTTTTTAGGCATTTTGTGAATCCCTAATTTTTTGCGGAGAAATAACTTAAGCCACTGAAAACAAATGAATTAAAAAGTAGATTTTTCTGCGTTTTTCTTTTTGCGCTATTCCAAAGGCCCTGAACTAGGGCCGTTTTCGTTTCTCAAACACACACAATTGGCGTGAAAAATGTCGATTTTTCGGGTAAGCGTGAACAAAAACGCGAATGAGGCAGAGCAAATCATGACCCCCCGCCAAGCGGCCCTGATGGGCCTCTGCGCCATTTGGTGCGGATTCTTTTATATAGGTCCCGCAGAGGCGGATGATCCCCCGCCCTTTCCCGATTTCACGTTCAAGCGTGAAAAGGTTCCAAGTGGCGTTGCGGGCAAGCGCATCACGGTTCAGATCGATCCGGTAGAACAGGCGGAGATTCTGTCGCGCGGATTGTCCAAGACAGATGAGACGGAGGGCGATGAGGACACACCCACGCCTAAGGATGCCATCGGCGATTTTGCCTGGTTCTGGAACGAGGTGCCCCATGACCTTGCCTCAGACCCCACAAAGCGCCTGCAACTGGCCTTTGACCGGTTGCGTCAACAGGGCGTCAGCGGGCCCCGCCTGCAAGACATGCAAAATATCGCCAGCGCCAATGGCCCCGATATCCTGCGTGCCACGATTGGCACCAATGTGTCCCCCGCACTGGTTCTTGCGGTGATTGCCGTTGAATCCAGCGGGCGCGTGACTGCGGAAAGTGAAAAAGGAGCGCAAGGCCTGATGCAGCTTATGCCCGATACGGCCGAGCGCTTTGGGGTGACCGACCCGCTTTCCAGTTCGGAGAACATAAAGGGCGGCGTCGCTTACCTGGATTGGCTGCTGGGTGAGTTTGGCAATGACGCTATGATCGCTTTGGCGGGCTACAACGCGGGCGAGGGGGCCGTGCGCAAACATGGCGGTGTGCCGCCCTTTTCCGAGACCCGCGATTACGTGCCCAAGGTCTTGGCAGCCTTTGAGGTTGCGCGCGGTCTGTGCCAGACGCGCCCTCAATTGGTGACAGATGCCTGCGCGCTCAGGCTTGCGTCAAACTAGACGATGGTGGCTTGCGTGGCGGCCCGCAGGTCATCCTCAGACACATCCGGCGCGCATTCCACGATCTTGAGGCCCTCCGGCGTCACATCCAGCACGCCGAGGTTGGAAATAATGCGATCCACAACGCCCTTGCCCGTCAGCGGCAGGGTGCATTCCTTCAGCACCTTGCTGTCGCCATGCTTGTTGGTGTGATCCATAACCACGACGACACGACCGACACCGGCGACCAGATCCATCGCACCACCCATGCCTTTGACCAGCTTGCCGGGGATCATCCAGTTGGCCAGATCACCGTTCTCTGCCACCTCCATCGCACCCAGGATCGCCATGGCAATCTTGCCGCCCCGGATCATGCCAAAGGACGTGGCGCTGTCGAAATAGGCGGTCTCTGGCAGTTCGGTGATCGTCTGCTTGCCGGCATTGATCAGGTCAGGGTCTTCCGAGCCCGAAATCGGGAACGGCCCCATGCCAAGCATCCCGTTCTCTGATTGCAGCGTGACGGACACACCATCGGGGATGAAATTCGGCACCAATGTCGGAATGCCGATCCCGAGGTTCACATAGGTCCCGTCTTCCAGTTCCTTTGCGGCCCGCGCGGCCATTTGATTGCGATCCCACGGCATGGCTCAGGCCTCCCTTACAGTGCGTTGTTCGATGCGCTTTTCGTGATCCCCCTGAATGAGGCGATGCACATAGACGCCGGGCAAGTGGATATGATCCGGGTCCAGACTGCCTACCGGCACGATCTCTTCCACTTCCATCACGCATACCTTGCCGCACATTGCGGCGGGCGGATTGAAGTTGCGCGCAGTCTTGCGGAAGATGCAGTTGCCTGTCTCATCGGCCTTCCACGCTTTGACAATGGAAAGATCGGCAAAAATTCCACGCTCCATGATGTAGGTCTCGCCGTCGAAATCCTTGTGCTCCTTGCCTTCGGCGACCTGCGTGCCCACACCTGTTTTCGTGTAGAACCCGGGAATGCCCGCGCCCCCGGCGCGCATGCGCTCGGCCAGAGTGCCCTGAGGGTTGAATTCAATCTCCAACTCACCGGCCAGATACTGGCGCATGAATTCGGCGTTCTCGCCGACATAGGATGACATCATCTTTCTGACTTGCCGACTTTGCAGCAGGATCCCGATGCCGAAATCATCCACGCCTGCGTTGTTGGACGCGAAGGTCAGATCCTTCACACCCGCGTCCTGAATGGCTTTGAGCAGCAGTTCTGGTATGCCACAGAGGCCAAACCCGCCCGCTGCAATCAACATCCCATCTTCCAAAAGACCGTCCAGCGCCTCTGCTGCTGAGCCGTAAATCTTGCTCATGCCACTCTCCTACGTTTTGAGGGTCGAGGATGTTGTGGCTGTGCCCTGCGAGCGTGTCAATTGGATATTGTGCAAGTGCAGCAATAGCGAGGCCAGCCCCCATACCTTCGGAGTATTTTACGCCCAAACGAAAATAGAACCGATGACGCTTCTCTTTGGCTCAAAACACTTTCGCCAAAGTCATGAAATCTATTTCGCGGCTGCGGCCTTCTTGGGCGCGGCTTTCTTCTTCGCGGGTGCTTTGCGCTTGCCCTTGCCCGATTTGGCGGCTTTTTCAGCGATCAGCGCCACGGCCATATCCATGGTCACCGCATCCGGGTCGACATCCTTGGGCAAGGTCGCGTTGATCTTTTCCCATTTGACGTAAGGCCCATAGCGCCCGTCCATCACATTGACCGCGCCGCCATCCTCGGGATGTTCGCCCAGTTCCTTGAGCGGTTTCGCTGCCGCGCCCCGGCCACCACCGCGAGAGGCCGCTTTCTTGGCCAGCTCTTCCACGGCGCGGTTCATGCCGATGGTGAAGACCTCATCCACTTCCTTGAGGTTTGCGTAGAGCCGACCGTGTTTCACGAACGGGCCATAGCGCCCGATGCCGGCCTCGATCATCTCGCCATCATCCGGGTGCGGCCCGACTTCGCGCGGCAGGCTGAGCAGCGTCAGCGCCTTTTCCAGATCCATATCATCCCGGCTCCAGCCCTTGGGCAGGCTGGCGCGAGGGGGTTTCTTGTTCTCTTCGGTCACCTCGCCGCGCTGAACATATGGCCCAAAGCGGCCGGAGCGCAGGAAGATCTCATCGCCATGGTCTTCGCCCAGTGACCGGTCACCGCCTTGATCCTCACCGCCGATGGGCCGGGTGTAGCGGCATTCGGGGTAGTTGGAGCAGCCCACGAACCCGCCTGTGCGGGAGGTTTTGAGATGCAGGCTTCCATTCCCGCATTTGGGGCAGATGCGCGGATCGGTGCCATCTTCGCGAGGCGGATATAGTTGGGGTGCGAGCACTTCGTCGAGTTTGTCAAGCACCTCGGAGATCCGCAATTCGGACGTCTCGGCAATGGCGGCGGAGAAATCGCGCCAGAAATTGGCGAGCACGGCCTTATAGGCGGCATCGCCTGCGCTGATCACATCCAGCTCTTCTTCCAGATTGGCGGTGAATT
>CAYMEC010000083.1:0-4694 GCA_964389425.1 uncultured Roseovarius sp.
GTGACCTTGGACGCGAAATTGGTCAGGAACAGCGCCTCTTCCACCGCCGTGTTGCCGCCGCCCACCACGACGATTTCTTCACCACGATAGAAGAACCCGTCACAGGTGGCACAGGCCGACACACCGAAGCCTTTGAACGCCTCTTCGCTGTCCATGCCGAGCCATTTGGCGCGCGCGCCGGTGGCGAGGATCACTGCATCGGCGGTGTAGATTGTGCCGCTGTCGCCCTTGGCGGTGAAGGGGCGGGTGTCTGTGTCGAGCTCAGTAATGATATCGCCGATGATTTCGCACCCCATGGCCTTGGCATGCGCCTCCATCCGGACCATCAGGTCGGGGCCTTGCACCTCGGTGTCGCCGGGCCAGTTTTCCACTTCTGTCGTCGTGGTCAGCTGCCCGCCGGGTTCGATCCCTTGCACCAGAATGGGGTTCAGCATCGCGCGGGAGGCATAGACCGCCGCGGTGTAGCCCGCCGGACCGGATCCGATGATGAGGGTTTTGGTGTGGCGGGTTTCAGACATGCTCAGGTCCCTTGTGGGTTCGTGTGACTCGGAGGGCAGATATAGCTGTCCGCGCAGGGCCGTAAAACCCCATGCAAAGCAGATATGCATGACCATGTGTTGCGGACCAGAGCGAGACGGTCCGTCAGGACGGACGCGCGACGCCGGTTTAGGCAATCTGCGATCCATCGCAAAAGAATCTTTCACAACCGCGAAATATTATTGCGCACCCGAGGCGTGCTGCTATAACAACTGCGAATTCTTCAGGAGCGCGCCATGCCTGCAACCCGGCTTGATGAAATTGACCGCATGATCCTTGCGGAGCTTCAGGCCGATGGCCGCATGACCAATGTCGAATTGGCCAAGCGCGTGGGGATATCTGCGCCGCCTTGTCTGCGCCGGGTGCGCACGCTGGAGGAAAGCGGCTACATCAAGGGCTATCACGCCGATGTCGACGCCCGCGAACTGGGCTTTGAGGTGCAGGTGTTCGCCATGGTCGGGCTGCAAAGCCAGGCGGAGGCGGATCTGAGCGCTTTCGAGGCGCGCTGCGCAGGTTGGCCGCTGGTTCGGGAATGTCACATGTTGAATGGCGAGGTGGATTTCATCCTCAAATGCGTGGCGCCTGACCTGTCGACCTTTCAGCGCTTCCTGACCGAGGAACTGACTGCGGCTGACAACGTGATCAGTGTAAAGACATCCTTGGTTATTCGCGGGTCCAAGGATGACCCTGGCGTCCCGTTTGACGTGCTCGAAGAACGGATGAGCCGGTCGGCTTAAGCGAGTTCCGCGGAACTGTCGAAAGTTCCGAAAGGCAGGCGCGGATGGGCCAGCGGCCCGAAATCGCGCGCCTCTTTGACATGCGGAAAGAAGGACAGGAACAGGGTCAGCATATTGGGGCCCATGTTCCGTTCAAACCCTGCGCCGGGGTGGAAACTTTCGGCGTCGATCCCGTTGGCATTGATGATCGCGTGTTTGGCGAGGCAGAGGTGATACACGGTCACCGGTGCGGGCGGCGCGATCTGCGTGGCGTTCATTCCGTCGGCGATCTGGGCGGCGGGCGTGAGCGGGCGGGTGTCGCCAGACAGAGAAAACCGCGCCGGACGACGCAGCAGGATCCGTGCGCCGGGGCCTGCCAAAAGATCGGATTGGGGGCGCCCGACGCCAAAGCTGTCGGACATGATCCGGGTAAGGCTGCTGCCGGTTGCGTCATTGCTGTCATGCATCCCGTCGGATCGCGGCATCAGGGTCATGGATCCCAGCCAGACAATCGTGTCTGCACGGTCATCCATGGTCATGGCCTTCATGCCCGGCTCAAGATCCTCGATGGCGACGGGGCCGGCGTCTGTCGCGATGATCGTGCCGTGGGCAAACGCGGAAAAAGCGGATTCGAAAATGGGCATGGCCGGCCCGATCTGGTCCGAGCGCTTGACGCCCCCATCTGCGGTCAGGGTGCTGATTGAGAATTTGCGCATCGCCAGCGGCTTGCGGGCGGCGTGCGCGGACGCGTCCTTTTCAGAACGGGTGTGAGGGAGTTTACGAGGCGCCGTGAAAAATGCGGCATCAGACGGGGCTACCATGTCGCGCTACCTTACTCAGGATGTCACAACCGCGTCGGCCCCACCGACAACGACAGATGGACGAATTACTTTCGTTGCATACGCAACTTGCACCATAGCGAACGGGCCCGCGTCAAATTCCGGCCTGAACTGTTCGGCTTGGCGTTACAATCACTGCCAAATCAATAGGACTGTCGCCCCGCATTTGTCTGTCCTGCCACAATTGGGCGCGCCCAAAGGCGGATGGTCCTGACCGGGCTACGAATCAAGCCCAGCCCGTGTCTCAGGCGAACTTTACCGTCCGAGCGACCGGTGCAACGCGCGCGGCGTTGCGAACGCTGCGGTGGAACGGCATGACCGGGGCCGGGTGAGCGCTGTTTTCGAGAACGGCTGTCATCCAACGGGTTTTCATAATGTCTTCCTTTGCTCGAAATCCCTTGCGGGACCGTGTCTTGTGATGGGCGTAATATCGCGTCGCTTTGCGGCATCGGTGAGGCCGGATTGCGATTTTTGATCCGGCTTGGCCGTTTTGGCCCAGCGGGCTGGGAGATAAAAAATAACCATATAACAATTACCTAGGCCGAATTTGATTTCGGAGGCGGGCCAATCTGGGCCAAAATTGGGACAGATTGGGAAAATTCGGGCTAAAGCCGGATCGCCGCGATCAAGCGGCCGTAGTCAGCCTCGCCTGCGTGGGTCGTGCGACGGTACGAGAAAAACCGCGACGCGTCCGCATAGGTGCAATGGCGCGTCCATTCGGCATGTTCCACGCCCGCCGCGCGCAGCCGGTGGAGGCCGAACGCGGGGAGGTCAAAGAGCAGGCGATCACCCTTGCCCGGGATGAAGAAACGGTCGTTTTCGGGGCTGTCCATGGTGAAGCTGTCGAAGAATTCAGGGCCGACCTCATAGGCGGACTGGCTGATCGTCGGGCCGATGACGGCGCGGATGCGGGACGCGTGCGCGCCGCGCTTTTCCATGGCCTCAACGGTCGCTTCCAGCACGCCGTTTTGCGCGCCTTTCCATCCGGCATGCGCCGCGCCGATGACGCCCGCTTCGCTGTCGGCGAAGAGAACGGGTTGGCAATCGGCTGTCAGCACGGCGAGCGCGACACCGGGTTGATCGGTCACCATGGCATCTGCCTTGGGGCGCGTCTTCATCGCCGATACATCGGTGATGACATCCGCAGAATGCACCTGATGCAGGGTGAACAGCGCGTCTTCTTCCACCGCCATCGCCTCGGCCACGCGGGCGCGGTTGAGGCGCACGGCCTCGGCCTGATCTGACGACCCGACCCCGCAGTTGAGGCCTTCGAAGATGCCCGAGGAGACGCCACCCTTGCGGGTGAAAAACCCATGACGCATCCCATCCAGCGCGTCAGAGGTGATGATCTCAAGCGTCATGCGGCGACTGCATGCCGTGTCTGCTGGATCGCCAGAGCCAATAGAGGCCCAGCGCAATCATTGGGAGGCTGAGCAGCTGGCCCATGGTCAGGCCGACGCCATCCACATGAAGGGCAAGGCCCAGCGGGTTATCGGGCGTCACGAAATGGGCGTCGGGCTGGCGGACGAATTCAACGGCAAAGCGGGACAGGCCGTAGCCCATGAAGAACACCCCTGTCGCCGCGCCCACGCGTTTCAGAGCGCCGGAGCGGAACACCATGTAGAGCAGGATCGCACCGAGGATCAGACCTTCGAGCGCAGCCTCGTATAGTTGGGACGGATGGCGCGCGCAGAGGCCTTCGACGCCCGGACAAAACTGTGCTGCCTCACCGGGGAAGATCACGCCCCATGGCACGTCGGTCGCGCGGCCCCAAAGCTCGGCATTGTTGAAATTGGCGAGCCGGCCCAGAAGCAGGCCGATGGGGAAGACGGTGCAGAGGATATCGGCCAGCGACATCCAGTTCACCCCATGTTTGCGGGCAAAGAGAATGCAGGCGATGGACACGCCCGCCAGCCCGCCGTGGAAGGACATACCTCCGGTCCAGACCGCAGGAATTTCCAGCGGATTGGCGAGGTAATAGGCGGGTTGGTAGAAAATCACATATCCCAGCCGCCCGCCCAGGATGACACCCACCACGATCCATGTCAGCAGGTCTTCGACCTGAGCGGCGGTCAGGATGGGTTTGTCATTTGGCCAGAGCGCCGGGCGCTTCATGCTTTGGCGCACCACCCAATACCCGATGATGAAGCCCGCGATGTAGGCCATCGCGTACCACCGCAGGGCGAAGTCGAAACCGAAAAGGGAGATCGAGAAGATCTCGGGCGACAGGTCAGGGAAGGGAATGGCTGCCAACATGTCCGCTTTGTGAGGGCATTGGCACGGGTAAGTCAAGGTTGCCTCGCGTGCCGCGCATCACCATATAGAAGGGGACGCAATTGAGAGGCCGCCAAACATGCAGACCCGTAACAAAGTTCTTGATGATCTCAGCCAGTTGATGACCAACGCCATGGGCGTGGCCCAAGGCGCGCGGGAAGAGGCGGAGACGGCGTTCAAATCAGCCGTGGACCGCTGGCTGGCCGATCGAGATTTCGTCACACGCGAAGAATTCGACGCGGTGCGGACGATGGCGCAGAAGGCGCGCGAGGAGAATGCGGAGTTAGTGGCGCGGATCGAGAAGCTGGAGAAATCCAAGAAGAAGTGA
>CAYMEC010000083.1:4794-13753 GCA_964389425.1 uncultured Roseovarius sp.
TCATCCACAACTTATTGCGGTTATCCCCAACAAATAGCTTTACAGAAAGAATCATGTGCCCCACCATATGTAGTATGGATAGAGGGGAGACGCCCCCGTCCTAGAGCAGGCACCTAGCTGTTGAGGAACTGCCGATCCTCAATGCTACATAGAAATGAGGTGGCGGCATGGCACTTTCCGAGCAGTTTTTGCAAGAAGACCTTCATCCCATCGACATGGTCGAGCATCTGGCCGAGCATCACGATTGGGATTTCGACCGCATCGCGGATGACCAGATCGCGATGGCCGTAGAAGGCCAGTGGCGGACCTATTCCATCACGCTGGCCTGGTCGGGCTATGATGAGACATTGCGCCTTGTCTGTACCTTTGAAATGGAGCCGCCGGAGCACAAGCTGCCTGCGCTTTTCGAGATGCTCAACGAGGTCAATGACCAGTGCTGGGCCGGGTCGTTCACCTATTGGAAAGAGCCCAAGCTGATGGTCTATCGCTACGGTCTGGTGATGCCGGGCACGCAAGGGGTGAGCCCCGAGCAGATCGACACGCTGATCAACGCCGCCGTGCTGAGCGCGGAACGGTTTTACCCGGCGTTCCAGCTGTGTGTCTGGGGTGATCGCGATCCAACGGACGCCATGCAGGTGGCGATTTGTGAAGCCTACGGGCGTGCATAAAACGATCTGAGGCGGGAGTTCTTCCCGCCCAATTTCTTCTGATTGTCAGAAATCGCGCAAAAGATTGCCGTACCCGTCCATGCGGTCCGCGACCCCGGCCTTGCGCAAAACATCCCATATCATCGCTTGATTGGAACAGATAACGGGTTTGCCCAGGTCGCGTTCCAGTTTGTCCACCACATCGATGGTGCGCAATGCGCCACAGCTGATGAACAGGGCGTCGGCATCGGGTGTGTCCGTGGCGCGGGCAAAGTCGGCGATGAAGTCCGGCCGGACGCGGATCATGTCACTGTCCTTTTCCAGTTGGAGCCCGGCGATGTTGGTGATGTCGAACCCCGCGGCGGCCATATAGGCGGCTTCGCGCGTGTTGATTTCATCGAGATAGGGCGTGGCCACGGCGACCTTTTGCGCACCAACGGCGCGCAGCGCGGAGAGAACGCCGGTGATCAGGGTCGTCGGCACGGCGCCCGGTGCGCCTTTGGTGAGTTCCGCCATCACGCGATCTTCGCCGATCACGAGACTGCCAGAGGTGCAGGCGTAGCAGATCACATCGAGGCTACCATCGGGGAGGATGCGTTCCGCCGCCGGGGCGAGGTCAGCGGCATGGGTCATGAACGTGTCTACCGTGATGCTGTCGGGCATTGCGGCACGGGTGAAGTGAAGCCCCACACCGGGCGGGCACATGCGGAACATATCGTCTTCAATTGTCTGTTCGGTGGCCAGCAGGACGAAGCCGATCTTGGCGCGGTGGTGGCGCCCTTCATCGAAGGCGTGTGTCAGATCCATGGGTCCCCCGTTGCAACTGTGGCTGTGCAGGCTTACCACATTTTCTGAGGATGGATCAGGGGGATCGATATGAGCATGGAGCGGGTCGCTGAGGACGGGCTGGTGTTGCTGGGCTGCGGCAAGATGGGATCGGCGATGCTGGCCGGTTGGTTGAGCGACGGCTTGCCGCCGTCGTCCGTCTGGGTGATTGACCCCAAGCCCTCGGACTGGGTGCAGGGGACAGGCGTGCATGTGAATGCGGCTTTGCCGGCTGCCCCTGCGATTGTGCTGATCGCCGTGAAGCCGCAGATGATGGGCGATGCATTGCCGCAGATTGCCGCGATGGAGGGTGCGGTGTTCCTGTCGGTGGCGGCGGGGACATCCATTGCGTCCTTTGAGGCGGTGTTCGGGGCAGGCGCGAAGGTGATCCGAGCCATGCCCAATACGCCTGCCGCCGTGGGCAAAGGGATCACGGCGATCATCGGGAATGCGCAGGCTGCCGGGGAAGATCTGGATATGGCGGAGATGTTGCTGTCTGCCGTGGGGCAGGTTGTGCGGCTGGACAACGAGGATCAGATGGATGCTGTCACGGGGGTCAGCGGGTCTGGTCCGGCGTATGTGTTTCACATGATCGAATGCATGGCCGCGGCGGGCGAGGCCGAAGGGTTGGCGCCGGACCTGGCGATGCAATTGGCGAAGGCCACGGTGGCGGGGGCCGGGGCCTTGGCGGAGGCCGCAGATGAGAGCCCCGCGCAGTTGAGGGTCAATGTGACCAGTCCCAATGGCACCACGCAGGCTGGGCTTGAGGTGTTGATGGATGAGGAGGCCGGTTTGCCGCCGCTGATGCGGGCGACGGTGGGGGCTGCGACGAACAGGTCAAAGGAGTTGAAGCGTGACGGATGAGATAACATTCGATGATTTTATGAAGGTGGATATCCGCGTGGGCCGCGTGGTGCGGGCGGAGCCGTTCCCCGAGGCACGCAAGCCTGCCATCAAGCTGTGGGTCGATTTCGGGGAGGAGATCGGCGAGAAGAAAAGCTCTGCCCAGATAACGGCGCATTATGATGTAGAAAGCATCGTGGGGCGGCAGGTGATGGCCGTGGTGAATTTTCCACCTCGCCAGATTGGGCCGGTGCGGTCGGAGATTTTGGTGCTCGGCGTATCGGATGCGGAGGGGGGGATTGTGTTGCTTTCCCCTGATCAAGAGGTGCCGCTCGGGTCGCGGATGCATTGAGCAGCGACAGGGCGCGGAATCAAGGGCGGGCTGAGCGGAAGAAACGCCGCAGCGTTGTTCTTGACCTCAAGAAAATATACGTTTCCTGTGCCGTCGTTCAGGAGAGACGCCATGCACATACCAGCCATCACGGGTTCCGGGGTTTTCACGCCCGAAGAGATTGTCACCAACGACGAATTGGTGGCCACGTTCAACGCCTATGCGGACACGTTCAACGCAGACCACGCCGATGCCATCGCGGCGGGTGAGGTGGAGGCCAAGGCGCATTCCTCGACCGAGTTCATCATCAGCGCATCGGGGATTGAGCAGCGCTATGTCATGAACAAATCGGGCGTGCTGGACCCGGACGTGATGCATCCCGTGTTGCCCGCGCGGAGCGATGAGGAGCCGGGTATCATGGCGGAGATGGCGATGGATGCGTGCGGCAAGGCGCTCAAGGCTGCGGGGCGGGAGGCGAGTGAGGTCGATCTGGTGATCTGTGCCGCGTCGAACCACGAACGGGCCTATCCAGCGATTGCCATTGAAATTCAGCAGCTTCTGGGTGCGGGTGGCTTTGCGTTTGATATGAATGTGGCCTGTTCGTCGGCCACTTTTGGCATTCAGACGGCGGCGGATATGATCCGGTCGGGATCGGTGCGCTGTGCGATCGTGGTCTCGCCTGAGATCTGTTCTGGCCATCTGGAATGGCGCGACCGGGATTGCCATTTCATTTTCGGGGACGTGTGCACCGCACTGGTGCTGGAACGGGCGGAAGACGCCAAGGGCGATCATTTCATCGTCCATTCCACCCGCTGCGCCACGCAATTCTCCAACAACATCCGCAACAACAACGGCTACCTGCGCCGCACGCGTGAGGGTCACATGGAGGATCGGCGCGATATGCTGTTCGTGCAGGAAGGCCGCAAGGTGTTCAAAGAAGTGCTGCCGATGGTGTCAGCCCATATTGCCGACCACATGAAGGATGCGGGCTGCGATCAGAGCGATCTCAAGCGGCTGTGGCTGCATCAGGCGAACAAGACGATGAATGATTTCATCGGCAAAAAGGTGATGGGTCGGGTGCCGGAGCCGGAGGAGCAACCCAACATTTTGCAGGATTACGCGAACACGTCCTCGGCCGGGTCGATCATCGCGTTCTCAAAGTATTCCAATGACATGGCGCCGGGGGAGACCGGGCTGATTTGTTCCTTCGGGGCGGGGTATTCCGTGGGCTCCGTGTTGGTTGAGCGGGCGTGAGGTTCTGCGTTCAATCCGAATATGACCCGCTGGTCCATGTGGTGATGGGCCTCGGGCGGGGGTATCATCGCGATCCGACCCGTGTGGAGATTGCCAATTCCACCCATCAGAAAACCTTGGACGCAATGGGCCATCCGACCGAGCGTCAGGTGGTGGAGGAGTTTGCGGGTTTCAAAGCGGCGATGGAGGCGGCGGGCGTGCAGGTCCATGAGCCGGACTTGGCCGCGGACACGGTACAGGATCAGACCTGCCCGCGCGATATTGCCTTCGTGATTGGCGACACGCTGGTGATTGCCGGGATGCGGCATGCCGGCCGGGTCGATGAGATTGATGCGGTGCGCGGGATCCTCGCGGGCTTTGACGGGCCGCAGATCGCAGTGCCAAAGGGCCTGACGCTGGAGGGGGGCGACGTGATCGTGCATCGCGACGTGGTGTTCGTGGGCGCGGGGCAGAGGAGCGACCCGGAGGGAACCGCGTTTCTGATCGAGCAGTTCCCGGACCACGATGTCATCGCTGTGCCGACCAAGGGGCTTTCTGAGGGCGAAGAAGTGCTGCATCTGGATTGCGCGTTCAACCCGTTGGGGTTGGGGCATGCGTTGATCTATCCGGAGGGTTTGGCGCAGATACCTAACGAGATGCGCGGGTTCGACTGGATTGAGGTGACGCGCGAGGAAGCACAGGCGCTGGCCACCAATGTGGTGTCAGTTGCCCCTGATCGGATCATTGCGCGGGATCACCCCAGCTGCGCGCGGGTGAACGCGGAACTGCGCCGCGCGGGATATCGCGTCGACGAGGTGACTTTCGATGCGGTGCCGAGCACGGGCGGGTCGTTTCGCTGTGCCACTCTGCCTTTGACACGGGGCCTTTGACACGGGGCCTTTGAAACGGGGCCTTTGAGGCGGGGCCCCATGGACGTGGCTTGGCGCGCGCGCTATCAGGCGTTGGAAGTCTTGAAGGAAGTCCGAAATGTCTGGTCATGGCACGCCCATCAAAATGTCCTCCCACGCCTCGAAAGCGTTGACGGGTGAGGCCCATGTGCCGGGTGACAAATCCATTTCGCACCGGTCTTTGATCCTTGGTGCGCTGAGCGTGGGCGAAACACGGGTGACCGGCCTGTTGGAAGGCGAAGATGTGCTCGATACGGCCAAGGCCATGCGCGCTTTCGGGGCTGAAGTGACGCGAGATGACAGCGGCACCTGGCACATTCATGGCGTCGGTGTGGGCGGCTTTGCAGAGCCCGATCAGGTGATTGATTGCGGAAATTCGGGCACGGGTGTGCGGCTTATCATGGGGGCGATGGCGACCTGTCCGATTACGGCCACGTTTACGGGAGATGCCAGCCTCAACAAACGACCCATGGCGCGGGTCACTGATCCGCTGGCGCTTTTTGGCGCGCGCACGGTGGGGCGCAAGGGAGGCCGGTTGCCGATGACCATCGTGGGGGCCGAGATGCCGGTGCCTGTGCGGTACGTCGTACCAGTGCCGTCGGCCCAGGTGAAATCGGCCGTGCTGTTGGCGGGGCTCAATGCGCCGGGTGAGACGGTGGTCATTGAGCGTGAGGCAACGCGGGATCATTCGGAGCGGATGCTGGCGGGGTTTGGGGCTACGATTGAAACGGAAGAGACGCGTGACGGGCGGATCATCACCCTGAAGGGTCAGCCGGAGCTTCAGCCGCAGAGCATCATGGTGCCGCGCGATCCCAGTTCGGCCGCCTTTCCGGTCTGCGCGTCGATCATCACTGAAGGGTCGAATGTGCTGGTCCCAAATATCGGGCTCAATCCCACGCGGTCGGGGCTGTTTGCCACGCTGCGCGACATGGGGGCCGACCTGACCTATGAGAACGAGCGTGAGGAAGGGGGCGAGCCGGTGGCCGATCTGCGCGCGAAGTTTTCGCCTGATTTGAAGGGCATTACCGTGCCGCCGGACCGGGCGGCGAGCATGATTGATGAATATCCCGTGCTGTCGGTCGTGGCGGCCTGTGCCGAGGGCCGCACGGAGATGCCGGGGGTGAAGGAGTTGCGCGTGAAAGAGTCCGACCGCATTGACGCGATGGCGCGGGGTCTCAGGGCCTGTGGGGTGAGCGTGGATGAAGGCGAGGATTGGTGGGCCGTGGATGGCTTGGGCCATGGCGGCGTGACGGGTGGGGTGACGGTTGAGACATTTCTGGATCACCGGATCGCCATGTCGTTCATGGTGCTGGGGCTTGCGAGCAAGCGGGCGATCACGCTGGATGATGGTGGGCCGATTGCAACGTCCTTTCCGATCTTTGAGCAGCTGATGGGCGATCTGGGCGCGGATATTCGGCGCGAGTGAGCGGCGCATTCTTTAAAAGAATGCGGTCGAAATCTTTTAAAGATTTCGTTGCTCCTTGGGCCTCAGGCCGCGCCGCCCAACAAGGCCGCGTTGCCACCCGCAGCGGTCGTATCCACGCAAACATGGCGTTCATGGCAGGCATGGCCCAGATCAGGCATGCCTGTGACCAGCGGCAGGATGGGGCCTGTGCGGCGGGAGAGGGCTATAGCATAGCCACGCGCCGTCTGCGCATCGCCCCACCAGATGGCCCCGGCGAATCCGTTCAGAGTTTCGAGGTCTGAGGCGTCAAGCGCGCCGTCGAGTTCCAATGCACACCCACCCAAGGCGCGCACGGCCTTGGCCTGCGCGGCGGTCGCCTCTTTGCCCGGTCCGAGGCAGAGGAGCGGCGCGCGGGAGTGGATCGTCAGACGGTTCGATTCACCGGTTGGGCCGGGAAGCAGAATGTCTTTCACAGCCTCCGGCTGAGGCGTGTCTGCCAGCGCTTTGGCCAGTTGGACCCTTGTCGGGTTGCCCCAATCGGTGCTTGAAAGCGGCGCCTCATGCCGGGTGAAGCGGGCCATGTAATGCGGCCCGCCCGCCTTTGGCCCGGTGCCGGAGAGGCCCTCGCCGCCGAAAGGCTGGCTGCCGACGATGGCGCCAATCTGGTTGCGGTTGACGTAGATATTGCCTGCGCCCACCCGTTCTGAGACATGCTGCACCCGGTCGTCGATGCGGGTCATCAGGCCGAAGGTAAGGCCGTAGCCGGTGGCGTTGATGGCGTCAATCACGGCGTCCAGTTCATCGGCGGCGAAGGTGGCCACATGCAAGACAGGGCCAAAGATTTCACGTTCCAGATCGCCGATGCCCGTCACGCGGATCAGCGTCGGCGCAACGAAACAGCCGGAATTGGGTGTTTTGATTTCATGGATCAGCCGCCCTTCGGCACGGGCGGTCTGGATATGATTGGTGATGCTGGAGCGGGCCTCTTCATCGATCACCGGGCCCACATCGGTGTGCAGGTGCCACGGCGCGTCCAAGCGCTGCGCGTCCATCGCGCCGGTGAGCATCTCGATCAAACCGTCAGCGATGTCTTCCTGCACATAGAGGCAGCGCAGGGCGGAACAGCGTTGGCCCGCCGATTGAAACGCGGATTCGACAATGGCCTGCACGGCCTGTTCGGGCAGGGCAGTGCTGTCGACGATCATAGCGTTGAGACCCCCGGTTTCGGCGATCAGGGGCGCGCCGGGGGCGAGGTTGTCCGCCATGGTGGCGCGAATTTTCAGCGCGGTTTCCGTGGAGCCGGTGAAGGCCACGCCGCCCACGCGAGGGGCAGAGGTGAGCGCCGCGCCCACATCCCCCGCGCCTGGCAGCAACTGAAGCGCGGATTTGGGGATGCCTGCCTTGTGCATCAGGCTGATGGCAAGATGGGCAATAAGCGGGGTTTGTTCGGCGGGTTTGGCCAGAACGGCGTTGCCCGCGGCAAGGGCCGCGCTGATCTGGCCGGAGAAGATGGCGAGCGGAAAATTCCACGGGCTGATGCAGGTGAACGTGCCGACGGGGGCGTCAGAGGGCGCGTTGGCACCGTAGTAGCGCAGGAAATCCACGGCTTCGCGCAGTTCGGCCACGGCATCCATCTGCGTTTTGCCGGCTTCGCGAGCCAGAAGGGCGAAGATTTCGCCGAAGTTTTGTTCGTAGAGGTCTGCCGCATGGGCGAGGATTGCACCGCGTTCCTCGGCGCTGGCCTGCCATGGCTTGGCTTTTGACAGTGCAGTCTCCACGTCTTTCGCGCTGGCTGTCGCGACGGTGCCGGGCGTGTCGGCGGGATCGGCTGGATTGGCGACGGGTTGGGCTGCGTTGGGATGGGCTTTGCCCGCGAGAAGCGGTGCGGCAGCCCATGTGGCCTGCGCAAAAGGTGCGCGCGCCTCTTCAATGCGGGCAAGCGTTGGCGTGTGATGGAGGTCAAACCCGCGCGAATTGGGGCGTTCCGGGGCGAAAAGCCCGGTGCCTCTGGGCAATGGTGGCGTGGCGTCTTCCAGCGCGTCGAACGGGTCGCGGGCCACGACCTCGGGCGGCACGTCTTCGTCGACGATCTGGTTCACGAAGCTGGAATTGGCACCGTTTTCCAAAAGGCGGCGGACGAGATAGGCCAGCAGATCGCGATGCGCGCCCACGGGGGCGTAGATGCGGCACCGGGTCTGTTCCTGATCCATGACGATGTTGTGCAGCGCCTCGCCCATGCCGTGGAGGCGTTGGAATTCGTAACTCTTCTTATCGGTGGCCATATCGAGGATCGCGGCGACGGTGTGGGCATTGTGGGTGGCGAATTGAGGATAAATGCGATCGGTCATGCCCAGCAGCGTGCGGGCATTGGCGATGTAGCTGACATCGGTCGCGGGCTTGGTGGTGAAGACGGGGCCTTCGACCTGCGCGCGCTTGATCTCCGTGTCCCAATAGGCCCCTTTCACGAGCCGGACCATGATCTTGCGATCAAGCCGGTTGGCCATGTCATAGAGATGGTCAATCACGAGGCTGGCGCGTTGGCCATAAGCCTGCACCACCACGCCGAAGCCGTCCCATCCTTTGAGGGCGGGCTCAGAGAGGGCGGCCTCGATGACGTCGAGGGAGAGCGACAGGCGGTCGGCCTCTTCGGCGTCGATGTTGAGGCCCATGCGCGCGGCCTTGGCGAGAAGAGCAAGGGCCCGGAGGCGGGGCCTGAGGACATCCATGACCTCATCCCGCTGGGCAACCTCGTAGCGCGGATGCAGCG
>CAYMEC010000084.1:0-12789 GCA_964389425.1 uncultured Roseovarius sp.
TTTCGACCGTACATGCGTGAGTTTCATGCCGCGTTTGAAGTGGCCTGAGGCCATGCGCAGGAACGCCACGCGGTCGCGGTGCTTGGGGTCCATGTTCGCCTGCACCTTGAAGACAAAGCCGGAAACCTTTGATTCTTCTGGGGAAATTTGACGGGGTTCTGCCGATTGTGGCTGCGGCTCTGGGCCGAGGGAGCCGATGCCGTCCATCAGTTCCTTGACCCCGAAAGAGTTGATGGCGGAACCGAACCAGATGGGGGTCATGTGCCCCTCAAGCACGGATTGGGGATTGAGCGTAGGCAGCAATTCCCGCGCCATTTCCACCTCCTCGCGCAGCTGATCAATCAGGTCCGCAGGCACGTGATCTTCGAGCTTGGGATCATCCAAACCATTGATTTCAATGGTTTCTTCCACCTTGTTGCGGTCGGCGCGGTCCATCAGTTCCAGCCGGTCATTGAGCATGTCATAGCAGCCGATGAAATCGCGGCCCTGACCGATGGGCCAGGAGGCAGGGGTGACGTCAATCGCCAGCATCTCTTGAATTTCATCAATGATTTCAAAGGTGTCCCGGCTTTCGCGGTCCATCTTGTTGCAGAAGGTCAGGATCGGCAGATCCCGCAGACGGCAGACCTCAAAGAGCTTCTGGGTCTGGCTCTCCACCCCTTTCGCCCCGTCGATCACCATCACGGCGGCATCCACAGCCGTCAGCGTGCGATAGGTATCTTCCGAAAAATCCGAGTGGCCGGGCGTGTCTACAAGATTAAACCGGAACGTCTTGTTTTTGCTTGAAAAATCAAACGACATGGCCGAGGCGGAGACAGAGATTCCGCGGTCTTTTTCCATCGCCATGAAGTCCGAACGCGTGCGCCTTGCCTCGCCCTTGGCGCGCACCTGACCGGCCATCTGAATGGCTCCGCCGAAGAGCAGAAACTTCTCGGTCAGGGTCGTCTTGCCTGCGTCGGGATGCGAGATGATCGCGAAGGTGCGGCGGCGGGCAATCTCGGGCGGCAGTTCGGGGCGGTTTTGGGCGGTGTCTGGCATGAGACGCGCTATAGTGTGCGTGGGGCGTGCGTGCAAGGTTTGCGCGTTTTGTACATTTTGGGGTCAGTTTTCGGCGGGCGAAACCCAAATTGTACAGAAATTCAAACCTTTCCGGATGGTTAACCTGTCCGCGGGGCAACCGGTCAGGTGTCGTAGTAACCGGCGCGCACCGTGGTCCCGATGAAGTTGCAGATCAGACGCTCGGCATGGGTCATGGTGATGCCGCCGACGTCGCGCGAAGGGGCAATTTCATTGATGTCCATGCCCAACACGCGGCCCTTGGCGACCAGTCCATGGACCAGGGCACGGGCCTGCATCCAGTTGAGGCCGCCCGGCGTCTGGGCCATCACACCGGGCATGATCGAGGGATCCAGACCGTCGGCATCAACCGTGAGGTAATAGGGGCCGCCATCCGGGATCCGATCCAGAACTGCCTCAATGCCGATCTCGTGCATCTCATAGGCGGTGATGATGTCGGCGCCATAGGCTTTGGCGTCATCGACTTCGGGGTCGCGGGCGCTGCCGATGCCGCGAATGCCGATCTGCACGATGTCGCCCACCCAATCCATTTCAGAGGCACGGCGGATCGGGCTGGAGTAGCCGTTCGGTTCCCCGTTCACGTCTTTGCGCCAGTCGATATGGGCATCGATCTGAACGAGGGTGATCTTTTCGTCGACATGATCCAGCGCCCGCAGGATCGGGATCGGAATGCCGTGATCGCCGCCCACGGAAATCAACGTCGCCCCGGAGGCGAAGATTTTGCGCGCCGCGGCCTCTGCATTTTGGAAATGCACGCGGTGATCACCTGTGTGGGCCACCACATTGCCGCAATCCACGACCTTGATGTCACGTCCATCCAACAACGGGCCGTCCAGGTCGAAATCGTAATGGTTGCGGGTGTAGGCCGCCATGTTGGCATCGGTGGCCTGACGCAGGGCATCTGGCGCGCGGCTTTGGTCGTTCGCCATTTCCTCGACATGGTAGGGCATACCGTATCGAATGCCCAAGATCGCGATGTCCGCGTCAAGTGCGTCGAGCGTGTCCGCGTAGGGAAATTGCAGGAACGTGTCCAGTGCGCCGGTCGGGCGTTCGGTCAAGGCTGTTGTCATGCGTCCTCTCCATTTTTCCCCGTGGACCGGTCGCCGACCGAGCCGTACCGGAGGTCAAATCTGTTCGATGGTCACATCGTCACTCGCGAAAAACGCGATATGGTTCTGGATCTCTGCCACGTCCTCTTTGGGGGATTCGTAGCTCCACGCCGCGTTCTTGAGTGTCGTGCTTTTGGTGACGATGGAGAAGTAACCGGCATCGCCCTTGTGCGGGCAATGGGTTGATTTGTCGGTGGCGTCCAGAAACGCCATGGCCACATCTTCGCGCGGGAAATAGATGACTTCCGGGTAGCTTCCCTCAGCCAGCCCGAGGGCTGATTTGCTTTCGACCAGTATGGCGCCGCCGGCGCGCACCGTCCATGTTCCGGGTGCCTTGCGGATTGTGATATGGGCCATGGTTTTCCCCCCTTAAAGTGGTTCCGTCGCGCGGGTCAGCCACGCGGCGGCCTCGTCAGACAAGAGCGGCATAATCTTGTCGCGACAGTTTTGGTGATAGTCATTGAGCCAATCCCGTTCACCGTGGGACAGCATGGATGTGTTGATCAGGCGCTGGTCAATGGGCACGAAATTCAGCGTCTCAAAGCAAAGTTTGCCAGTGGCGTCGCCGCCGGGCAAGGGGGTGGCCTGCGTCACCACAACGATATTCTCGATGCGGATGCCAAAGGCGCCCTTGCGGTAATAGCCGGGTTCATTGGACACGATCATGCCGGGTTCAAACGGAACCTCTGACACTTTCGACAGGCGCTGCGGCCCTTCATGAACACACAGGGCGACACCCACACCATGACCGGTGCCGTGGGCGTAATCCTGATCGGCGAGCCACAGCGGATAGCGGGCCAGCGCATCAAGATCGCGCCCTGAATACCCTTGTGGCCAGCGCAGGCGGGAAATGGCGATCATGCCTTGCAGCACGCGGGTGAAGGCGGCTTTTTCCTCTGCCCCGGGCGTGCCCACGGGCAGGGTGCGGGTGATGTCGGTGGTGCCGTCCTGGTACTGTCCGCCGCTGTCGAGGACCAGAAGTTCGCCATCCAGAAGCTGGCGGTTGGTGGCATCGGTCACACGGTAATGGGGCAGCGCGCCGTGCGGGCCTGAGCCTGCGATCGTGTCGAAACTGATGTCGAGCAGCGCCCCGGTGGCCGTGCGGCACTCTTCCAGTTTGCGGACGATGTCGATCTCGGTGGTGGCGGAAGGACGGTCGTCGTCAAACCAAGCAAGGAATGTGCACATGGCCGCCGCATCGCGCAGGTGGGCGGCGCGCGTGGCGGCAATCTCGGCCTCGTTCTTGCGGGATTTGGGCAAGAGGCAGGGGTCATCCGCCCAGACGGTATCGCGGCCTGCGGCCTCACGAGATTGGGCAAAGATGATGGGGGCGGAAGATTTATCCAGCCGTAACGTACCCTCGAACGTTTCAGCCGCTTCGAAGACGGAGGCGTAAGGCGCGATGGTGACGTCATTGCCCAGATGCGCACGCAAGGTATCGTCGAGCTTGGCCGCGTCCACGAACAAGGTGACGCGCGCATCGTCATGCAGCAGGGCGAAAGCGTGCGGGACCGGGTTGCGGGGGATGTCAGAGCCACGAATATTGAGCAGCCATGCGATGGCGTCGGGCAGTGTGATGAGCGCGCCATTGTGGCCCTCTGCCACCAGTTCATCGGCAAGACGCGCGCGTTTACTGGCATGGGGTTCGCCTGCAAGATCAATGGGTTGGACACGGATTGCGCCCACGGGTGGGGCGGGGCGATCCGGCCAGAGCGCGTCAATGGGCGTGTCCTGCGGTGTGAGCGTGAAGCGCGTTGGCAGGCCGTCGCGCAGTTTCTCGATCTCTGCGCGGGTGTGAAGGCGGGGGTCATAGCTGACGGTGCCGCCTTCGGGCAATGTGTTCTTGAGCCACTCGGCGGGCTTGGTGGCGGGCCAGCCAACGGGGGTGAAAACGCGCGTGTCGACCTGCGCGCGGACCTGTTCGGTGTAGCGGCCATCGACGAAGACGCCCGCATCGGTCTGGGTGGCGATGCAGAACCCGGCAGATCCGGTGAACCCCGTGAGCCAGGCGAGCCGTTCATCGCCCGGGGCCACGTATTCACCCTGATGGACGTCCGCGCGGGGGATCAGGGTCGCGGCGATGTCATGGGCCTTCATATGGGCCTGAAGCGCCGCGAGGCGGGGCGGACCCTGATCCGGGTGGGCGGTTTCCGAAAAACTTTGAAACAAGAGGGTGGCCTTCGCGTTGGGTTGGCGACAGGTGATCAAAGAATGCGCGGGGACGCAATCGCGTTTTTCAGAGCATGTCGCGCAAAAGTGAGTGCCGGTTTTGCGCGTCCCGGACATGCGGCATCAAAGACTTTTCAGAGCGGTTTGCGCATGATGATGAAGGTGGGACGCTCATGACCGTCATGGGCGCCCTCGGCTGTCTTGGTAAACCCCATGCGGCCGAAGGTGACGTGGTTTTCCGTCAGTTCAACGCGGGTTTCGAGTTCGAGGGTGGGGAGGTTGAGATCGAGCGCGCGAAGTTCGGCGTGGCGGATCAGTTTGCGGGCAAGACCGCGGCCACGCATGGGTTCGTCCACGGCCAATTTGCCGACATAGAGTGCCTCTGGCTTGGGTGTGAGGAAGATGCAGGCGGTGATGGGGTCGTCCAGCGTCCAGACCTCACCGTCGCGGCATTGTTCGGCAATTGAGTCCACCGTCAGGCGGTGCATGGAGGAGGGCGGGTCGATGCGGCCCTCCATGAAGGCAAAGCTGCGCTGGATGAGGGACAGGACGTCGCCCAGCGCAGCACTTTCAGGGGTGAGGCGGGTTGGCTTGAGCATGGCTTGGCCTGCGCGATGTGGATCAGCCCGCTTTGCGCATGCCCATCACGCGGGCGCGGGCGCGAGGGTCTGAATCGAAGAGCGCGGCCAGTTGTTCAGTCATGGCCCCGGCCAGTTGATCTGCGTCGGTGATCGTCACCGCACGTTCGTAATAGCGCGTGACATCATGGCCGATGCCGATGGCCAAGAGTTCGACCTGACGGCGCTTTTCCACCATGGCGATCACATCGCGCAGGTGTTTTTCCAGGTAATTCGCCGGGTTTACCGAAAGGGTGCTGTCATCGACCGGCGCGCCATCGGAGATCACCATCAGGATCTTGCGCGCCTCGCGGCGGGCCGTGATGCGCTTATGCGCCCATTCGAGCGCTTCACCGTCGATGTTTTCCTTCAAGAGCCCTTCTTTCATCATGAGCCCGAGATTGTTCCGGGTCCGGCGCATGGGGGCATCGGCGGACTTGTAGATGATGTGGCGCAGATCGTTGAGTCGTCCGGGCAATTGCGGGCGTCCGTCGCCCAGCCAGGCCTCACGGCTTTGCCCGCCTTTCCAGGCGCGGGTCGTGAAGCCAAGGATTTCCACCTTCACCTGGCAGCGTTCCAGCGTCTTTGACAGCACGTCCGCGCAGATCGCGGCGATGGAAATGGGCCGCCCGCGCATGGAGCCTGAGTTGTCCAGGAGCAGCGTCACGACGGTGTCGCGAAACTCCATGTCCTTTTCGACCTTGAAGCTGAGCGGGGTCGTGGGGTTGGCGACCACGCGGGCAAGGCGGCCTGCGTCGAGGATTCCTTCCTCGCGGTCAAATTCCCAGGACCGGTTCTGTTGCGCCTGAAGACGGCGCTGAAGTTTGTTGGCCAGACGCGACACCGCGCCCTTGAGCGGCTCCAGCTGCTGGTCGAGATAGGCGCGCAGGCGTTCCAACTCTACCGGTTCGGCCAGGTCTTCGGCCATGATCTCTTCGTCGAACTTGGAGTCATAGACGTTGTAATCGGGATCGGCTTCGGAAAAGGGCGCAGGGGGCGGGGGCTCATAGGGGGCCTCACCTTCCGGCATCTCCATGTCGTCGGAGAGTTCCTCCTCGGCCATGTCATCGACGCTGACTTGCGCCTGCGCGTCGTCCATTTGCTGTTCCTGGGACTGCTCGGCCTCGGCATCCATATCCTGATCAGAGCTGTCATCATCACCGGTGCTGTCGGGTTGATCCTCTTCCGGTGTGTCCTGTTCCGCGTCGGGGACATCTTCGTCGTCAATCGCGTCAGGGTCATCGCCCAGCTGGTCGCCATAGCCCAGATCGTCGATGATCTGACGGGCGAACCGCGCGAATTCGGCTTGGTCAGACAGCTTTTCCTGCAAGTCTTCCAGCGTGCCGCCCGCGTTGTCCTCAATGAAGCCGGACCACAGATCCATCACGTTCTGCGCGCCCTTGGGCAATTCGCGGCCAGTCGCGAGATGGCGGACGAGGTATCCGGCGGCGACGGGCAAGGGCGCATCGGCCGAATTTGTGATCGTGTCATAGCCGCGCCGCAGGGCATCAGCACCGATCTTGGCGTCGATATTGCTGGCCGTGCCGGGCATTTCGCGCGCGCCCATCGCCTCGCAGCGGGCGGTTTCCATGGCGTCATAAATTTCGCGCGCCATGTCGCCGGAGGGGGTGTATTTGGCGTTGAGTTCGCTGTTGTGGAACTTGTGCTTGAGCGCCAGAGCGTCGGCTGTGCCGCGCGCCTGCAACACCTCATCCCTGGTCATGCGACGGCTCACCTGCGGCAGGCGCATGTTGTCGCCCGCAAGGCCCGCGGGATCCACTGAATAACTGACCGACAATTCCGGGTCGTCGGCCATCACCTTGGTGGCCTCGGCGAGGGCCTTCTTGAACGGCTCGGCTGGGTTGTCGGATTGGGCCATATCGGGCGCTTTCAGCGAAGGATTAGTCTCAGTTGATACCTAGTGGTGTCGGTCGGTATTGACCAGTGAAATCGCGGCAGCGGGCACTGGCTTAGGCGGGTAGGTCAGTCTTGTCCATGGCAAGGCGGGCCAGAAGATCGACATGCACATCCAGTGCGTCGATGACCCGATAGCCGGGGTCGATGCCGTCGAAAGCCAGGTTGAGATCCGTGCCCGCCAGAACTATGGCGTTCGCGCCCATGTCATCCACCATACGTTGACCAGCCTCAACAAACAGGTTGCGCTGATCCTCGGTGCAGCTGCCGGACACGGCCATGTCCAGATACGTTTGTCCGACCGTTTCGAGCGTGTCGCCCGGCGTGACGGCGCGGGTTTTGCGCAATTGGCCGTAAAGCTGCGTTTGCATGACCACGCGGGTGCCGAGAAGGCCCACGGTGCCAAGCCCTTGATCTGAAAAGAAATCATCCAAGGGCGTGACGGCAGAGACCAGCGGCAGGGATGCCAAGGGCACGGTTTCATCAAAACAGAAATGCCCACCGAGGGAGGTGATCGCGGCGCAATCGCACCCTGCAACCTTGAGCCTGTTGATGAGCGTCGCATAGGCTTGCGCCTGCGCCTGACGGTCGTCCTCACGGTTGTTGCGCAGCAATTCCTGCACATCCGCATGCACGATTGTCAGGTCGAGGTGCTGACCCTTGGCCACCACTGCGGCGGTCAGTTTTTGATAGTAGGCGACGGTGGCGGCAACGCCGATGCCGCCAATCAGTCCGATATGCATCGATCAGCCGAGGCTGGTGCTGGCCGCGCTTTCGGGCAGTTCTTCGTCAAAGCAGCGCTGATAGAATTCAGCGACAGTCTGACGCTCCAGCTCATCACATTTGTTGAGGAAGCTGAGGCGGAAGGCGTAGCCCACGTCGCGGAAAATATGGGTGTTTTGCGCCCAGTTGATCACAGTGCGGGGGCTCATCACGGTCGACAGATCGCCATTCATGAAGGCGGTGCGCGTGAGGTCCGCGACAGTCACCATCTGGCTGATCTGCTGACGTCCCTTGTCGGTGTTGAAAAGCGGGTTCTTGGCAATCACAATCGCGGTTTCGGCGTCATGGCTGAGGTAGTTCAGCGTGGCCACCATCGACCAGCGGTCCATCTGCGCCTGGTTGATCTGTTGCGTGCCGTGATAAAGCCCCGTCGTGTCGCCCAGACCCACCGTGTTCGATGTCGCAAAGAGGCGGAAGCAGGGGTGGGGCGTGATAATCTCGTTCTGGTCCAGCAGCGTCAGCTTGCCGTCATGTTCCAGTACGCGCTGGATGACGAACATCACATCGGCGCGGCCTGCATCATATTCATCGAAGACGATCGCCACGGGGTTGCGCAGCGCCCAGGGCAGAATGCCTTCATGAAATTCGGTGACCTGTTTGCCGTCGCGCAGCTTGATCGCGTCTTTGCCGATCAGGTCGATCCGGCTGATATGGCTGTCGAGGTTCACACGCACGGCAGGCCAGTTCAGACGCGCGGCCACCTGTTCGATATGGGTGGATTTGCCAGTGCCGTGATAGCCTTGGATCATCACGCGGCGATTTGCCGTGAACCCGGCAAGGATCGCCAGCGTGGTGTCGGGGTCGAATTTATAGGTGTGATCCACCTCCGGCACGCGGTCCGTGGCCTCTGTGAAGCCTTTGACGACCATGTCCGTGTCGATGCCGAATACGTCCCGGACGGAAATTTCTTCTGTGGGTTTGACGCTTGCGTCGGTCATTCCATCCGCCATGGTCCGGGTCCTTCGATTTTGGGTGGGCTCAATTGCGCCTCGTCGTGCAACATAAAGCGAAGAAGGGCAAGGGGTAGGGCCAGAATTTCAGGAAGACGGGGTTAGTCTGGTCTGGCCGTTGCGATCTGCCCTTGTGCGGCATCCCGCATGGCCCGCGGTGCACGCCCGAATTGCGCTGAAAACGCGCGCGACAGCGCCTCGGGCGATCCATAGGCATAGCGCGCCGCCACCCGCGCGATCCGGTCGCCGCGTTCAATATCCTGTTTGGCCAGGACCAGCCGCCAGTGGCGCAGGTAGCTCAGCGGTGTCTGCCCGACGCGCGTGCGGAACAGATGGGCAAACCGGCTGGTCGACAGGCCCGCTTCCTCCGCCAGATCTTCGAGCCGCCACGGATGGCCGGGCCGGTCATGTATGGCCACAACGGCGCGGCTGAGGCGAGGATCAGAGAGCGCCGCGAGAAGCCCCATGCGCACGCCACCCTGTTCGATCTGTGCGCGCATCAGGCGTACAATCAGCACTTCGCCCAGGCGGTTCAAGACGGAGGCCACACCGCACCGCGCGGCCTGCATTTCCGAAATGAAAAGCCGGGCAATCGCCTGCATGTCCGGATCGTTTGACAGATCATGCCGAATCTCACCCGGAAGGGCCGTCAGAAGCGGGTTGTCCGCGCCGCCCCAGCTGACATGAGCATGGGCCAGCGCATGGGGTGCAGGCAGGGGTTTGGCAGTCAAGCCGAGGCAGGTCGGCGTTGTCTCGGATCCATGGATGCAGAAATTCGCCTGTTCCGGCGGGCAGGGTGCGACGTTCAATTCAAAGCGGGCCATGAGGGCGGAGAGACGATCTATACGCGACAAACAGTAATCCTGATCATGTATTTGATGTTTTCATGATCCATTACTGTGTTACCTCGTCTGCCGTCAACCATCGAAAAAGGATAGCACCCATGTTGATCCCCCGTCAGAAAACCCCGGATCTAAGCCTGCCAACGTTGGACCATGGCGCGTTTGAACTGAGCGCGGAAACCGCGGAACGCGGCACCGTGATCTGCTTCTATCGCGGGCTGCATTGCCCGATCTGCGCAAATTACCTCACCGAACTGGAAAAGCGTGTGGATGATTTCGCCGAGCGTGGCGTGGCCACCATCGCGGTGAGTTCGGACGGAGAGGAGCGCACGCGGCAGATGGCCGACAAGATTTCGGCTAGCAAGTTGCGCTTTGGTTATGACCTGTCGCTGCCCAAGGCGAAGGAGTGGGGGCTTTACATCTCCACCTCGCGCGGCAAGACGTCGATCGGAATTGAAGAGCCTGCGCTGTTTTCCGAGCCCGGCCTCTTCATGGTGACGCCGCAGCAGACGCTTTACTATGGGTCGGTCCAGACGATGCCGTTCGTGCGTCCGCATTTCTCGGAACTGGTGGCGGCGCTCGATTTCGCGATTGCCAATGAATACCCGGCGCGTGGGGAGTATACGGGCGAGGTTTGAGGAAGAGACATGGGGGGCCAGCCCCCCAAACCCCCCGAGGTATTTCAAACAAGAAAGAATCCCGTTGCGTGATTGGTGGCTTCTTTCTTGTCGAAAATACCTCCGCCGGAGGCTTGAAATCTATTACTTGAAGTTGCGGCTGTCCTTGATCTGGTCCCAGGCCCAGACGACTTGTTGCAGCTGCTCTTCCTGGCTGCGGTCCCCGCCATTTATATCGGGATGCAGCACCTTGATGAGCGCCTTGTAGGCTTTGCGGATTTCCTGCTTGGTCCAGTTGTCCTGCGCTTCCAGGATGTCCATGGCGCGGCGTTCGGTCGGGGGCAGCTTGCGTTTTGCGCCGCCACCGCGTCCGGGGTTTTGGGTGGCGTTGCCGCCCAGCACCTGATGCGGGTCTTCGATCCCGAGCCGTGCCCAGGCGCGCGTTTCAGGGTCCGTGATGGGGCGCGTCTGGCGTTCCCACACCTTGTCCTTTGACATCTGCGCGTTCAATTCCGCCTCGGTCGTGCCATCGAAGAAGTTCCACTTGGCGTTGTATTCGCGCGCGCAGTCCTTGCAGAACCAGAAGAAATCATCGAGCACATCAGGCGCTTTCGGCGCGCGATAAAGGCCGGGTTCGTTGCAACCGTCCTTTTCGCAGGTCCGCGTCGATGTCTCGGACGCACCCGACATGCCGCGCCGTCCGCGCGGATTTTTCTTCTTGGAGGCACCGACGGAGATGTCGAAACCGAATGGATCTTCCTTGGTCATGCGCCTCTCCTTTCGGGACTCTGAACGAGTCGGAGCATCGAGTTTAGATCACTCAGCACCGATTTGAAGTGTTTTCCTGACAGAAAATGCCATTGTGCGACGATTATTTTGTGTCGAGCCCACGCGACGGGCAGCCGCGTCAACGCCGATCGTCGGATCCGCCAGCGTCATCACCGTGCACATGCGGGGCGCTCAGCGGTGGGGCGCCGGTTTCATCGCCGCGCCGGGCCGGGCCGACAAGCGAGAACCGAGCATTGCGTTCGGCCTCGCGGGCCTCTTCGTATGTGGGTTCCGGTTCCGGAGCGGGCGCAGGGGCTGGCGGTGTTTCGTAGCCCGGCTCCGCAGTTCGGTCGATTTGTGGTTCAGATTGTGGTTGTGGGGTCGCAAGGGCTTGGCTGTCGTCAGCACGATCCGATATAGGGGCGGCGATGGCGCGGCGGAAGACCAGCACGGTGCGATAAACGGTCTGCGTGGAGCGGAATCCGCGGCGTTCTTCGCTGGGCAGGATGTCGGCGCGCAGATATTCCCAGCCGTCAGTGGCATAGGTGTTCATCGCGGCCTCAAGACCATAGGCGAATTTTGCCTCAGCGCCTTTGACGCCCGGGGTTTTGCGGGGCGGGGCCGGTGTCGGGACAACCTTGTATTCGTACTGCATGCACTTGCCTGTCTGCTTTGATCGTTGCGGACATTAGCGGGTTTTGGGCCGAGACCCAATGGCAATTCGCAACCGGTCTCTAGCGCCGCGACCTTGGGTCAAACGCGTCGCGCAATCCGTCGCCCATGTAGGTGATGCTGAGCACGGTCAGCGAAATGGCAACTCCGGGCCAGATGACCCGTTCGGGGTAGTCGGCGATGTAGACCTGTGCGTCACTCAGGAGCCGCCCCCAAGTCGGGAAATCGGGCGGAAATCCCAGGCCAAGAAAGGACAGCGCGCTTTCCGTGATGATGGCGTTGGCAATGCCGAGACTGGCGGAGACCAGAATAGGCGACAGGATGTTGGGCAGGACATGACGCGTTACCAGCGCGGTATTGCGCGTGCCGATGGAGCGGGCGGCGAGGATGAAATCGCGTTCCTTGAGGGCCAGCACCTCGGCCCGGACGACGCGGGCGGTGGCCATCCAACTGGTCAGACCGATGGCCAAGACGACCAGCAGGAAAATGCCGGCCTCCAGCCCGAACGCGGCTGACAGCGCTTCTCGGAAAAGCATCACCATCACAAGCAGGAGCGGCAGGAGCGGCAAAGACAAGAAGAGATCAGTCAGGCGCATCAGCGGCCCGTCGAGCCGGCGGATGAACCCTGCGAGCACGCCCACCAACGTGCCGAGGCCCAGTCCCAGGGCCATGGCAGTGAGCCCGACAGTGATCGAAATGCGCCCACCCGCCAGAACACGGGCAAAGGTGTCACGGCCCAGTTGATCGGTGCCGAACGGGTGCGCCCAGCTGGGACTCTGGTTGCGGATGCGGGGGTCGATGAAGCTCGGGTCGATGCGCCAGAGGAGCGGGCCAATGAACACAGCCAGCAGGATGATGGCGAAGACCACCATACCGATCAAAGCGCCGCGATGGCGGGTGAATTCGTCCCAAGCGTCGCGCCATGGTGATCTGGGAGGAGGCAGCGCGCCGTCAGTCATAGCGAATCCGCGGGTCGAGCGCACCGTAAAGCAGGTCGGCGATGATGTTGAACAGCACGATCAGAACGGCCAGCATGAAGGTCACAGTCTGCACTGTGGGCAGGTCATTGGCGTTTATGGCCGAGATCAGCAATTGGCCCAGCCCGTTCACGCCGAAAATCTGTTCGGTGATGATGGCCCCGCCGAAAACCTGCGGCAGGCCAAGCGCGATCACCGTGACCACCGGGGTCAGGGCATTGCGCAGGACATGGACCACGACCACCGCCCACCCCGATAACCCCCTGGCGCGCGCGGTGGGCGCGTAAGCCCGCC
>CAYMEC010000085.1:0-2272 GCA_964389425.1 uncultured Roseovarius sp.
CGTTGGTGGCGTTTCACACCGCTCACTCCGATCCCATGACCATGGCGCTGTTTCATACGCCCTATCCCGAAAAATGCGGGATCGCGACGCTTGATGAGGTATCGCGGGTGACGGCGTTCGTCGAAAAACCGGAGCAACCTGAAAGTGATCTGGCCAACGCCGGGCTCTATGTCGTCGACGTGGATGCATGGCGCGAGATCGCGGATTTGGACGCGTTCGATTTCGGCTTCGATGTGCTGCCCCGCTTCGTTGGCAGAATGCGAGGATACACACACACCGGCTACCACCGCGACATTGGGACTCACGAAAGCCTCGCTCAGGCAGAGAAAGACGCACCTTCGATATTTGGTCTGGCCGGGTCATGAAACCGGCGGCCTTTCTCGATCGCGACGGCACGATCATCGAACTCGTCCATCATCTGACCGATCCCGCAGATGTAAGGGTGATCCAAGGCGCCGGGGCCGCCATCGCGCGGCTCAATTCCGCCGGGATTACGGTGGTGATCGTAACCAATCAATCCGTGATAGGCCGCGGCAAGCTCACCGAGACCGGCCTGACCGAGGTCCACGATGAAATGAACCGGCAACTGGCGGCGTTTGGCGCCCATGTCGATGCAATCTATCATTGCCCGCTGGCGCCGGCCCAAAAGGACCCGCGCGTGATCGAGCATCCCGACCGCAAGCCCGGGCCCGGCATGCTCCTTCGCGCGGCGCAAGACCTCGGTCTTGACCTGTCCCGCTCGGTCATGGTGGGCGATACCGTGTCCGACATGCTCGCCGGTTACAACGCTGGTGTGGCAGCCACAATTCTGGTGCGCACCGGCTATGGCCATCAGGTGCCATTGCCCGATCCCGCCGTTGACCACGTTCTTGACGACCTGGAAATGGCGGGGCAGATCATCCAGATGGTTTGTCAGTCGAAAGTGGATACATGAAGATCCTCATCACAGGCGGTGCGGGCTACGTCGGAAGCGCCTGTCTTCGGCACATGGCAGCGAACGGGCATGACGTTTTGGCCTACGACAACCTTGTCCAGGGGCACGCCGGATCGGTGGGTCGTCATACCCTGATCAAAGGGGATATCTCGGAAACCGAAAAACTTGCCGGCGTCCTCCGGGATTTTGGTGCCGACGCCGTGATGCATTTCGCCGCGGCCACCTATGTTGGCGAGTCCGTTGAAAATCCCGACTATCACTACGGCAACAACATCGGCGGAACGCGCAGTTTGCTGAACGCCATGCGGGCCGCCGGCGTCGAGCGGATGCTGTTCTCGTCAACATGTGCCACCTATGGTGCCACCGACAGTCCAACGATAGGAGAGACCACGCCGCAAGATCCCGTTTCGCCTTATGCCAGAACCAAGATGGCGGTCGAATGGATGATCCGGGACTACGCGGAAGCGTACGGGCTGGGTTTCACCCTTCTGCGGTATTTCAATGCATCGGGCGCGGACCCAGACGGTCAGTTTGGAGAAGACCATCAACCCGAAAACCATCTTATCCCGCTGGTCCTGCAAACCGCCCTTGGCCAGCGCGACAAGATACTGATTTTCGGAGATAATTATCCCACGCCCGATGGCACTTGCATCCGGGACTATGTCCATACGTCAGATCTGGCGACCGCCCACAGGCTCGCCATCGAGGCGACAGGACCGGAAACGGCGGAGGTATTCAACATCGGGACCGGCATCGGGCATTCGGTCAAGGAGGTCATCGCTGCCTGCGAAAATGTCGTCGGGCACGCGATCCCACAAGAGTTGACTGTTGGTCGTCCGGGCGATCCTCCCCGACTTGTGGCCAACGCCAGCAAGTTGAAGAGCCAACTGGGGTGGACACCCGCGTATACGAATATCGAAGACACAATCGCCACCGCGTGGGAGTGGCACCGTCGCCATCCCAACGGCTATGCTTCAAAATGATGGATCGCGCTGACTCCTCCCAATCGATGTCGCGCGAAGATCTGGACCGCGCCTTCGAGCGGCATCCCGTTGTTGGAACGGAGCCACGCCGTGCGGTTTTCGGTCGGCTCAAGATCCATCGCGACCGGCTGAAGCTACGGCGGTTGCGCCTCGAGGCAAAGGTATGGGCTCAGTCGTGGGTCCGACACGACAAACCCAAGCCCTTCGTCATTTATGGACGCCCAAGATCTGGAACAACTCTGCTTGTTCGTCTTCTTGGCCAAGTGCCCGGTATCCGATGCGACGAGGAACTCCTCCATTTTTTTCTGCTAAGCCCGACGGCCTTTGTCCGTCGCCTGCCCCGCCGTGCGGGCGC
>CAYMEC010000085.1:2372-12711 GCA_964389425.1 uncultured Roseovarius sp.
ATTGATCGGATCTGCACTCATTTGGGCGTATCTCCGGCGCAGGTGGCCGCAAAAATGAAACGGACAGGTGGCTCCAAAGGGTCTCAGACGATCGAGAACATGGACGAAATCGTCGCCCATATCCGGAGCGGCGATCTGGCCCATCTGGTTCCGGACGCCTATCCGTGAGAGGCCCGGAGACAACCATGCCCCCCTTTGCCAATCCGTCTGATGAGGGCGTTTCATGACCGAGTTCGAAAAGCCCCCGTCCCCACGATCTGGAGCGATCACAGCGACCCGCTCCGAATTTGAAGAGGTCTATGCCGCCTGCGTTCTCGACCGCACATTCGTCGAAGACACCAACTACTACTACGCCTCAAAGACACGGTTCTGGCTGGCCTTTCAGCACATAGCGGACATCGGCCTGCCGCCCGGCGCGGTCGTGGTCGATATCGGCGGAGGGATCATGGGTGTCCTCCTGTCGAGATTGTTGAAGTTCGACGTGATCGTGGCCGACGTAAATGACCGGGCACGCGAGGACATTGAAAAACTCGGGCTGCGGTTTGCGATCATTGACCTGTTCCGTGACGGGCCTCCACCGGCGACAGATGTGGACCTTGTTGTCCTTCAAGAGGTGATAGAACACATCCCCCAGCCCCCCTATCTGGTGATGCGTCGTATCGCGGGGATGCTGAAACAAGGCGGCCGGCTCTTCCTGACAACGCCAAACGGGCACCGGTTCAGAAACCTCGTCTACATGGCGCTTGGAAAGGAAATCCTTGGTATCTACCGCTACCCGGAGCAGGGTGAGGCGCTCGGCCATCAGCATGAATACACGCGAAAACAGATGCTTTGGCAAAGCAAGCGGGCGGGATTCGTGGTCGATCGCGCCGACTACGTTCAGGATGGTTGGACCGGAAGTTCGCTGAAAGCCCGCGTTGCATGGCTCCTCAGCCGACCAATCGGCCTCATAGGCTACATGCGCAACAGCCTGTTCCTGACCTTGCGCCTCGGGCCAACCGCCCAGAAACCCGATTGAAAGGTACTCACGTTGGCTGATCCGGAAATCGCAAACCCCCATGGAATACCGAGTTGGGCGCTGACCAAAAACGGAGTGCAGTTCCTCGACTATCCGGAACGCGCTGGCGGACGCCTGCCAGACTTTTGCATCATTGGAGCCGCCAAATGTGCCACGACGTCGATTAACGACTACCTCGCGCAGCACCCGGCGGTGTTCATGAACCCGCTGAACGAACCGAATTACTTTTCAACGGACGCGCATCTGGCTCGTGGCGAACAGTGGTACAAAGGGCAGTATGCCGATGCCTGCGCCAATCAGATTTGCGGCGAGGCCTCCACATCTTACACCCGCTACCCCGTCTGTCAGGGCACCCCTGCCCGGATCGCGCGGGCCAATCCGGCGATGAAACTGATCTACATCGTGCGCGAGCCGCTCGCGCGGTTGAAATCGGACTGCCTGCAAAAAATGAAACATGCAAAACATGTGCAGGGCAATGACCTGACAGACCTCTCACTCGACGAAATGCTCGATATGGCTCAGGACCCGGCTTCTGCGGTTTATACATCTCCCCTCACGACCAGCCAGTACCTCGACCAGTTGAGACAGTATGAACCGTACTTCCCCCGGCCACAGATACATGTCGTGATCTATGAGGCCTTTGTCAGCCGCCCGCAGGAGGTTCTAGCAGGAATATTCCGCTTTCTTGGCGTCGACGACGCCTTCAAGGTTGACATGAGTGAGCGCCGCAACATGACCCAAACCTTCACGCATAGCCTTGCCAAGGAACGGGTCCTGAAACCTCTCCGACGTCTGCCAGGCTTCGGATCCTTTCGGCATCTGGTGCCGCGAGATCTGCGCAGAAACATCTTGGAAGCCCTCGTGCGGCGCGATAACACCCCTGATCCCGATTTTTCGCCGGCTCGGCTTGATCAGCTGAAAGTGCACTTCCTTCCCCACACCGAAGCCTTGGAAAATTGGCTGGGCTTTGAGTTGAAAGAGTGGCGTGAACAAGGCGCGAACGAAGCAAACGATCGGGGAGACCACGTTTCTTGACCACAACGGCGACCGTCTTTCTAAACAGTAGCCCGGAATTCGGCGCACTACGCACAAGTGTTCAACAATGGCCGATGCTTGGCTTGGATTGACCACTTTCCTGAGATTTTGATGGAAATTTCCCAAGTGTTAACACATACTGAAGTTGGAAGGGTGGCGGTGATTCTCCGCCGAGTTTGGAAGTATTGCTTAAGCGGAGCGGGAAAAATGAGGCCAAAATTTAGTGCGATGATACTTGGCGCGGCCATGGTCATTGGGTTGTCGACGGCGTCACAGGGCGCAACGGTGGGCCCTGGTGGCTTCGACAATGGTTGGGCCACGGAAATCACCTATGACCCCAATGCGTTGCGTGGTGTTACGAATGACCGCGACAACCCATTGAACGCTCTGGGTGAAGCGGATAGCAAGTTCTTCGAAATCGGGTTTGGGTCAACCATTGATCTGACCTTCGGAAAGAACTTTGCCAGCAAATCGACAGTTTTCGAGGTCACCTTCAACAGCGTTTTGGCGTTCCCGGAGGAAGTTGAGCTCTGGGTCGGCAAGAACAACGTCTTCAGCTACGTGGCCAACGTGTCCAATCTTGGTGCCCAGAACTCCGATGGTGGCGCGACTGTCGTGTTGCCGGTGGGCCAGGATTTCGACACGGTTCGCCTGATCGACGTGTCGCCTCTCACGTCGACCGCCGAAACGATCAACGGCGTCCCGGTTGGTGGGTTCGACGTGAATGCCGTCCGCGTGGCGCCGGTGCCGCTTCCGGCGGCTGGCCTGTTGCTGTTGGCCGGTATGGGTGGCTTGGCCCTGGTGGGTCGCCGCAAGCCCAGCTAACCAGCACCGAGAATTTGAACAAGTCGCGGCGGTCTTTTTTGGGGGCCGCCGCTTCTTTTTTGGTCATGGATGAGCACCGGTCACCTTTGTCGCGCGCGACCTGACACTCGCTCTGGCCAACATCAGAACCAAGGCCAATTCTCCAGCCGTCGACAAAAGAACAACCAAGCGAGACACTTGTTCGATGCGCGATTCGGTCCGCCCCCTGATCATTGCGGAAATGGCCAACCCGGAATGGGTCAGCGTCCCTCTTGTCGGATGGTCGATGTCGCGTGCATTGCAAGAGTCCGGCGAGGGTCACATCGTCACCCAAATTCGCAATCGTGCCGCATTTCTTCGGAAGGGCCTCATAGAGGGCAAGGATTTTACCGCCATCGACACTGAGGCCGTCACGCGGCCGATCTGGCGCATTGGTCAGTCACTCCGAATGGGAAAGGGCAAAGGCTGGACAATGGTCACGGCGATCAACGCTTTGCTCTATCCCTATTTTGAACGCCAGGTCTGGAAACAGTTTGGCCCTGATCTGAAGGCCGGGAAATACGATCTGGTGCACCGGGTAACACCGCTCAGCCCGACGGTGTCCAGCCCCATTGCAAGGCGGTGCAAGGAAGCCGGTATCCCCTTTCTGATGGGGCCGATCAACGGAGGCCTGCCTTGGCCTCGGGGTTTTGACGCCGAACGCAGACAGGAACGAGAATGGCTGTCCTATGTGCGCGGCGCCTACAAGATGATGCCGGGGCGCAGGCGGACGCTCGAGGCTGCCAGTGCGATTATCGTCGGCTCTCAACATACTCTGACGGAGATGCCTGATGGGGTTCGCGGGAAATGTATCTACATGCCGGAGAATGGTGTCGATCTCGCCCGTTTTCCGGCACAGCCCAACCGCCAACCAAACAGGCCGCTGCGGTGCATCTTTGTCGGCCGACTTGTCCCCTACAAATGCCCCGACGTTCTTATCGAGTCTGCCGAACCCCTCTTGGCGCGGAATGACCTGTCGCTCGAGTTCTGTGGCGACGGGCCAATGATGGGGGCGCTGCGCCAGCAGGCCAAGGATCTCGGGCTGACGGAGAGCATCACGTTTCACGGAAACGTCCCACACACAGAACTCCAGAGGATCTTTTCAAAGGCCGACCTCTTTACCTTCCCAAGCATCCGCGAGTTTGGAGGCGCCGTGGTCATCGAGGCGATGGCGCTTGGCGTGGTACCGTTGATCGTCGACTACGGCGGCCCCTCTGAGCATGTAACCCAGGAGACCGGCTTTGCGGTCCCCGTTGGTTCCCGTGAGGATATTGCCGCATCGTTCAGGAGACAGCTGGAGACCATAGTCGCGAATCCCGACCAGCTTCCCGCCATGGCACGGGCCGGTCGCGCCCGCATCGAAGACCGCTATGCGTGGGAAAAGAAAGCTGCCCAGGTCCGAGAGATCTACAGTTGGGTGCTTGGACATCGGCCGGACAAACCAGATCCTTGCCCTCCCTAGAAGATGCCGTCTCGGGACGGCGATAAGTTCATACAGCCGTCCATTTTTTTCCCCGTTCTCACCGTTTTTTGTTCTTATCCCCACCCGCAGGTCTGATAGGTTACTCCGAGACTTTTGTGTGCATATCAACAGATTGGGTTCACGATGATCACTAGCCTTCGACGTACATGGTTCGGCACCGTTGCAAGCCTTGGCAACTGGGGCACCTTCTGGCTCGTGCTTGCAATCCTGTCTGCAGGGCTCTTCTTTTTTGATGGTATCGGGGCCTTGTTGCGTGCCTGGAGCCTTCCTGAGTACAGCCACGGACCGCTGATCCCGGTTCTGTCACTGTTGCTTTTCCTGCGACAGCTCAAGTCCGTGCCCGAAAACCACGGGCCGGTTAACGACCGCTGGGTGGGTGTCTGGGTTGTCGCCATTTCCCTGATGTTTGCGACACTGGGCAAACTGTCCAACATCGACGACATAATCATTTATGCGACAATTATCTGGATCGGGGGAATCCTCCTGATCAGTTTTGGCTGGAACGTCGGAAAGCATTTCTGGCCTCCCGTTCTGCACCTTGTCTACATGCTGCCTCTGCCAGACACGCTCTACTACAAGATGACCAATTCGTTGCAGTTGATCTCGTCTGAACTGGGTGTGTTTTTCCTCCGGATTCTGAACGTCCCGGTCTACCTGGAGGGCAATATCATCGATCTCGGTGTCTTGCGCCTGCATGTGGCGGAAGCCTGCTCCGGACTTGCATACCTCTTCCCGATCCTGAGCTTCAGCTACATCTTCGCGGTGCTTTACAGGGGACCGATATGGCACAAGGCCGTTCTGCTGTTGTCCGCAGGCCCAATCACCATCGTTATGAATTCGGCGCGGATTGCTCTGGCAGGCGTGATTGCCAATGTCTGGGGTCTGGAATGGCTCGAAGGATTCACCCACTTTTTCGAAGGATGGGTCATCTTCATTGCCTGCATCCTGATCTTGTTCGCTCTGGCTTGGGTCATGCTGTTTTTCAACCGCGAGAGAATGGGACTCGCCGAAGCGCTGGACCTCAATATAGAAGGACTGGGGACTCAGGCGTTGAGAATTCGGTTGGTTCAGCCCTCCACGGCGCTGATGACGGCTACTGTTCTGACCATCGCCCTCGCTGCGGCATGGCAGGCGATTCCGGAACGCGGGGGCAGTGCCGTTGAGCGGGACAGCTTTGCGTTCTTCCCGCGGACCCTTGGTGATTGGCAACAGGTCGGGCCGCCACAGACACTGGAGCCGGAAGTGGAAAACGTTCTGGGCGCCGATGACTACCATCAGGTCACTTTGGTCAATCCAAACGCCGCCAAGGAGGTGGGACTCTTCATGGCGTGGTATCTGGACCAAAGCCGTGGCGGTGTTCACAGCCCCGAGATTTGCCTGCCTGGTTCCGGTTGGGAGATTGCCTGGCTGGAGCGTACGAATGTGCAATCTGTGTTGGGCTCGGATCTGCCGTTTAACATCAACCGGGCGATCATCCAGCAGGGCACGACCCGAATGATGGTCTATTACTGGTTCCAGCAGGGCGAGCGCCGCGTCGCATGGGATATGGCCGCCAAGTACTACCTCATGGTTGACGGAATTATGACCGGAGAGACCGATGGAGCCATTGTCCGGTTGACCACCCCGATCGCCACAGACGAAACCGACGAAGCTGCTGAAAAACGCCTTCAAGACGTCCTGGTCGAATTGATGGATCCCCTGCCCCGCTTCATTCCGAACTAGACGACGCTGAATCTCGGACAACCCGATCAGGTGCCCGGACTGTGGACCCCGGGGGCAACATCTCTCGACCGGCCGGAGACAGGTGGTTTTGCTTCGCGCCACGGCAGAGCCATAATGTGGCTGCAACACTTTGAAGGTAGTATTGCCAGGAACCATCGCGCGGGTGACGTGACCGGATCGGAGTCGAATGCTGGATATCTCAACACTGAAGAGAGCCTGGTCGCTGCTTGACGAGCGCGAGCGTCGCAACGCCTGGATCGTGTTGGCCGTGGTCTGTGTCTCTGCGCTCAGTTCCGCTTTGATGGTGGGCTCCGTATTCCCGTTTCTGAGCGTCCTGGCCCAGCCTTCAGCGATCACCACGAATGAGCAACTCAACTGGGCTTATGAGGCCTTCGGCTTTACTTCCAGCTTTTCATTCCTGATCGCCCTTGGCCTCGTCACGCTGGCGATCATCGTCCTGTCCAGCCTACTCCAGCTTTTGAGGGTCTATGCGATTTCGCGGTATACGCAGATGCGTAGTCACTCGCTCAGCCGAAAACTGCTCGGCCTCTACCTTGCCAAACCCTATGAGTTCTTTCTGGAGCGGCACTCGGGGGACATGACCACAAGAGTTCTGTCCGAGGCCGAACAGGCGGTCGCAAGCTATTTCCGTCCGGTATCCGAGATCGTCGCTGCCGCCCTGACGGTCCTTGGCATCGTGACGCTTCTTGTCTGGGTTAATCCAGCCGTCGCTATCGGTGCCTTTACAGTCTTTGGCGGGTTCTATGCCGGCCTGTACGCGATATTGCGCGGGACGCTGACCTCGCTCGGGAAACGGCGCAAGGCCGGCAATCAGCAGCGCTTTCTCATGGTCAAGGAAGTGCTTGCCGGGATCAAGGAGGTGAAACTGCATGGCCACGAGCATGCCTATCTCAAGCGCTTTAGCGCGTCGTCCTTCGAAACCAAACGGACGGTCATGATCTCGGATCTGATCGGGCGCCTTCCCCATTTCTTTATCCAGGCGGTGGCTCTGGGCGGTGTCGTGCTCCTGTGCCTGTATCTACTGGATCCTGACGAGTTCGACTCCGGGAACGCGGCCCTGGGCGAACTGTTGCCGCTGCTCGGCCTGATTGCCTTTGCCGGGCAGCGCATCATGCCGGAACTGACACGGATCTACTCAAATGTTGCCAAGATGCGCTTTGGCGCTGCCGCCATCGAAAGCCTTTTCGAAGACCTGAAGACTGTCGACACTGAAACGGCCGTGGCCTTTGAGACCCGCCCGTCCAACCCGCTTGGCATGAAGTCGGCATTGGAACTGCGCAATGTGACTCACAGCTACCCGAATTCGGATCGGCCGAGCATTCGTGATCTGTTTCTCACGATCCATGCAGGAGAACGCATTGGCATCGTCGGAGGTACAGGCGCAGGCAAAACGACACTGGCTGATCTCATCCTTGGCATGTTGGCCCCCACCTCAGGTTCAATTCTGTCCGACGGGATCGAGATCACAAAAGAAAACAGATGGCGGTGGCAACAAAGCCTGGGATATGTCCCGCAGGACATTTTCCTGCTGGACGCCACACTGTCGGAAAATATTGCCTTCGGCATGGCCAAGAGGAACATTGACCTCGAACGGGTCCAACAGGTCGCGAAGATCGCCCAGCTTCACAAATTCATCGAGACAGAACTCCCCGCGGGATATGAAACCCGGGTCGGTGAGCGCGGCGTACGGCTGTCAGGCGGCCAACGACAGCGTGTGGGCATTGCGAGAGCGCTTTATCAGGGAGCTGATGTCATCGTCTTTGACGAGGCCACGAGCGCCCTCGACAACCTGACCGAACGAGACGTCATGTCAGCGATCGAAGCTGTGCCTGGCAACAAGACAATCCTGATGATTGCACACCGGTTGAGTACCGTGAAGTCATGTGACCGCATCATTCTTCTCGAACAGGGCCGCATCGCGGATATCGGAAACTGGAACCAGTTGTTCGAGCAGAACGCCTCGTTTCGGGAACTTGCCAGCGTGGCCTGAACCCGCAGGCAAGACCGCACTTGCCGGAACCATCAAACCACCAACGGGACCCCGCTGGACCACGTTCTTGGCATCTGAGTCGCTGGGAGTCCCGCGGGCCAGATGTTGCGATCCACCATATTTGAAGGTGGATCAAGGGATATCGTTATCACTGGATATTCGGGAGCACGTCGTCGCCTTGGCCAATGCGACGTCTTCCAGCTCTGCAAATGCGGAAACCCCCTCAAAGCTGCCGGATTTGTCGCAGAAAAGATGGACGATGCTCTAGTCCTTGATCAACTGCTGCAGGTAGCTTCCATAGGCGTTCTTGCCGAACTTGCGGGCTTGCTCAATCAACTGGTCATCCGTCATCCATCCGGCGGCATGAGCAATCTCGTCGGGGCTGCCGATCTGCAAGCCCTGCCGTTCCTGAAGCGTGCGGACGAAGTCACCGGCGTCGAGCAGCGATGCATGGGTCCCGGTGTCGAGCCAGGCGTAGCCACGTCCCATTCGCTCGACCGTCAATAGGCCATCGGTCAAATACATGCCGAGCAGCGACGTGATTTCAAGTTCACCGCGTGCAGAGGGCCTGACGTTGGCAGCGCGTTCCGGCGCGGTGCCATCTAGGAAATACAGCCCGGTCACCGCATAGCTTGACGGCGGCACCTCGGGCTTTTCGATGATTGCCGACACGCGATCCCCGTCAAAGGCCACCACTCCATAGCGTTCGGGGTCCTTGACCCGGTAGCCAAATACGGTCCCACCCTCGGTCCGCTCATCCGCGCGTCGCAACAGCTCGGGCAAGCCATGGCCAAAAAAGATGTTGTCTCCCAGCACCATGGCAGACGGCGATCCGTCCAGAAAATCCGAAGCCAGAAGATAGGCCTGGGCCAGTCCATCGGGGGTGGGTTGTTCAAGCCAGGAGATACGGAGCCCCCATTGGCTGCCATCACCCAACAGGCGCTTGAACTGGTCTTGGTCCTCCGGCGTGGTGATTATGGCGATCTCTCGTATCCCGCCCAACATCAGGACGGCCAGAGGGTAATAGACCATGGGCTTGTCATAGACCGGCAGGAGTTGCTTGGACACGCCCATTGTCAGCGGAAAGAGGCGCGTGCCGGAGCCGCCAGCCAGTATGATCCCCTTTCGATTGGTCATGACCGCAATTCCCCCAATTCCTTCAGGATGGCCGTTAGGCCGATCTTCCAATTCGGGCGTGGCACGCCCAGCACCGATGTCAGTGATGTGCAATCAAGGCGAGAATTGAGCGGTCGTTGGGCGGGTGTTGGGTACGCGCTGGTGGGGATTTCCTCAATCACACAATTGATCCCTGCTTGGGCAAAGATCTCGCGCGCAAAACCGGCCCAGCTCACATCTGGCGCTCCTGCAACATGGTGGATGCCCTTGGCGCCGGCCCAGCCCTCTTTCAGTGCACGCGCCGCGGCAAGGCAAGCGTCGGCGAGATCGGCTGCGGGCGTCGGGCCGCCGACCTGATCAGCGACGATGCGCAAGCTGTCGTTCTCGCGCCCGAGCCGCAGCATCGTCTTGACGAAATTGTTGCCGTGGGCCGAAACAACCCATGATGTTCGCAAGACAACATATGCTCCTCCCGCCCCACGCACTCCCTCCTCCCCCGCGAGCTTGGTGCGCCCGTAGGCCCCAAGCGGCGCGGTGGGATGGTCCGGTTCAACGGCACTCTCCCCGGCCCCGTCAAAGACATAGTCGGTCGAGACATGCACAAACGGGATCCCCCGCTTTGCGGCCAGCTGCGCCAAGGCCGTCGGTGTCGTGCCGTTGACCGTGAGAGCCATCGGTTCGTTCTCTTCGGCCCGGTCGACAGAGGTATAGGCCACGGCGTTGATCACGGCATCGGCGTCGGTGCTTTTCACCCAATGCAGACAGGTCTCGGGCCTGGAGAAATCAGCTTGGTCCCGTCCAAGGAATTCCAAGGTCAGATCGGGACCATTTCTGCGCCTTAGCTCTTGGGCCAATTGGCCTGTCTTGCCGAAGACCAGAATCTTCATGCAGTCGCGCCCAGCCGGTTCCCGACCCCATCGCGGGTCAACAGCGCCCGCCACCAGGGCTCATTGTCCAGAAACCATTGCACGGTCTTTCGCAATCCCTCTTCGATGGTGACAGAGGGCCTCCAGCCGAGTTCGTCACGAATGCGGCTTGGGTCAATTGCATATCGCGCGTCATGTCCGGGGCGATCGGTGACAAAGGTGATGAGGTCGGCATAGGGGTGCGG
>CAYMEC010000086.1:0-12681 GCA_964389425.1 uncultured Roseovarius sp.
CTGAAGGTTCATCAGCGGCGTCACCACATAGGCCGGCAAGGCCCTCAGCGCGGCCACCAACACCCAGCGCGCCCCAAACAGCAGCCCGGCGTAAAACGCAACCCAACCCAAATCCGCCAGCCCCATCGGCGCAAAGACGAACGGCAATGCCGCCCCCATCACGACCATCAGCGCCAGATTGGGGTAAAACACCTGCGCCAGAATGTTGCGATCGCGCAGCCCGATATAGCGCGAGGCCACCATCGACACCGTTCCCAGCAGCACCGCCACGAAGGCCAGCACATGCCCGAAGGACACCGCCCCGATTCCACCCGGGAAAAGGCACAGCACGCCCACCGTGCCAAATCCAAGGGCCGCCCAAACCTGAACCCTCACCGGCTCTCCCAACACCGGACCGGACAAAAGCGCGGCCAAAAGCGGGATCATCGCGATGAACAAGAACACCTCTGCAAAGGGCAGCAGCGCGAAAGCATAGAAAAATGCAACCGTCCCGCCGACCGTCGCGGCCACGCGCAACGCCATCATCTTCGGACAGGCGGTGCGCATCCCTTCGAAACGACCCTCCCGCCGGTTGGCCACCACGCTCAGCAGCGCCACCATCCCCCCGGACAGCGCATAAAGCTGCGGAGCAGCATAACTTTCCGCGAAAACCTTGGTGATCGCGTCCGCCGACGAAATCAACAATGTGTACATCGCGACAAGCCCCACACCGGTAAGGCCAATCATGCGCATGGCGCGGGCCCCCACAGGGCCAATCATGGCACACCCCCTGACGCCATCATGCGCGGCCCTGACGCACGCGCAAACCCGCGAAAGAAAGCATCAAAATCCACCGCCGTCTCCGCGGCTTCCAGCACGTGGCGCGCATCCTCAGACATTCCCTGCTCCACGGCCTCGCGCATCAGCGCCCAGTCATCGCGCCGCTCGGGCCCTTGCTGATACAGACTGTTCGACAACTCCCTCAGCGGTGCCGCCGCCGGGTTGGGCGCTGCAAAAAACACCGAACCGCCCTTCGTGTCCGGCATTTCCATCCCGAACCCGCCCCGCCCGGCCACTTCCATGAACCAGTTCAGCATCAGCCACGGGTGGTAATCATCGTGCGGCACCGGCCCGTCGGAACGCTCCACTGCGAAACGGCGCACCTGATCGCGCAGCCACCGCTCCCAAATCTCGGGCGGGTCTTCGCCAGCAAAGCGCAGCGCGATGCAAATCTCCGACAGCAAATCAATATTCAGCTCCAAAAACGCCAGCGTGCCCGCATTGCGTAAGGAAAGGATGGATCCCGGCCCGACGCCCGGATTCCGACGCCCGTATTCGGACAGGTAAAAGACGATATGCGTCAGCTCGTAGGCCGCTTTCTTGTTGGGCAGCGTGAAGGTCTCTGAGCGCTCGCAAAAGGCGCGCAACCGATCATCCAGCCCTGAATCCACGGCCACATTCACGCCCCGCCGCGCACACAGCCTGCGTGCCTCCGCCCGTTGCAGATCCGATAGTTCAGCCTCTACAAATCCGGCCGCTGCCACCCAATGGGCGATCCGCTCACCCATGTCGCCACAAAGACCCAGATCCTCCAGATCCAACGCCAGTGACAGGAAAAAACGATAATACTGCGGAAAGAACCCGGCCCGTGCCTCAAGGTCGTCGTAAAACCCCTGATAGACCAACAGCCCATCCGCATCCGCGCCAAGCCCCGTGGCCTCAAATACACCGAGGATTTCGGCGTTTTCCTTCAGCCAGAACACGTCATCGGGCCCGCGCCGCGTCTCGGCAAACCGCTGCATGACAGCCGTTTGCCGGGCGCGTTTGGTGCGTTGACGGAACGGCGTATTGAGAGGCACCACAACGCCAAGGGTCTCACGCCCCCGCGCCGCATCACCCATCCTGTCGCCGTCCCGCATCATCATCGTGGCTTACATGCTCGACGTGAACATGTGGCAGCCATCGCCTTCCTCGGCGGCGACGCTCGGGACCATGGAAGAGGTGAACGCTTCAACCGCGTTGCCTTCCGTGGTCGTAGAGGCGACGCTCGGCCCCATGGACGAGGTGAACGCCTCAACCGCGTCTCCGTCAACCGTCGATGCCGTAACCGGAGCCATGGACGAGGTGAAGAGCTCGACCGCCTCACCTGACCGCGCATCGGTGCCCATCGGTGCCATGGAAGACGTAAAGAGCCCCGTGGTCTCGCCCGCGCTCAGATCCGAGCGCACAGGCCCCATCGAGGAGGTGAACGCCTCGACGGCCAGGCCGTCATGCAGGCTTGTCTCCGCATGGGGGGTGGATGTGTTTTCAATCAGTTTGCGTTGTGCAGACATACATGTTCTCCCGTTGCTATGCCCATATTTGGCCTGTCGACGGTCACATCTTTAGGATGAGTTCTCAATCGTTAATTCTTGTTAAGAGGGTTATCCACAGGGTCGAAACCCGCCCAGAGCTGGCGCGATTTTCGGCAAGGAATTTGACATCGTTCAAGTTTTCAGAATACCCGCTATGGTTGCAAAAAATAGTTATCCACACCTATGAATAAAACGATTTTGGGCTTCAAACCGTGATGTCGCTGCGCGAATCAACCCGGCCTGCGCCCGTAACTGCGCCCGCCACTGCGCCGCACACTGTGCGGCAAGGCTTGCCCTTCCTCAAGCCGCGCGCGATAGATTGCATGACACCATTCGCCCAAGGATCCGACCCATGAAAATCGCCAGCTTCAACATCAACGGGATCAAGGCGCGTGTGGGTGCCTTAGGCGATTGGCTGGATGAGGCGGATATGGATGTGGTGGTCTTGCAAGAGCTCAAGTCCATAGATGAAAACATCCCGCGCGACATATTCGAAAGCCGCGGCTACCAGGTCGAAACGCACGGACAGAAGAGTTTCAATGGCGTGGCGATCCTGTCAAAACTGCCGCTGGAGGATGTCACCCGCGGCCTGCCCGGCGACGACAGCGACGAACAGGCCCGCTATATCGAGGCCACCGTGATGGGCGACAAGACGGCGGTGCGCGTCTGCGGGCTCTACCTGCCCAATGGCAACCCCTGCCCCGGGCCCAAATACGATTACAAGCTGGCCTGGATGGACCGCCTTCATGCCCGCGCCAAGGATTTGCTGGCACTGGAAGAACCCTTCCTGATGGCCGGTGACTACAACATCATCCCTCAGGACGAAGACGCCAAACGCCCCGAGGCCTGGCAGGAGGATGCGCTCGCCCGCCCGGAAAGCCGCGCCGCCTTCCGCCGTATCGTGAACCTGGGCCTGACCGAGGCGTTTCGCGCCCGCATGCAGGGCGCAGGTCACTACACGTTCTGGGATTATCAGGCTGGTGCCTGGAACCGCGACGATGGCATCCGCATTGATCACGTCCTGCTCAGCCCCGAGGCCGCTGATCTGCTCACCGACTGCCAGATCGACAAAGCCATCCGCGGCCGCGAAAAACCCTCTGACCACGTGCCCATCTGGGTCGAACTCGACGCCTGAGAGGCCGACGAACCGACCGAGCCGTACCCCTACCGCGTCACATCATGCTCATAGAGCCATGAAAACTGCCCCATCATCCGATCTGGCATAAGCATCCCACCCAGCCGGATCGCCTGATGCGCGGCCCAGCGCACCGGGGGCAAGGACAGGTGATATTTCCACGCATTGCCCTGGGCGGCGTCTACGACCTTAACCACGCGGTCCCGCCTGCGGGTCTGATAGGCCGCCAGCCGCGTCTCGATCCGCCCGGGCAGCGACAGCGCATCGGCCAGAACCCAGGCATCCTCAAGGGCCATGTTCGCCCCTTGCGCCAGAAACGGCAGCATCGGATGGGCCGCGTCGCCCAACAGCACCGCACCGCCGCGATGCCAATCGGGCGCAACAGGATGGCGAAAGAGCCCCCAAAGATGCACCCGGTCCACCGCCTCCAGCATCTGTTGCACCTCATCCCCGAAATCCGCAAAGGCCGCGCGCAGATTGTCAGGGGCGTCTTCTTGGCTCCACCCTTCTTCCACCCAATCCTCACGCTCCTGCACCGCGACAAGGTTCAGCATCTCGCCGCCCCGCAGCGGATAGCTGACCACATGGCGTTTGGGGCCCATATGCACCCGCGCTTCGGGTGGCCGGCCTGCCCTGTTGGGCACAATCGCGCGCCATGCGGTTTGCCCGGTGAAGAAGGGTGCGATGGACCCGCACACGACCTGCCGTACCACCGAATGCAAACCATCCGCACCGATCACCAGATCGGCGTCTCGCTCTGACCCATCCTGCATGCGCAAGGTCGGTCCGTCCGCTTGCACAGTTTCCACCTGCGCGTTCAGCTCGATCTCCACCCCGGCGGCCCGCGCACCCGTCGCCAGCAGGTCAATCAAATCTGCCCGATGTACAAAGAAGTAATCCCGATTGCCCAAGCGCCCCAGATCCAGCCGCGTGACGGTCGCTCCGCGATAATCCACCAATCGCACCGCCTCGGCCTGCACGCCCGCGCGCGCCAACGCGTCGGCCAGACCCAGCGCCCTGAGAACGCAGGCCCCGTTGGGCGAAATCTGCAACCCGGCGCCGACCTCTTGAATCTCGGGCGCCTGTTCCAGCACCCGCACCTGTGCACCACGCTGTGCCAGCGCCTGTGCCACGGCCAACCCGCCAATGCCCGCGCCAATCACGGTGATGTTCATGTCACTCAAGGTCATGCCATCAGCCTAACCAAAAACGCCAGGGCAATCACCCTGGCGTTTCATCCCATTTTTTGTCGTGCCTCAGTCGTCGCGATGCACTTTTTCGCGCCGTTCGTGGCGTTCCTGTGCCTCAAGGCTCATTGTCGCGATGGGGCGGGCATCCAGACGCTTGAGCGAAATAGGCTCACCCGTCACTTCACAATAGCCATACTCGCCTTCGTCAATGCGGCGCAGGGCACTGTCGATCTTGGCCACCAGCTTGCGCTGGCGATCGCGCGTACGCAGCTCCAGCGCGCGGTCGGTTTCTTCCGAGGCCCGATCCGCCACGTCGGGGATCGCCCGTGTGCTGTCCTGCAGGCCTTCTATCGTGTCCCGGCTGCCTTCCAGCAATTCGTCTTTCCACGCCAGCAGCTTGCGTCGGAAATACTCCAACTGGCGGTCATTCATAAACGGCTCGTCTTCCGCCGGGCGGTAGTCGTCAGTTACAAACGATTCAGCTTTCATTTATGCGCATCCCTTTTTTGCTGGCCTCATACGCGCGACTAACAAGCGCCAGCTTCCCCGTTTGCAGCCGAAATACACGTCCCGGTAAGGAATGTCACTAGGCAATCACCGGGTATGGTTTCTATTTCGCCTTGCACTCTAAGGTCTTGGCGGTCACTACGGGGCATCTGCAAAAGGGCGACCTTCATGAAGTTTACCGGAACAGACACCTACGTGGCCACTGATGACCTCACCGTGGCCGTCAACGCCGCCGTCACGCTGGAACGGCCTTTGCTGGTCAAGGGCGAACCCGGCACCGGCAAGACAGAACTGGCCCGCCAGGTCTCTGCCGCCCTTGGCCTGCCGATGCTGGAATGGAACATCAAATCCACCACCCGCGCCCAGCAGGGCCTTTATGAATACGATGCCGTCTCCCGCCTGCGCGACAGCCAGTTGGGCGATGAAAAGGTCCATGACGTGTCCAACTACATCAGGCGCGGCAAGCTCTGGCAGGCGTTCGAGGCCGACGGCAAGGTCGTCCTGCTGATCGATGAAATCGACAAGGCCGATATCGAGTTTCCCAACGACCTGTTGCAGGAACTCGATAAGATGGAATTCCACGTCTACGAGACAGGCGAAACCATCGCGGCGAAAACGCGCCCTATCGTGATCATCACGTCGAACAACGAAAAGGAACTGCCCGATGCCTTCCTGCGTCGTTGTTTTTTCCATTACATCCGCTTCCCCGACCCGGACACGATGAAAAGAATCGTCGAAGTGCATCACCCGGGGATAAAGGACTCCCTGCTCACGGCCGCGCTCACGCAATTCTACGAGATCCGGGAACAATCAGGCCTGAAAAAGAAGCCGTCGACCTCCGAAGTGCTCGACTGGCTGAAACTCATTCTCGCCGAAGATCTGACAGCCGAGGACCTGCGCCGCGACGGCGGCGACGCGCTGCCCAAGCTGCATGGCGCGCTTTTGAAGAACGAACAGGACGTTCATCTGTTTGAACGGCTGGCCTTCATGGCGCGGCGGGGCGGCTGACCGACGGCTGGTTTCCGACACACAATTCGGCGAGACGTCGCCCCCGAGGCGATTCAATGGTTCCGTCTTTGCGTTAAACCGATTAAGCCTTAGGGCATCCGATGCGCAGCCATATCGCCCCGCTTGCGCAAAACCACCGCGCCATGTGCATGAGAGAGGCCGCCGCGTATGCAGTTTCCGGGTTTGTCCACCAGTTCGCTGCCGCGTCCCCCGCGCCCTACAAATGCCCCGGTTGCTCCCCAAGACGGTCAGGATCGCCTGTCATACGATCAGTGTGACGCGCGATTTTGGTCAACACGCCGTTCGTTGATGCGGCAGGGTAAAGTGGTTTTTGGTAAGTTGATTGTTAAGCGTTTTTTGGTTTTACCCTTGTTCTTGGCGATGGCGGCATGTTCGGGTGCACCTCAGGATGTGACCTCGCGCGCGGCGACACCAACGCAATCTAGCCTTCCGGCAATGAAGACGTTCGGTGCGTCGCGCCCGACCGCGCCACAGCGATCCAACAGCGATATCGCACGTGATTTTCTGGAACTCAGCTTCCAACTGGAATCCGGTCGCCAGTTGCAGCAATTCTCACGGTTCGAAGGCCCGATCGCGGTGCGCGTCACCGGCAACCCGCCCGCAACCCTGATGCCTGATCTGACCAAGCTGGTCGGAAGGTTGCGCAGCGAAGCCGGCATCGACATTGCCCAACGCCAGCCCACGGGACCCGACGATGCCGTTATCACGATTGAGGTCGTGTCCCGCGCCGATATCCGGCGTTTCCTGCCCAAGGCCGCGTGTTTCGTTGTGCCCAATGTCTCCTCGTTGCGGGACTATCGTGCCGCCCGCCATTCAACGCAAACCAACTGGTCCGCCCTCGCCCGCCGCTCCAAGATCGCGATCTTCCTGCCCGGTGACGCTGCCCCGCAAGAGGTGCGCGATTGCCTGCATGAGGAACTGGCCCAGGCGCTGGGACCGCTCAATGATCTCTACCGCCTGCCCGACAGCGTGTTCAATGACGACAATGTCCACACTGTTCTGACCGGGTTCGACATGCTCATCCTGCGGGCCTACTACGCGCCCGAACTGCGCTCTGGCATGACGCGCGAACAGGTAGCCCAGCGCCTGCCCGCGATCCTGTCCCGGCTGAACCCGCGCGGCAATGCCGTGCCTGCCCGCAACACGCCCGCCACCCCGCGCGCGTGGATCCGCGCAGTGCAAACCGCCCTTGGGCCTGACACGAATTCCGGCCAACGCCGCCGCGCGGCTTCTGACGCCCTGCGCATCGCGCAATCCCAAGGATGGACAGATCATCGCCTCGGCTTCAGCCATTTCGCGCTCGCGCGGCTCAGCCAGAGTGCAGACCCAGAACTGGCCTTCCGCAATTTCGTGGCCGCCGAAGTGGCATACCGCCGCGCGCCGGGCACGCGCCTGCATCAGGCCTATTCCGCCTCGCAACTTGCGGCCTATGCCATCAGCCAGGGTCAGGGCAATGACGCGCTGGTGCTTCTGGCCCCCCATATTGAGACCGCGCAACGCTTTGAAAATGCAGCGCTGCTTTCGACCCTGCTGATGCTGCGGGCCGAAGCCCTTGCCCAGATTGGTCGCACGGCTGAGGCCGATGCGGTGCGTCTGGACAGTCTGGCCTGGGCACGCTACGGCTTTGGCACGGATTGGGCGGTGCGCGCAAGGATGCGTGAAATCTCTGCATTGAGCCCGGCCCAGTCCAGCAATTGATCAAGGCAAGCGGGGTCGCGACATGTTCGTTCTCATCGGGGCAATTCTGGGCGCGGCCCTCGGCGCGCTGAACGCAAAACGGCGCAAAGGCAACCGCGCCGATATTGCCCAATACGCGTTTGTCTATGGCATGGGTTGTGCGGTCATCGGGTTGTTCGTGACGATTATCATCCACCGCATGTCGATCTGACATGTTTCAACCCTTTTTTCAGAATTTGCGTGACGCGGGCATCCCCGTGTCCTTGCGCGAATACCTGACTTTTCTGGAAGGCATGCGTCAGGGTCTTGTGACCTATGATGTCGAAGGGTTCTATTACCTCGCTCGCTCCGCCATGGTAAAAGATGAACGCCTGATCGACCGGTTTGACCGCGCCTTTGCAGCCTCGTTCGAAGGGCTTGAGAACATCTCCATCGACCAAGTGCTCGAGGCCGTGGACCTGCCCCGGGAATGGCTGGAAAAGATGGCCGAAAAACACCTGACGGCGGAGGAAAAGGCCGAAATCGAGGCGCTTGGCGGGTTCGACAAGCTGATGGAAACGCTTAAGGAGCGTCTCAAGGAACAGGAAGGCCGCCATCAAGGCGGCAACAAATGGATCGGCACCGCAGGCACTTCGCCCTTCGGCGCTTATGGCTACAACCCGGAAGGCGTGCGCATCGGCCAAGCTGAGAGCCGCCACCGCCGCGCCGTGAAGGTCTGGGACAAGCGCGAGTTTCGTAATTTCGACGACAGCGTGGAGTTGGGCACCCGAAACATCAAGGTGGCACTGAAACGGCTGCGCAATTGGGCCCGCGAAGGGGCCGAAGACGAACTGGATCTCAATGGCACAATCCGCGCCACGGCCGAGAACGGCTATCTCGACGTCAAAATGCGCCCCGAGCGCCACAATGCGGTGAAGGTGCTCTTGTTCCTTGATGTCGGCGGCTCCATGGACCCGCATATCAAGGTGGTGGAAGAACTTTTCTCCGCCGCCCGCACCGAATTCAAGCATCTCGAATACTACTACTTCCACAATTGCCTCTATGAAGGCGTCTGGCGTGACAACCGCAGGCGGTGGGCCGAACAGACCCCGACCGATGACGTTCTGCGCACCTATGGCGCGGACTACAAATGCATCTTCGTGGGCGATGCGTCGATGTCACCCTATGAGATTGCGTATCCCGGCGGTGCCAATGAACACTGGAATGCCGAGGCCGGTCAGGTCTGGTTGCAACGCGCGCGAGAACAGTGGCCCAATCACCTCTGGATCAACCCGGTGCCGGAAAAATACTGGGGTTATACCCAATCCATCCAGATGATCAGCCAGATTTTCGAAGGCCGCATGGTGCCCATGACACTGGCCGGTATCGAATCCGGCATGCGCGACCTCGGACGCTGAGCCGCGCCTTCGCCTGGCCCCGGCGTGGCGATCCCCGCCTTTGAACAGCAGCACTTTATCGTCAGCTTCTCGGACGAAATTCGAGCAGCGTCCTGCATCTGCAATTTCGCCAGGCCCTGGGAGGGGCCAGGCGAAGGCGCGGCGGCCCAAGGGCCTTGATTCCGCGCCGGGGCGCAATCTCCCGCTGGTCGGCCTGCTGACAGTGGACAATCCCACCCGGCCATGAAATCCATCCCTCATGAGCCCGCGCAAGATCATCATCGACACCGACCCCGGCCAGGACGACGCCGTCGCTATCCTGCTGGCACTGGCCAGCCCGGAACTCGACCTCCTCGCCCTCACCTGTGTCGCGGGCAACGTCCCCCTGCCCTACACGACCAGGAACGCCCGTATGATCGCGGAATTGGCCGGTCGCCCCGACCTGCCCATCTATGCCGGCTGCGACGCGCCCTTGAACCGCCCCCTCATCACCGCCGAACATGTCCACGGGCGCACCGGCCTCGATGGTCCCACCTTGCCCGATCCGACCATGCCCCTCGCGCAAGGTCACGCTGTTGACTACCTGATCGACACCCTCCGCGCAGAAGTTGAAGAAACCATCACCCTCTGCCCCATCGGCCCGCTGACCAACATCGCCACGGCGCTGACACGCGCCCCCGACATCGCTCCCCGCATTCGGGAAATCGTGCTGATGGGCGGGGCCTATTTCCAAGTGGGCAACGTCACGCCTGCGGCAGAATTCAACATCTACGTGGACCCCGCCGCCGCCGACATTGTCTTCCGTTCCGGCGTACCCCTCACTGTCATGCCCCTTGACGTCACTCACAAAGCCCTCACCACAGCCGCCCGAAACGCCGCTTTCCGCGCGATCCCCAACGCCGTGGGCCCGGCTGTCGCCGCCATGACCGAATTTTTCGAACGCTACGACCGCGAAAAATATGGGCAGGAAGGCGCGCCGCTGCATGACCCTTGCACCATCGCCTATCTCATCGACCCCACCCTCTTCACCGGGCGGCACGTGAATGTGGAGGTTGAAACCACCTCCCCCCTCACCCTCGGCATGACCGTGATGGACTGGTGGCGCGTCACAGACCGCGCGCCCAACGCGACCGTCATGGGCGACATCAACGCCGATGGTTTCTTCGCCCTTCTCACCGAAAGGCTCGCCCGCCTATGACCCAACTCACCCTCGCCAAGCCCGACCACTTTGACGCTGTCGCCAGGCTCGTCGGCGATTTCCACGCCGAAGAAGGTATTGAGATGTCTGAGGCCGACCGTGCATCGGCCATCATGCCGCTGCTCGACGGCTCCCCCCATGGCGCGATCTACCTTGCCGGTCCCGCCCGCGCGCCGGTGGGCTATCTCGCGCTGTCTTTTGCATGGTCGATCCACGCAGGCGGGCTGGAGGCATTGGTCGATGAACTCTACATTCGCCCCGGCGTGCGCGGTCGCGGGATAGGCACGGAAATTCTGCATGGACTGCCCACGCAATTGGCGGCCATGGGGATCAAAGCGCTCCATCTGGATGTGCACCGCGACAACTCCCGCGCCCGCAAACTCTATGAAAAACTCGGGTTCGAGGCGGATGAGGATTACACGCTCATGTCGCGCACGCTCTGAGCGACCCTACCCATTCCGCCCAAGCCCGCTTATCTTACGCCCATGACCGTCTCAATTCCCTTTGACAACAGCTACGCCCGCCTGCCCGCGCAGTTCTACACCCGGATGAACCCGGCACCGGTCAAGACCCCGCAGATGCTGCGCTTCAACGACGCGCTGGCAGCGGAACTGGGCATCACACCCGGCGACCCCGATGAGATGGCCCAGATTTTCGCCGGCAACACCATCCCCAAGGGCGCCGACCCGCTGGCACAGGTCTATGCCGGCCACCAGTTCGGCGGCTTCTCCCCGCAACTGGGCGATGGCCGCGCAAACCTTCTGGGCGAAGTCGCCCCGAACGGGACCCGCTTTGACATCCAGCTCAAGGGCTCCGGCCCCACGCCCTATTCCCGCATGGGCGACGGCCGCGCCTGGGTCGGGCCGGTCATCCGCGAATACATCCTTTCAGAGGCCATGCACGCGCTCGGCATCCCGACCAGCCGCGCGCTGGCGGCCGTCACCACGGGGGAGGATATCCTGCGCGAACAGGGCCGCCTGCCGGGTGCCATCCTCACCCGCGTCGCCTCCAGCCATATCCGGGTGGGCACGTTCCAGTTCTTCGCCGCCCGCCGCGACCGCGACGCGTTACAAACCCTCTTCGACTACACCGCCCAGCGACACTACCCGGATGTCGAAGACCCGGTGGACCTCCTCAATGCCGTCGTTGACCGCCAAATCGCGCTCGTCACCAAATGGATGGGTGTGGGGTTCATCCACGGCGTCATGAACACCGACAACACCACGCTCTCGGGCGAAACCATCGACTACGGACCTTGCGCGTTCCTGGATGTCTACCACCCCGATACCGTCTTCAGTTCCATCGACGCCCATGGCCGCTATGCCTATGCCAATCAGGCCAACGTGATCGTCTGGAACATGGCCCAATTCGCCACCTCGCTCGTCCCGCTCATGCCCGATCAGGACGCCGCCGTAGAGGCCTTCACCCGGATCATCCACGCCATGGGCCCGAAACTGGAGGCCGCGTGGCTTCAGACCTTTGGCCGCAAGATCGGCATCGCCAGCGCCAAGGCCGAAGACCTCGACCTCATTATCGCGCTTCTGCAACACATGGCCGAAGGCCGTGCCGATTTCACCAACACCTTCCGTGCGCTGATCGACGGCCGCGCCCGCGATCAATTCCTCCAGCCCGACATGTTCGACGCATGGGAAGCCGACTGGCGCGCCCGCATTGGCTCGGAAACAGACCCCGACGCCACCATGGCGTCCGAGAATCCCGTTTTCATTCCCCGAAATCACCGCGTGGAACAGGTCATCGCCAGCGCCGTCGCAGGCGACCTGACCCCGTTCAACCGCATGGTCGAGGTGCTGTCCCACCCCTTCACCGACCAGCCGGACGCGGAAGACCTCCGCCGCCCGCCGCTCCCTGCGGAAGTCGTGCAACACACCTTCTGCGGGACGTGAAGACCACCGTTTTCCAGTGGAAAACACGGATCGGACACGCTATCCCCTTTGCGACATAGTGCGGACGAACGACCCATGAGCGATACCATCACCGATCGCTGCGAGGCCAAGGGCCTGCGGATGACCGACCAACGGCGCACCATCGCCAGCGTGCTGGAAGATGCCGAAGACCACCCCGATGTGGAAGAACTCTACGCCCGCGCCTCTGCGGTGGACCCGCATATTTCCATCGCCACGGTCTATCGCACGGTGAAACTTTTTGAAGAGGCGGGGATCCTGGACAAACTGGAATTCGGCGACTGGCGCGCGCGCTATGCAGATGCCAAACGCGA
>CAYMEC010000087.1:0-12638 GCA_964389425.1 uncultured Roseovarius sp.
TGAACCCGGCCGCACAGGATGATCCGAATTCGCCCATCGCGGGGATGCCGGTTCTGGAGGTCTGGAAAGCCAAGCAGGTATTCGTGTCCAAACGCGGGCAGGGCACCGGGTATTCCGGCATCGAAAACCCGCTTTTCTTCAAGGAGAACACGCGGATGTTCTATGGCGACGCCAAGGATTCGGTCAGCAAGCTCTTGCCGCTGGTGGAGTGAGACGGTCCGCGGAAAAAATGGGGCGTCCGTTGATCGGGCGCCCTTTTTTGTGGCGGTTGGGTGCCTCTGGCGGGAGTATTTTTCGAAAGATGAAGCCAGCGGGTTGTCGTTCATCGGTGCCATGCTAGCTGGACAGCACCGCAGACCTCAGGCCCGCTTCCAATTCATTAACCATGGATGCGGTAGAGCACGCTGCGACGCAAACGACGGAACGAGAATGGCCCCGATTGAAGACCATCCCTTGCGCTACCAGTTGGCAAATGAACTGCACGCGCGCCCTTTTCCCCAGCTCGAAGCGCCTGCGACGATTGCCTATCTTGTTCTCAAGAAGAATGAGAATGCCGCTGCACGGGATCGGGCCTTGGATATGGCCCATCTGGTGGAACTTCTGGATCGCCACGGGGCGTCCCATCCGCAGCCTGGGGCCACGCATTATTCGGGCCAGATCGGACGGCATCACCTGACATGGGAAAGCCATGCCGAGTTTGTCAGCTATTCCGCGATCGCGGAGGCCAATGGCGGCCGGCCTTTTGATCCGGCGGATTTTGAAGTCTTTCCCGAGGACTGGCTGGAACGCGCGCCGGGATCCCGCATCACATCCGCGCTGATCCGTGTGGAGCCGCGAAAGACCGAAAAAGCGCTGGAAAAGGACATCGCCGACTGGTTCGTGTCTGAATCGGTGGCGGTGGCGCGGGTGGTGGAAAACACCGCCGTGATTGCAGGGGATTTCCGCATCGATCCGGCAGGACACCAGCGGTTTTTGATCAGTGTGGACCCCGATATCGGCCCACGCCGCGCGGGTCGCGTCATGCAGCGGCTTTGCGAGGTCGAACAATACAAGGCCATGTCCATGCTGGGCTTTTCCCGTGTCCGCGCGATGGAGGCCAGCATGGGCGCGATGGAGGATCGTCTGAGCAAGATCATCGGCGGGCTGGGTGCGGCGGAGGATGATGCCGAAATCACCCTGCGCGAATTGCTCGATATCACGGCCGAGATGGAGGCGCTCAATGCAACCTCGTCCTTCCGTTTCGGGGCGACCGAGGCCTATCGCCAGATCGTGGCGCAACGGATTGATGTGCTGCGCGAAGAGCGCTTTGGCGCACGTCAGACTTTTTCGGAATTCATGATGCGGCGCTACGATCCCGCCATGCGCACCGTGCAAGCGACCAAGAACCGCCTCGATGCCATGGTGGAACGCGCAAGACGCGCGGGTGAATTGTTGCGCACCCGGGTGGACGTAGAACGCAGCGCGCAGAACCAGGCCCTGCTTGAAAGCATGGACAAACGCGCAGCGCTTCAATTGCGCCTTCAGCGCACCGTCGAGGGGCTTTCGGTTGTCGCGATCAGTTACTACGCGGTGTCTCTTGCGGGGTACCTGATCTACCCTTTGTCAGGCCCTCTGGGCGTGAGCGAGGGTGTTCTGACGGCGGCTGTCACCCTGCCTGTGGTTGCCGTGGTCTGGTGGCTTGTGCGCAAATTGCGCGAAAGCGTGTCCTAGAACGTTGCCAAGGTCCGCAATTTTTGTACGCTGATCCAGAACGTCCGGGGGCCTACATGTCAGACCACATCAAATCCATGCAGCTGTATCCGCGGGCGGAACGCATTTATGCCGATTTGGAGGCCCTGGGATACAGCGACGGCGCGCCGGTGCCGGTGGAAGTGCTCAACCAGTTTGATCAACTTCACTATCACGGAACGGAGGCGCTCGATGCGGCGATTGCGGCGTGCCACATGGCGACCGGGCAGACGGTGCTCGAAGTCGGCTCCGGCTGGGGTGGCTGCGCGCGGTATCTGGCCCAGGCCAGTGGCGCAGACCTGCATGCCGTCGAATTGCAGGAAGACTACCATGTCGTGGCCACGGATCTGACAGCACGGGCGGGTCTTGAGCCTCGTGTCTCTCACGTCAACGCGGATTTTCTGGACGTGACGCTGCCGGAGGCGGGTTTTGACCACGCTGTGAGTTGGCTCGCGCTTTTCCATATCCCCGACCGGCCCCGTTATCAGGCCAAGATCAACGCGTGTTTGAAGCCAGGCGGGGTGCTGTTTGCAGAAGACCTCTACCTGATCAAGCCACCCGCAGATGAAGAGGATTTCGCCCGTCATCTGTTCCCCAATTCGCTGGTGTCGCGCGCAACGTACGAAACATCGCTGCAAGATGCCGGGTTCAACGACCTGTCATTCACGGACATGACGGAGGATTGGGCGGCCTTCACGGCAGACCGTCTGGAGGCCTTCCGCGCTGCGCGCCCGTCCTACGAGGCGCGCCATGGCGCAGATGGCTACACTGCGCTGCATCTCTTCTATGAAAAAATGGCTGGCTACTTTGCAGATGGGACGGTGGGCGGCCTGCGCCTGTCCGCGCGCAAACCAATCTGACGCCAAGGCGGCTGTTTCTTCTGGCCAGAAATATCCCGGGGGAGGCGTCGAAACCCTTGGTTTCGACGTTGGGGGCAGGGCCCCCATTGCGACCTGCCTCTCACAACCCTGCGAGCATAGGCGAATTGACGTGGGCGCAGGCGCATCACGCTCTAGGTATTTGCCTAACCGGAGGACCAGCCATGACACGTTCCAATTCCCTGACCCGCCGCACGCTTCTGGGGGCCGCCGCGTCCCTGCCGCTTCTGACAGCGCCCGCGTGGGCAGGCGCCCCGATGTTGGGGGTCAGCACGCCCCGTCACCGTCGCTTCAAACTGGGGTCTTTCGAAGTGACCATGCTTCTGGCGGGAACGGCCACCCGTGGCGAACCGCAGACGATTTTCGGGCTCAACGCGTCAGAGGCGGATTTTGCCGCCGCCTCGACGGCCGCGAATATCCCCGTGGATCAGGCGCAGTTTTTCTTCACACCGGTGGTGGTGAACACAGGCGCGCAGCTTGTGCTGTTTGACACCGGTCTCAACCCCGACGCGATCACCGGGGCTTTGGAGGATGCCGGTTACACTGCGGATCAAGTGGATCTGGTGGTGATCACCCATATGCACGGTGATCACATCAGCGGCCTGATGGGCGAGGACGGCGCCACCTTCCCGAACGCGCAATACGCCACTGGTAGGGTGGAGTTTGATCACTGGGCCAAGGCGGGCAGCGAAGGATTCGATGGAAAGGTGCGTCCGCTGGCCGACAAGATGGCCATGATGGAGGACGGCGCGAACGGCTTTTCCGGCCATACGGCGCTGGCCGCCTTCGGGCATACCCCCGGGCATATGGTGCATATGATTGAATCGGACGGGCAGCAGCTTTTGATCGCGGCGGATTTTGCCAACCATTATGTCTGGTCGCTGGGCAATCCTGATTGGCACGTCGTCTTTGACATGGACAAGGAGGCCGCTGCGCAAACACGGCGGCGTCTGCTTGACATGCTGGCCGCCGACAAACTGGCCTTCGCAGGCTATCACATGCCGTGGCCCGGTGTGGGCTATGTGGAGGTGGCAGGCAGCGGGTTCCGCTATGTGCCCAGTTCCTATCAACTGATGCTGTGATTGACCCACCAGCGCCTTGATCGTGAGGGCAGTACCGCTAATTCAGCCCAATGAAAAATGCGTTGATCATTGGGGCCTCTGGCGGGATCGGGTCTGCCGTCTCGAAAGTGTTGACAGAACAGGGTGTGGCTGTGACCGGATTGTCCCGGCGCGATCACGATTTGGACGTCACGGATGAAACGTCGATCCTGCGGGCCATGGAGCCGCTGACCGGGGATTTCGATCTGATTTTCGTGGCCACGGGCGGGTTGGAGATATCGGACAACCGGCCTGAAAAATCCCTCAAGGACCTGACGCCCGAGGCCATGCTGGCGCAGTTCAAGCTGAACACGATGGGCCCGGCGTTGGTACTGAAACATGCGCAACGCTTGCTGCCCCGGGACAGGCGCGCGGTGTTTGCGGCACTTTCGGCGCGCGTGGGGTCTATCGGGGACAATCACCTAGGCGGGTGGTATTCCTACCGCACCGCGAAGGCCGCACTCAATCAGATGCTCCACGGGGCGTCGATTGAATTGGGGCGCAGTCACAAACAGGCGATTTGCGTCGCGCTGCATCCGGGCACGGTGGCCACATCCTTGACCCGAAAATATGTAGGCAAACACCCGGCGGTGTCCCCGGAAGCGGCCGCGCAGAACCTGATCAACGTCATGAACGGATTGACGGTTGAGGATACGGGCGGGTTCTTTGACTGGCAGGGCAAGCGCATTCCCTGGTAGGGTGCGCATCCGCCCACATTTGCAGCGCTATTCAGTCTGCGTTTCGCCGTCGTCGCCCGGATCTGTGGCATTCGCCAGAGCACCGTCTTCCCAAGTGCCACTGGCTTCTTCTCCGGTGGCGTAGCGCATGGTGCCGGTCCCTTGTCGCTTGCCGCGCAGGAAGGTGCCTTCATAGACATCGCCATTGGTGTAGGTCGCCACGCCTGTGCCGGAGATTTCGCCTTCCAGCCATTGACCTTCATAGGTGAAGCCATCGGGCATGGTGATCTTGCCGGTGCCGTCGCGCTGACCCTCTGCAAAGGTGCCCTCATAGACCGTGCCATCGGGATAGGTGGCTTTGCCCTGACCATGACGCTGCCCATCGCGCCATTCGCCTTCGTAGCGGTAGCCATCGGAATAGGTCATGACGCCGAAGCCTTCATTGCGGGCGTTCACGAAAGACCCTTCATAGACCAGCCCGTTGGGATAGCGCGCAACGCCTTCGCCCTCGATCACCCCGTTTTTCCACTGGCCATCGTAGGTGGACCCATCAGGGTAGGTAATCTTGCCCGTGCCATTCGCCAGATCATCGGCAAACTGGCCCGCATAGACGGAGCCATCAGGGTAGGTGACGGTGCCTTGCCCGGCAATCTTGCCTTGCGCCCATTCGCCTTCATAGCGGTAGCCATCGGTGCCAACGAAGGTGCCTTGCCCGTGGCGGCGGTCATCTTCAAACGCGCCTTCATAGACATCGCCGTTGTTGTAGACGACACGCCCTTGGCCTTGACGCTTGCCGCTGACCAGATCGCCTTCGTAGACATCGCCATTGGGCTGCGTCAGCCGCCCTTGGCCGTCGATCTGGCCGTTTTTCCAAAGCCCGGTGTAGATCAGCCCGTCGGACATGCGCAGCGTGCCTTCGCCTTCGCGCGCGCCATTGGCGACCTGACCTTCATAGACCGCGCCATCGGGGTAGGTGACGAGGGCCGAGCCATCCTTCACGCCCTCGACCCAGTCGCCTTCATAGACATAGCCGCCCGGGCTTTCCATTCGGCCACGCCCGTGATGCATCGCATTCAGAAACCCGCCTTCGTAGCTCACGCCATTGGCATAGATGGCGAGCCCGTTGCCGGTGATCTTGCCATCGAGCCATTCGCCCTCATAGGTGCCCCCATCGGAGAAGGTGATCTTGCCCACGCCTTCGGGTTTGCCCTTGGCGAACTGGCCTTCATAGACCGAGCCGTTGGGAAAGACCGCGCGGCCCTGGCCACGGATTTCGCCATCCACCCATTCCCCGGTGTATTCATAGCCATTGGGCAGCGTGTAAGTGCCGGTGCCATGCTGAAGGCCGTCTTTGAACGTGCCTTCATAGATGCCGCCATCTTCGTATTGCTTGGTCTGCACCGTGCCGTCCTGCGCCAGGGCAATCGGCGCGGTCGTTATTGTCAATGCAAGTGCAAGTGGAGCAATCAGCCTCATGGTCATCAATGCCTTTCTGGTGGCGGTCCCAGTCACGTCCTACGACATGTTTGTGCAAAATCCTAATTGAGCCATCGGGGCGTGACAACGTGTTTTGCCGAAAACCCAGTCACCAAGTGGTGTAATGCGCTTTCCCTCGCCCACGCTTCTGCTAAATCTTCGCCAAAGCAGGAGCGTAGCCCGCAATGACAGACCGTTTTCGCATCACACTGGCGCAGCTTAACGCGACGGTGGGCGATATTGAGGGCAATGCCGCCCTCGCGCGAAAGGCGTGGGAGGCGGGCCGTGACGCTGGTGCGCAGCTGGTCGCGCTGCCGGAGATGTTCATTCTGGGCTACAACACGCAGGACCTGGTGATGAAGCCTGCGGTGCAGGAGGCCGCCATGGCCGCGATTGACGGGCTGATGGTCGATTGCGCAGAGGGGCCGGCGCTGGCCATCGGGGGCCCTGCGGTCATCGAAGGGCGGCTCCACAATGCCTATTACATCCTCAAAGGCGGGCAACGACAGGCCTGCGTGCTCAAACATGAGTTGCCCAATGAGACCGTGTTTGACGAAGTGCGCATCTATGATCCCGGCCCTCTGGGCGGGCCTTTCGTTGTGGAGGATGTGCGCGTTGGCACGCCCATTTGCGAAGATGCCTGGCACGAGGATGTGGTCGAAACGCTGGCCGAGACGGGGGCGGAGTTCCTGTTGGTGCCCAACGGATCGCCCTACTATCGCGACAAGATGGAGACGCGCCAAAACCTGATGGTGGCGCGCGTGGTGGAGACGGGGTTGCCGCTCATTTACCTCAATCTGGTCGGTGGGCAGGATGATCAGGTCTTTGACGGGGGCACCTTTGCACTGAACCCGGGCGGCGAACTGGCGTTGCAGATGCCGGTGTTTGAAGAGGCGATCAGTCATGTCGATCTGGTGCGCGGGGCCGAAGGGTGGCGGATCGAGAAGGGCGATCTGGCCAAGCTGCCGGACAGCTACGAACAGGATTACCACGCCATGGTGCTGTCGTTGCGCGACTACATGCGCAAGACAGGGTTTTCCAAGGTTCTGCTGGGTTTGTCGGGCGGGATCGACAGCGCGATTGTGGCGACGGTCGCCGCGGATGCGCTCGGGCCGGAGAATGTGCGCTGCGTGATGCTGCCGTCGGAATATACCTCGGACACATCTTTGGAAGACGCGAGGGAGGTCGCCGAAAACCTCGGCGCGCGGTATGATTTCGTGCCGATCAAAGAGGGGCGACAGGCGATCACCAACACGCTGGCCCCGCTGTTCGAGGGCACTGAGCCGGATGTGACGGAGGAGAACCTGCAATCGCGGCTGCGGGGGCTGTTGTTGATGGCGCTGTCCAACAAGTTCGGGGAGATGCTGTTGACCACGGGCAACAAATCCGAGGTCGCGGTGGGCTATGCCACGATCTATGGCGATATGTCGGGCGGCTATAATCCAATCAAGGACATGTACAAAACGCGGGTCTTTGAGATGTGCCGCTGGCGCAATGCCAATCACCGCGACTGGATGATGGGGCCGGAGGGCGAGGTGATCCCGGTTCGCGTGATCGAAAAGCCGCCCACGGCAGAGCTGAAGCACGACCAGAAAGACAGCGATTCCCTGCCGGACTACCCGGTGCTGGATGGCATTTTGGATATTCTGATCGACCAAGACGGGTCGATCGCGGATTGCGTGGCGGCGGGCTACAGCCGCGAGGACGCCAAGCGGGTGGAACATCTGATCTACATCGCCGAATACAAGCGGTTTCAGTCGGCACCGGGTACGCGATTGAGCAAACGCGCCTTCTGGCTCGACCGGCGGTATCCGATTGCGAACCGGTTTCGCGACGGGTCCTGATTGCGCGGAATCAAGGCCCTTGGGCCGCCGCGCTTCGCCCGTTGCCCGGCAGGCGATTGCTTGCAATCGCTGAGAGGAGGGCCCCACCCAGGGCATGGCGAATTCCGAGCAGCAGAGTATCGCTCAACGATACAGCGGTACGTCACGATAAAGCGCCCTAGCGTCACGTTCGGATCGCCACGCCGGGGCCAGGCGAAGCGCGGCTCTTGAGCACTGTCGAAACAAGTCTTTGCAAGGGACACAAGCCTGCCTATACTGCATGCCATGACCAAGCAGGATCATATCGCACACACCAAAGGCAGCCGCGCGGCTTGCCTTTCCCTCCTGCTGCTCCTAAGCCGCCTCTGAGCGTGCCCTGATCCGGCGCGACCGCTCAGAGGATTGCGTGACGCGCCACAGGCTTAGGACAACAAAAAGAGATATCCCATGACAAACGCAGACAAAGACCGCGTCGTTATTTTTGACACCACCTTGCGCGATGGCGAACAGAGCCCGGGCGCGACGATGACCCATAATGAGAAGCTCGAAATCGCTGGGCTGCTGGACGAGATGGGCGTTGATATCATCGAAGCGGGTTTTCCCATCGCCTCGGAAGGGGATTTTCAGGCGGTGACGGAGATTGCCAAACGCGCGCAGAACTCTGTCATCTGCGGGCTGGCGCGCGCGAATTTCAAGGATATCGACCGCTGCTGGGAGGCGGTGAAGCACGCGAAACGCCCCCGCATCCACACGTTTATCGGCACGTCACCCCTGCACCGCGCCATTCCGAACCTCACGCAGGATGAAATGGCCGAGCGGATCCATGATACGGTGACGCATGCGCGAAACCTGTGTGACAACGTGCAATGGTCGCCGATGGACGCCACGCGCACCGAATGGGATTACCTCGCCCGTGTCGTAGAGATCGCGATCAAGGCGGGTGCCACCACGATCAATATCCCTGACACGGTGGGCTACACCGCGCCTGTGGAAAGTGCTGATCTGATCAAGCGCTTGATCGCCGAAGTGCCGGGTGCGGATGAGGTGGTTTTTGCCACGCATTGCCACAACGACCTTGGCATGGCGACCGCCAACTCGCTGGCCGCTGTTGCAGGTGGTGCGCGTCAGATTGAATGCACCATCAACGGGCTTGGCGAACGGGCGGGCAACACCGCGTTGGAAGAGGTGGTGATGGCGATGAAGGTGCGGGGCGATATTATGCCCTTCTACACCGAAATCGACACCACCAAGATCATGCATGTCAGCCGCCGTGTGGCCACTGTCAGTGGCTTTAACGTGCAGTTCAACAAGGCCATCGTGTCCAAGAACGCGGGAGCGCATGAAAGTTGCATCCCTCAGGATGGGATGCTGAAGAACGCCGCGACCTTTGAGATCATGCGCCCCGAGGATGTGGGCCTGACGGAAACCAATATTGTCATGGGCAAGCATTCGGGCCGCGCGGCATTGCGCTCGAAGCTGAGCGATCTGGGGTATGAGCTGGCCGACAATCAACTCAATGATCTCTTCGTGCGTTTCAAGGAACTCGCCGACCGCAAGAAGGAGGTCTATGACGATGACCTCATCGCGCTGGTCACCGCCGGGGAAGACGTGGAAAACGACCGTCTGGTGGTGAAGTCCCTCGCCGTGCAATGCGGCACATCCGGTAAGGCCAAGGCGGAATTGGTGATGGCCGTGGACGGGGAAGAGAAATCCGCCACGGAAACCGGTGACGGCCCGGTCGATGCCACCTTCCGCGCTGTGCGTGCGCTGCATCCCAACACCGCGCGGCTGTCGCTTTACCAGGTGCATGCGGTGACCGAGGGCACCGATGCGCAGGCGACTGTGACCGTGCGGTTGGAGGAAGACGGGTTTATTGCGACAGGTCAATCCGCCGACACCGACACGGTTGTCGCGTCGGCCAAGGCTTATGTCGTGGCGCTCAACCGTCTTCTGGTCCGGCGCGACAAGCTGGCCGGCAAGGATCGCCGTGAGATCAGCTACAAGGACGTGTCCTGAAGGCCCGAAGAGTGTGCGCAGAGTGCCCTGTGCACCCGCGCACTGGTCGCCGATAAGGTGCAGGCTTATGTTGAAGCCTGCACCTAGCAAACGCAAGGCAATCCGTGGCCCGAACTGACACCCAAGAAAAAGGTTTTCGCACGATCCGTGAGGTCGCGCCGTATCTTTGGCCGGACGATGAGCCATGGGTCAAACGGCGGGTCGTGGCCGCGCTTGTTGCGCTGTTCGTGGCCAAACTTGTCGCGGTCGGCACGCCCTTTTTCTACAAGGGCGCGGTGGACGCGCTGTCGGGTGAAGCGTCGGGCGAGGCGTGGGTTCTGGCGCTGGGCGCGGTGGGCTTGACGATTGCCTATGGCATGGCGCGGCTTCTCAATATCGGGTTCCAGCAGCTGCGCGACGTGATCTTTGCGCGGGTGGGCCAGCGGGCGCTGCGGCAACTGGCGTTGCGCACGTTCCGGCATATTCACCAGATGTCGCTCAGTTATCACATCACGCGCAAAACCGGCGGGCTGTCGAGGATCATCGAGCGCGGCGTCAAAGGTGTGGACTTCCTGCTGCGCTTTCTGCTGCTGTCCATCGGGCCCTTGCTGATTGAACTGATGATGATTTCCGTCGTGTTGTGGGCGTTTTTCGACGTCTGGTATCTGGTGGTCGTGGTGGGGGTCATCACGCTTTACGTGGTCTTCACGTTCAAGGTGACGGAATGGCGGGTGAAGCTGCGCCGGGAGATGAATGAACAGGACACCGACGCCAATCAAAAGGCGATCGACAGCCTGCTCAATTTCGAAACGGTGAAGTATTTCGGCGCCGAGGACCGTGAGGCCGCTCGATACGACGTGGCGATGCAGGGCTATGAGGCGGCGGCGCTCAAGACATCCTATTCGCTGGCCTTTCTCAACGTGGGGCAGGCCCTGCTGATCACGTCCGGGTTGGTAGCAGTGATGGTGATGGCGGCCTTTGGCGTGCAAAACGGGACCATGACGGTGGGCGATTTCGTCATGGTGAACGCCTACATGATCCAGATCACGTTGCCGCTCAATTTCCTTGGCACCGTCTACCGCGAAATCCGGCAATCGCTGGTTGATATGGGTGAGATGTTCGATCTGCTGGAACAGAATACGGATGTGGCGGACAGACCCGGTGCAACGCCGCTCAAGGTGGATGGCGGGCGCGTCAGCCTTGAGAACCTGTCTTTCGCTTATTCCGAGGACCGCCCCATTCTGAAGCATGTGTCCATTGATGTGTCCGCCGGCCAGACGGTGGCTGTTGTGGGGCCGTCAGGATCCGGCAAATCCACCATCGGGCGGCTTCTGTTCCGGTTTTATGATGCCGTGGGCGGCGCGATCAAAATCGACGGGCAGGACATCCGTGATGTGACGCAAGAGAGCCTGCATGCCGCCATTGGCGTGGTGCCGCAGGACACGGTGCTGTTCAATGACACGATTGGCTACAACATCGCCTATGGACGGGACGGGGCCACGCAGGCGGATGTGGAAGCGGCGGCCAAGGCGGCCCAGATTCATGATTTCGTGATGGGCCTGCCCGATGGCTATGACACGCAAGTTGGGGAGCGGGGCCTGAAGCTGTCGGGCGGGGAAAAGCAGCGCGTTGGGATCGCACGGACGTTCCTGAAGGACCCGCCCATTCTGCTGCTTGACGAGGCGACGAGTGCGCTCGACACGGAAACCGAACAGGGCATTCAGGAGGCATTGGAACGCGCCAGCGAAGGGCGCACGGTGATCACCATCGCGCACAGGTTGTCGACCGTAGCGGAGGCCGATCGCATCGTGGTGCTGGAAGCGGGCGAAGTGGTCGAAGAAGGCCACCACGCGGAGCTGTTGGCGCGCGATGGCCGCTATGCAGCGCTTTGGCGCTTGCAAACCAGTGACGACATGCCCGCAGAAGAGGCCGCCGCGCCGTCTTGAACGGACGGCGGCACGTCACTCAGGCGTTGGCGGCGATCTTTCGCAGCTCGAACTTCTGGATTTTCCCGGTCGAGGTTTTGGGCAATTCCTGAAAGACGACCTTTTTGGGTGTCTTGAATCCCGCCAGTCGTTCCCGGGCAAAGGCGATGATTTCTTCGCTTGTCGCCTCGGTTCCCTGCTTGAGTTCTATGAAGGCGCAGGGCACTTCGCCCCATTTCTCATCGGCCAGCGCGACGACAGCGCAGAGCGACACTGCCGGGTGGTGCATCAACGCGCCTTCGACTTCTACGGAGGAGATGTTCTCACCCCCGGAAATGATGATGTCCTTGGCGCGATCGGCCACTTTCAGATAGCCGTCAGGATGCTGATACGCGATATCGCCCGAATGGAAGTACCCGCCCGCGAACGCCTCTTCGGTGGCTTCGGGGTTTTTCAGGTAGCCTTTCATCACCGCGTTGCCGCGGATCATGATTTCGCCTTGGGCGGTTTCATCCATGTCGATCTGGGTCATCGTTTCGGGATCCATGGCGGTGATGTCTTCCATCATCGGCATCAGAACCCCGGTGCGCGCCTTGATGGCGTAGCGATCTTCCTCGGGCTCTGCATCCCAGGCCGCGTGCCACATGCATTCCGTGACATGCCCATAGGTTTCCGTCAGCCCGTAGACCTGTGTCACGTTGAAACCCAAAGGTTCGATGGCCTTGAGCGTGGCGGCAGGCGGCGGGGCACCGGCGGTGAAGACCTGCACGACGTGGTCGAACTCGCGGCGGTCCGCTTCGGAGGCGTTGATCAACGTGTTCAGAACAATGGGGGCTGCGCCGAAATGGGTGACGCCTTCGCCGGCGATGCCGTCATAGATGTTCTTGGCCGTGATATCGCGACAGCACACGATCGTGCCGCCCATCATGGGCATGGCCCAGGTGTGGTTCCAGTTGTTGCAGTGAAACAGTGGCACGATGGTCAGGTATTTGGAATGTCGGGGCAGGGGCCACGTGATCGCCGTGCCCATGGTCAT
>CAYMEC010000088.1:0-2000 GCA_964389425.1 uncultured Roseovarius sp.
TCAGGTATTTGGAATGTCGGGGCAGGGGCCACGTGATCGCCGTGCCCATGGTCATCAGATAGGCCCCCCGGTGATGACACACGACGCCCTTGGGCCGTCCTGTTGTGCCTGAGGTGTAGTTCAGCGAAATGCTTTCCCATTCATCTTCGGGCATGATCCAGTCGAAGTTCGGATCGCCGCCTGCCAGCACCTCTTCATACTCGGGGTAGTCCGTCATCGCCGATACGCCTGCATGGGGATCGGCCACCTCAATGATCTGGGGCGCTGGGCCGTCCATGTCTTCAATGGCCGTTTGCACCACCGGCATGAATTGCGGGTCAACCAGAACGACCTTCGCCTCTCCGTGACCGAGGATGTAGGAAATCGTATCGGCCTCAAGGCGGATGTTGATGGCGTTCAGAACAGCGCCACAGGCCGGCACGCCGAAATGCGCCTCTACGTGGGCGGGAATGTTCGGCAGAACGGTGGCGACGACATCGCCCGGCGCGACGCCCATCTGCGTCAGTGCCGAGGCCAGCCGCGTGCAGCGTTCATGGTAGTCTTTGTATGTCTTTCGGAAGGGGCCATAGACGACCGCCTCATGATCGGGGAAGAGTTTGGCGGCGCGGCGCAGGTGCGAGAGCGGCGTCAACGGCACGAAATTCGCCGCGCGCTTTTCCAATCCGGTTTCATCCTTCATCCAGCCCATGCCCAGCCCTCCCATGCTGTGTGTCATGCCATCAAACGCATATGCCGTATTTGCCCCATCTTGGGAAGGCTTAGACGTCACCTCTTGGGCGGAAGCGACATGTTTTTTTCCGACCGTGTTTGGCGTAGCATTGGCACATGATCATCTCGCCCGGGCGACGCTTCATATTCGTGCATATCCCAAAGACCGGGGGCACCTCGCTTTCGCTGGCGCTTGAAGGGCGGGCGATGAAGGATGACATCCTGATCGGAGACACGCCAAAGGCCAAAAACAGGCGCAGACGGCTGAAAGGCGCGACGGCCCGGGGACGGTTGTGGAAGCATTCGACACTGGCAGATATTGACGGGTTGGTGCCACTGCCGCAGATCGAAGCGGCTTTCACCGTCACTTTGGTGCGCAACCCGTGGGACCGGTTGGTCAGCTATTATCATTGGTTGCGGGTGCAAGACTTCGATCATGAGGGCGTGCGAGCGGCGAAAGCCCTCGGGTTTTCGGAATTCCTGCGCAGCGATCACGTGATGTCTGCCGTGCCCCGTCAAACCTATGCGCACTACATGACCCGCGCGGACGGGGTGGAAGATTGCAGTCTCTACATGCGTCTGGAGCATTTTTCGCGTGACGCAGAGCCGCTTTGGGCCCATCTGGGCTTCCGGGTGGACCTGCCATTGGTCAACCAATCCGCGCGTCCGGCGGGTTACAAGGCGATCTATTCCGAGGCTGATTCCCAATTGGTTGCTGAACTGTGCCAAAGCGACATTGAGCGGTTCGACTACCGGTTTTCGTGACATATCGGTGGGTTCGCGTGAACAACGGCTCATCATGGCGAAGGAGTGTTCCAAATATGGAAACACTGCCCCAATCTTGCCCGATTTCAGACGCAGATACGGCCCAGCCTCGGGACAAATTTTAATCAATTGGCGGCGACTCAGAACGATCGCGTGATTCTAAGGACGGTAAAATGTTTCAAGGTTGGTCTTTTTTTTCGCAACCGGACAAGGTCGGTCAAAGCACCGGCACCGGTCACACCGCTAATGCACAGCAATCCGGCCTTGTCGGGGGGACCATGTTGGCCACCTCGCGGGGTTGGATGGCAGCGGCAGACCTGAAGCCCGGTGATCTGGTTCTGACTTTCGATGCGGGCTTGAAGACCGTGACAAAAGTGACCCGAGAGACGCCTTGGGCCGAGGCCCATGAATGCCCGCCGGAACACTGGCCCCTGGAAGTGCCCGCCGGCGCCTTTGGCAATGATCGCCCTTTCCATCTGATGGGCGGTCAGAACATCATGGTGGAAAGTGACGCGGCTGAAGACATG
>CAYMEC010000088.1:2100-12566 GCA_964389425.1 uncultured Roseovarius sp.
CCATCTGATGGGCGGTCAGAACATCATGGTGGAAAGTGACGCGGCTGAAGACATGAATGCCCGCCGGAACACTGGCCCCTGGAAGTGCCCGCCGGCGCCTTTGGCAATGATCGCCCTTTCCATCTGATGGGCGGTCAGAACATCATGGTGGAAAGTGACGCGGCTGAAGACATGTTTGGCGATCCCTTTTCCGTCATTCCGGCCCACGCGCTGGACGGCGTGCGCCGGATCGAAAAGGCACCGCCCAAGGATGCGATGGAAATCGTGCACATCTACTTTTCCGAAGAGCAGGTCGTGTTTGGCGAACACGGGGCGCTTTATCTGTGCCCGTCGTCGCGCGACGTGGTCGAATTGGCATTCGACCGTGGCCGGGATCCGCTCTATAGCATTTTGCCCCCGGCAGAGGCACAGATCGTGGTTTCTTCCCTACGCGAAGACGTGGGCGCTTTCAGCGATGAGATGCCCCTTTATGCACGCGGCGCGGCGCACGCCTAAGACCTGTTGTTGAATGCAGCCCGGGGATGGGTCAAGGTGGCGGGGTCTGTGAGAGGAGACCTCGCCCCCCATGCCAATCTCTGGTTCCCTGAAAGTGGCCACGGCGGCCTATCCTCTAGATCCCCTGAAAACCTGGTCTGATTACACCGACAAGATCGAGGCCTGGGTGCGCGATGCCGAAGGGCAAGGCGCGGATCTGCTGGTGTTTCCGGAATATGGTGCGATGGAATTGGCCACTTTGGCCGGGGCAGACGTGGCCGCGGATGGCGAGGCCTGTATGCGCGCGGTGTCCGACATGATGCCAGAGGTGGACGCGCTTCATGCGGACTTGGCCGGGCAATACGGTGTGACGATCTGTGCGGGATCGGCCCCGGTTTATGATGAAGCCATCAGTCCGCGCCCGGTGAACCGGGTCCGTTTGTTCACCCCGGATGGCGGCATGACCGTGCAGGACAAGCAGATCATGACCCGCTATGAGCGTGACGAGATGGACGTGGTGCCCGGTGGTCCGTTGCAGGTGTTTGATATCGGGCTCGCAAAGATCGGCATTCTGACCTGTTATGACGCGGAGTTTCCCTTGCTGGGCCGCGCGGTGACGGATGCGGAGATCATTCTGGTTCCCTCCTGCACTGAAGTGCTTTCCGGCTATTGGCGCGTGCGCATCGGGGCGATGGCCCGCGCGTTGGAACAGCAATGCGTGACCGTCATGGCCTCATTGGTGGGCACGTTTGAGGCCTGTCCGCATGCGGATGCCAATACGGGGATGGGCGGTGTGTTTGGACCGCCTGACAAGGGGTTTCCTGAAACGGGCGTGTTGGCGGAAGGCCGGATGAACACAGCCGGGTGGACGGTCGCGGAGGTGAATTTGCAGGCCATTGCCGACGTGCGCGCAGATGGCCGGGTGTTGGGCCGGACGCATTGGGGTGAACAGGAAGGCCGCGATGAAAAGGCGCCCGTTCTGAAGGTCTAGACCAGAACGGTCAGGCCCCCAATCGTCGTTCTCGCCGGATGACGCAAAGGATGGTCAGGATCGCGCCGTAGGCTGACAGGGCCATCAAGGCCAAAAGCGGCAAGGCGCCCAGCCCAAGGTTCAAGACAACCCCTGCGACTGCCGAAAGCGCGGCCCCCAACCCGATCATCAAGGCCCCTGACAGGCCGCTGGCTGTCCCTGCCAGATGCGGTCTGACCGACAAGGCCCCGGCCGTCGCGTTGGGGATGACCATGCCGTTGCCCAATCCCATGAGCGACATCAATCCGAAAAAGCCGAGCGGCGTGCCCAGCCCGAGAGCAAAGAGGCAGAGGTTGAGGGTGATCCCGGCGGCGCAAATGAGTGATCCTGTGAGGACCATGTTGTTCACGCCAAACCGGATCGAATAGCGCCCCGACAGGAAGTTTCCGATAAAGTAGCCAACCGCGGGGGCCCCGAAGTAAATCCCGAATGTGGCCGGGTCCATGCCGAAGACCTGATCGCCCACGAAGGGCCCGCCGCCCAGATAGGCAAAGAACGCCCCGGACGAGAGGCCAAGGGTGGCTGCATAGCCCCAGAACCTCGGTGACCGGAAAAGTTCGGGGCTGTCGCGCATCTGCTGGGCAAAGCCGCCGGTACGGCGCGGGGCCGTTTCGCCCAAATCGGCCCAGGTCAGAACCAAAACGACCGATCCGATGATGAACAAGGCCCAGAAGCTGGCTTGCCATCCAAAGACGGCATCCAGCGCACCCCCAATCGCTGGACCCACCATGGGCGCCACGGCCATGCCCATGGTGACGTAACCGATCATCGAGGCCGCCTCGCGTTCCGGCACCATGTCACGGATCGTGGCGCGCGCCAGTGCCATGGTGACAACCACCACCGCTTGCAGCATCCGAAACGCCAGAAACACCCAGACATTGGTGGCCCAGATGCAGCCCAGCGTTGCCAGCAGAAAAACACCAAGGCCGCCCAGCAGGACAGGCCGCCGCCCGTAGCGGTCCGAGATCGGCCCGATGATCAGTTGCAGAACGGCGTTCATCGCCAGATAGAACGCGACCGCCATCTGCATGAGCCCGTATTCGGTGTCAAAATAGGCGGTCATGTTGGGCAGCGAGGGCAGGAAGATATTGAGCGCAATCCCGGACACGCTGGCCAGAGCGATCAGCGTGAAGATATTGGGCGGGCTGCGGCGGTCGAGGAACCGGCGCGCCCGCAATTGGTCTTGCGTCGACTGCATGAGGGGACCCTAGCGCATGGCGCAGGCTTGTCCATTGGTCTGATCGGGCCGCTGCATCAAATGTCAGGCATTTGCCGGTTTTGGGCTTTCTCCCGCCAGACCGATCCTTTAATTATCTTTCAAATTTTGAGGGACCAGCGACATGAAAGACATTCTCCAGATTCTGGAAGACCGCCGTGGTGAGGCACGGCTGGGCGGGGGGCAGGCTCGGATCGACAGCCAGCATGGCCGGGGCAAACTGACGGCGCGCGAACGCATCGAACTGCTTTTGGATGAAGGCAGCTTTGAAGAATTCGACACGTTCAAGACCCATCGCTGCACTGATTTCGGAATGGAGAAGCAGAAACCCTATGGCGACGGGGTTGTGACCGGCTGGGGCACGATCAACGGGCGGCAGGTTTACGTGTTCAGCCAGGATTTCACCGTGCTGGGTGGATCGGTGTCGGCCACGCACGCGCAGAAAATCTGCAAGATCATGGACATGGCGGTGGAAAACGGTGCGCCGGTGATCGGCATCAACGACTCAGGCGGCGCACGCATTCAGGAAGGCGTCGACAGCCTTGCGGGCTATGGTGAGATTTTCCAGCGCAATATCGAGGCGTCGGGCGTCGTGCCGCAGATTTCCGTGATCATGGGGCCATGTGCCGGGGGCGCGGTTTATTCGCCCGCGATGACCGAGTTCATCTTCATGGTCAAAGACAGCTCTTACATGTTTGTCACGGGGCCTGACGTGGTGAAGACGGTGACCAATGAACAGGTCACCGCCGAGGAACTTGGTGGGGCCGGGACGCACACGAAGAAAAGCTCGGTGGCCGATGCGGCGTTTGAAAATGATGTCGAAGCGTTGGCCGAAGTGCGGCGCCTCGTGGATTTCCTTCCCTTGAGCAACCGTGAAAAGCCGCCCGTGCGGCCGTTCTTCGATGAACCGGACCGGGTGGAGATGAGCCTTGATACGCTGATCCCCGACAACCCAAACACGCCCTATGACATGAAGGAGTTGATCCTGAAGCTGGCGGATGAGGGTGATTTTTATGAGATCCAGGGCGAATTTGCCAAGAACATCATCACGGGCTTCATCCGGCTGGAAGGCCAGACCGTGGGCGTGGTGGCCAACCAGCCGATGGTGCTGGCGGGCGTTCTGGACATTGACAGCTCTCGCAAGGCCGCGCGGTTCGTGCGCTTCTGCGACTGCTTTGAGATCCCGCTTCTGACGCTGGTGGATGTGCCGGGCTTCCTGCCGGGGACAACGCAGGAATATGGCGGTGTGATCAAGCACGGGGCGAAGCTGCTTTATGCCTATGGGGAGGCGACCGTGCCCAAGGTGACGGTGATCACGCGCAAAGCCTATGGCGGGGCCTATGTGGTGATGTCGTCCCAGCATTTGCGGGGCGATTTCAACTATGCCTGGCCCACGGCGGAAATTGCCGTGATGGGGGCCAAAGGTGCGACCGAGATCATCCATCGCGCGGATCTAGGCGATGCCGACAAGATCGCGCAGCACACCAAGGATTACGAAGATCGCTTTGCCAACCCGTTCGTGGCCGCCGAGCGTGGTTTCATCGACGAGGTGATCATGCCGCATTCCACGCGCAAACGGGTGAGCCGGGCCTTTGCATCGCTGCGCACGAAGCGGCGGAGCTTGCCGTGGAAGAAGCACGACAACATTCCTTTGTGAGTTTGCCCGAGCACGCTGGGGGGCCAGCCCCCCAGACCCCCTGGGATATTTTTGGCCAGAAGAAACATGGAAGGTCAGTGAGTGCGGACAGCCTTGGCATCATCAGCAGCGATCGTGATGAGCGTTGGCGCGGCCTTTGCGGCGGCGGACGGTGTTGAAATGCCCTCCGGCTTGTCTGGCTACTTGCAGGAAATTGTCGAGGATGAGGGCGGTAACCTTTACCGTTTCCGGTTCGTGGCAGACGCGTTTTCAAAGAGTGTCGGGTTGGAGGTTGTGACGGCGGATCTGGAGCATTTATGCGCCGAATTTGCCGCCCCGCAGGTGCCGGAGGGCGCGCGGATTGTGGTTTCTCTGGCTGACAAACCGACGGAATTCGGCGTGGCCAGCCCAGGCGTGGCGCAGGTTTTCGAGGCGTTTCGGGCGGAAAATGGCCGCTGCATCTGGGAGGAATTTTGATGATTCCACAACATGTTGCGGTGCGAAGTTCAGACGTGGCTCGAATTGAGTCTTTTGGGTCACAAGTTGTCGACGAGGCTGTCCAAACATATGAAAAAACGACAGAGTCCAGTATCCTGACCGGTGATCGCACCAACGCGGTCAATGGGGCGCGTGCACAAGTGGTGGGGCAGCCAGCACGTCGTCTCAGTGTGTACACATACAGGAGACTTCCATGTCTAAAACTATCAAGAGCATCCTCGCTCTGTCCGTTGTCGGCTTCATCGCCGCCTGCGGTCAGCAACAACAGCAGGAAGAGTTCGTGGTTGTGGACCCGGAGCCGATTTCGATCGAGCCCGTGCAAACCGGCAAGTACAAGTAACACCCCACTTGGACGAAAAGGTCGGGCCTTCGGGCCCGGCCTGACCCCCCTGATGCGCGGGGGCATATTATGATGAAGCATCGCGGATTTCCCGGCCGTCTTCCGGGCACAGATTTCCAATTCACCATCCGCCGCGCCAACCCCAAGGGCGCCACGCCGATCACGCGCCGCGAACGGTTTGCCGATCGCAGGCCGGCTGACAGGCGCGCCGATGCGGGATTCGTGCGTGCGTTGTGGGAAAACTTTGGCGATGCGCCCTTTGAGCGGGGCAATCTGGATGCAGGCCGTCTGAGCTGGCTTTTCGGGCGCGAAGTGCTGGCGGTGGATGAGCCGTTTGACGCGCAAGACTACGAGGCGCGTCTGCGCCTGGATGTCGAGGCGGCGCGCGCGGCCTTTCCTGATGCGTTCGAGGGAGGGCGGATATGAGTCTTCGCCCAAAAAACCCGCACAGGTTGAGCGTATTTTTGCGCACGGCCCGTCAAAACACGCGGCTTGACGCCGATTTTCGCCAACCTGCGCCTGCGCACTTGGTGAAACGCGGGCCTCGGTGTTCAGTAAGGTATGTAGTGGCGGCCCTCCCCCAAGGGGCCGAGACGTTTCGTCTGATCCGTTACCCTTCCCCTTTGGGCGGTTCTGCACCCGTGCAGGCCGCCCATTTTTTATCTCGAAATTCCAAATGCTTACGCCGGTCACGGGCCGCGCGTTCAGTTCTGATGAAGAGGACCTGACATGTTCAAGAAAATCCTGATCGCCAACCGAGGGGAGATCGCCTGTCGCGTGATCAAGACGGCGCGAAAGATGGGGATCGCCACGGTCGCGATCTACTCGGATGCCGACGCCAACGCGTTGCACGTGCAGATGGCGGATGAGGCGGTGCATATCGGCCCACCCCCGGCCTCGGAGTCCTACATTGTGATCGACAAGGTGATGCAGGCGATCAAGGACACGGGCGCAGAGGCCGTGCATCCGGGCTATGGGTTCCTGTCCGAGAACGCGAAATTTGCCGAAGCGTTAGAGAAGGCCGGCGTGGCCTTTATCGGGCCGCCCAAAGGCGCGATTGAGAAGATGGGGGACAAGATCACCTCCAAGAAGATCGCTCAGGACGCGAAAGTATCCACGGTGCCTGGTTACATGGGGCTTATTGAGGATGCCGATGAAGCGGTGAAAATCTCCACCGAGATCGGCTATCCTGTGATGATCAAGGCCTCTGCCGGGGGTGGCGGCAAGGGTATGCGGATCGCGTGGAATGACGACGAGGCGCGCGAGGGCTTTCAATCGTCCAAGAACGAGGCCGCCAGCAGCTTTGGCGACGACCGGATTTTCATCGAGAAATTCGTGACCCAGCCGCGGCATATCGAAATTCAGGTGCTGTGTGACACCCATGGCAATGGCGTGTTCCTGCACGAGCGGGAGTGTTCCATTCAGCGACGCAACCAGAAAGTGGTGGAAGAAGCGCCGTCGCCTTTCCTTGATCCCGAAACACGCAAGGCGATGGGGGAGCAGTCTTTGGCGCTGGCTCATGCGGTGGGGTATGCCAGCGCGGGCACGGTGGAGTTCATCGTGGATGGGGACAAGAATTTCTACTTCCTTGAGATGAACACACGTTTGCAAGTGGAACATCCGGTGACGGAGCTGATCACCGGCGTGGATCTGGTGGAGCAGATGATCCGCGTGGCGGCAGGTGAAAAGCTGTCGATCAAGCAGAGTGACCTGAAAATCGGTGGTTGGGCGATTGAAAACCGGCTTTATGCCGAAGACCCGTATCGCAACTTCCTGCCATCTATTGGCCGTCTCACACGCTACCGCCCGCCTATGGAAGTGGCCGCGGGTCCGATGCTGGACGCAGGCACATGGCATGATGATGCGCCGTCCGGTGAGACGGGCGCGCGAAACGACACCGGCGTTTATGAGGGCGGTGAGATTTCCATGTATTACGACCCGATGATCGCCAAGCTGTGTACATGGGGGCCGGATAGGGCGTCTGCGATTGAGGCAATGCGCGTGGCGCTGGATCGGTTCGAGGTGGAAGGGATCGGGCATAACCTGCCATTCGTGGCGGCGGTGATGGATCATCCCAAGTTCATTTCGGGCGATATGACCACGGCGTTTATCGAAGAAGAATACCCCGATGGGTTTCAGGGCGTAAATCTGCCCGACGGCGAAAAGCGCCGCGTTGCAGCCGCCTGTGCCGCGATGCACCGGGTGGCGGAAATCCGGCGTGCGCGTGTGTCGGGCCGGATGGACAATCACGAACGCAAAGTGGGCGATGATTGGGTCGTTCAGATCGACAAGGACGCGATGATGCCGCTGGTGATCAGCGCCGATCACGATGGCGCGACGGTGCGGTTTGAAGATGGGGCCGAGATGCGCGTGACCGGAGCTTGGACGCCCGGCGATCAATTGGCCGAAATGATGGTCGACGGTGCGCCGCTGGTTTTGAAGGTCGGCAAGATCACCCAAGGCTTCCGCATTCGGACCCGTGGCGCAGACATCCCCGTGCGCATCCGCACGCCGCGCCAGGCCGGGATGGCCGCGCTGATGCCTGAAAAACTGCCGCCGGATACCTCCAAGATGCTGCTTTGCCCGATGCCAGGCCTGATTGTGAAGGTGGCCGTTGAGGTTGGTGACGAGGTGCAGGAAGGCCAGGCGCTGTGCACGGTAGAGGCGATGAAGATGGAAAACATCCTGCGGGCGGAAAAGAAAGCCGTTGTCACTAAAATCAATGCAGGCGCGGGCGACAGCCTGGCGGTGGATGATGTGATCATGGAATTTGAATAACCCCGATGGAGCTTTTGCAGGCAGCGGGCTCCATTTTCTTTCCCTGCTGGGGCGATCCATCCTTGGCAGGGTATTGCAGCGGGTCGGGTCTTCTTCAGCATGGCGACACGTTTCTCTTCGCGGCATGGGCGTTGGCCAGTGTGGTGTCGTTTGCGGCGTACCGGCGTTACAGTGTCTTTGCGTTCTATTCAGGACTTGCGTTGTTGCTGCTTTTCAACGGCTTGGCCTATCAGTCTGCTTTGAACGAGAACACCGATTTCCGGGTTGTCTTCCTTCTGGCCGCAGCTTTGATGAGCGTGCTGATGGGCCTGTTCCGGGTGGCGCGGCGGGTTGCGATGCGGGCGTTTCCGGTTGCTGTTCTATTCGGGCTGCTGGGCTGGGCAATATACTTGGCGCTAGCGCCAGATCTGGACCCTGACAATTCGTCAGATCTGAGGATCATTCAAGCCATCATCGCGGGCGCGCTGGTTGCCTCGGGGTGGATCGTTACGTTTTCCATTCAGGAATTGCGTGCAGAGCAGGCGCGCAAGCAACAAGAAGAAGAGATGATGATCGCGCTGGCCTACGAGATTTTGGACGAATTGCAGGCGAAGTTTGTCGATTGGGAAACGTTTGGCGAAGGGTTCCAAAAGATTCTCGATGAGCCGGAACCATCAAAGCCTCATCGCGGACCTGCGCCATCCAGATTGTCGAAACTGCCGTTCTTTCACACGGCCTCGGAGAAGACTGTGTTTAATGCGATGACCTCCGATGTTCACGTGTTGCCAAAGGTCGCCCTGTCCAAGATCATCAAGTTTTATTCTCTGTTCGGCGACTACATTGCGATTACGGATGACCTGAGGGCCGCCGTAACGCACTCTTTGCCAAATGACAGGCTGGCGCGGCTTTACCTTGATGCGTATGAAATTCGTCGCACGCTTCGTGAAGATGGTCTGGAAGCGCTGCGCGCCATTAATTCAGAGTTGGGGGTTTTCAGGGAAATCAAGTTCAAGGACACCGAAGCATACGTCACTGGCATTCTTGACAAGGGGTGTCCGACAGATCTGACAAAAACGATTGAAGACCTTAAAGACAGGCTTTGAGCCTAGTAACTAAGGTCAGAGCCCCGCGTGCCGGGTTTCTTGGGCTCTTCCAACGGTGGGAAGAAGATATGGATAATCTTCCTGATCATAAGCAATCCTTATCACAAACGCGGGTCAGTTTCAAGATTGGCATCATGCGGCGCGATCCCTTAAGAAACGGGTAAATTAGCTAAAACTCCGTATAGCTGCAAAGATCAACTATCCCCCCGCCGGTCGCGTATTTCCTGTTGGCGCATGGGCATTTTGTCTATGACGCGGCTGATCTCACGGACATCCCATGGCAGGGGTTTGCGCAGATAGACCCCGCCATCCTTGCCAATCATGGCCAACATGAACCCGCGCGGGCGCAGTTTGGTGCGCAGGGCGCTGCCTTCGGATTTGGCTGTGTCGGTCAGAACGATCACGTCACGTTCTTCAAGGTCTTCCAGCCGATCCGTCAGAAACTCCATCTGTTGGATGTAACGGGGGTCGTTCGGGCTGTCGGCAAACACGACCAGAACGCGATTTTGCCAGATCAGGCTCTCCAGATCGACCGCATGCCCTGGCATCACAATTTGCTGCAAAAGAGCATTGTCACCATCTTCATTGGCCTCCTGCGCAGCACCCGGTACGGTCAGGCCAACCGACATCAGCGCAAAAAAAACGGAAGAAACAAGGGTGTGGCGCGTATTCATGGTGTCTCCTTCTTCCCAGATATAGGTCGCGTGCCGCCAGTTGCGAAGGTACATTTCAGTGAAGGGGACGAAAAAAGCGTCGCACTTCCATTTTGCACGAAAGTGGGGTTTAAGCTGCGCAAGTTTGACGGTGCTGCAAAGCAGCATGAAACCATCGCCCAAACGAAGAACGAGGTGTGACATGGGATCGAAAACGCAAATCTGGAAAGAGATTGCCGAAAAAGAGCTGCGGGGCCGCGCTCTGGACGATCTGACATGGAACACGCTGGAAGGGATCGATGTCAAACCGCTTTACACGGAAGAGGATACCGCAGGCCTTGACCACATGGGGTCCATCCCCGGTCAGGCGCCGTTCACGCGTGGGGTGAAGGCCACGATGTATGCAGGCCGCCCATGGACGATCCGGCAATATGCCGGCTTTTCGACGGCAGAGGAATCGAACGCCTTCTACCGCCGCAACCTTGCCGCGGGTCAGCAGGGGGTGTCGGTGGCCTTTGATCTGGCCACGCACCGGGGCTATGACAGCGATCACCCGCGCGTGGTGGGTGATGTGGGCAAGGCGGGCGTGGCCATCGACAGCGTGGAGGACATGAAGAGCCTCTTTGACGGTATCCCGCTTGATCAGGTGTCTGTATCCATGACGATGAATGGCGCGGTGATCCCCGTGCTGGCCAGTTTCATCGTTGCAGGCGGACAGCACGGACTTGTCATGCCCCTGCTCTTCGCCTGCAACGATGA
>CAYMEC010000089.1:0-12362 GCA_964389425.1 uncultured Roseovarius sp.
GGGATGTTGTTGGTAAATGGCAGGACGGTTTCGTGGTAGCTGTCATTCCACCACATGGCGACTTCCACGCCGATATCGTCCTTTTCGCCGGTGACAAAGATCGGCTCCGGCATCATCGCGGTCTTGGAGCGGTCGAGATAACGGACGAATTCCTTCACGCCGCCATCGTAATGCAGTTCGGTTTCCAATGCCTCGGCGGGGCGTTCATCGCGCAGGATGATGCGGACGCCAGAGTTGAGGAAGGCCAGTTCGCGCAGGCGTTTTTCGAGCGTGTCGAAGCTGTACTCCAAGTTTGAGAACGTGTCGGTGGAGGCCAGAAAGCGCACCTCGGTGCCCTTGCGGTCGCCCGCGTCGCCCACGACCTTGAGGTGTTCCACTGTGTCGCCGCCCTCAAAGCGGGCGACATGTTCCTTGCCGCCCCGCCAGATGCGCAATTCCAGCCAATCGGAGAGCGCGTTGACGACCGAGACGCCCACGCCGTGCAGACCGCCCGAAACTTTGTAGGAATTGCTGTCGAATTTGCCGCCAGCATGGAGCTGGGTCATGATGACCTCGGCCGCGGAGACGCCTTCTTCTTCATGGGTTTCCACCGGAATGCCACGGCCATTGTCGCTGACGGAGACGGAGCTGTCGCCGTGAATTGTCACGGTCACGCGGTCGGCGTGGCCTGCCAAAGCCTCATCGATGCCGTTATCGACGACCTCATAGACCATGTGGTGCAGGCCGGAGCCGTCATCGGTGTCACCGATATACATGCCCGGGCGCTTGCGCACCGCTTCTAAGCCTTTGAGAACCTTGATGGAATCAGCGCCGTATTCTTCGGGTGCTGGGACTGCTTCTGCCATGCGGGTGGACCCCATTTATTTTCCCCTTTTTGTAGCGGTTTTTGCGGGGAATGTCACGCGATTGGCACAATATTTTGTGGTTTCAGTCTTGCGAGCTTCAGTCTTGGAAAACCTCCCGATTGTGGGCAAACAGAGTGGCTTTGGCTGGCCCCGGTCTGGCGATCCAAACGTTTGAACAGCAGCACTTTATCGTTGGGTTCCCGGACTCCATCCGAGCAATGCCCTGCAATTGCCAATTCGCCAGGCGTCGCGCCAAAGGCGCGCGATTTATGATGGCGCACCAAAGGTGCGACGTGTGGGGCCCGGCGAAGGCGCGGCGGGCTAAAGCCCTTGATTCCGCGCCGATGTGACACCTTCTTCTGTCACATCTAGATACTGGGCCCTGTCACCCAACTCCGTAAACAATTCCGGCCCGGTGCCTGTCATCCATGCCTGCGCCTTCAGCGCGCAGACCTCATCATAAAGCGCGGCGCGGCGGGTGGCGTCGAGATGGGCGGCGACCTCATCCAGCAACAGCAGCGGCGGTGCGCCGAAATCATCGGCCAAGGCGCGGGCATTTGCGAGGATGAGGGAGATGAGCAGCGCCTTTTGTTCGCCGGTGGAGCAATCCTTGGCCGGAACCCCCTTTGCAGCATACACCCCGTAGAGATCAGCGCGGTGGGGGCCAACCAATGTGCGGCCCGCCGCCAGATCGCGGAAGCGACTTTCATGGAGGGCCTCTCGGAAGTCATCTTCTGTCTCCGGCATGGCGCCTTCCGTCATGGTCAGTTCGAGTTCGGCAGAGGGGAAGGCGGTGTCTGCCTCGTTCTGGGCGTCTTGCAGGCGGTAGAGGGCGTCGGTGCGGTTTTGGTGGATCTGAATGCCTGCCTCGGCCATCTGACGTTCCAGCGCGACGTACCAATGGCCATCGCGGACCTGATCCTTCAGCAGGCGGTTGCGTTCGCGCATGGCCTTTTCGTAGGCGAGCGCGGCTTCGGCATGATCAGGCGTGAAGCTGAGCGTCATGCGGTCGAGAAAGCGCCGCCGTCCGTCCGCGCCTTCGATCCAGAGGCGATCCATCGCGGGGATGAGCCACAGAACCCGCGCGATGCGGCCCAGGGCGACCTGAGAGGCGGGTTTGCCATCGATGCGGACCTTGCGCGCCTCTTCGCCTTGGGCGGCGATCTCCACCTCGTGGATCTGGGCGAGGGATTGCAGATGCCCGGTTAGCTTCCAGCCGATATCATCGGGCCTGCGCGCCATGTCGGCGGCGGCGGCGCGCCTGAGGCCGCGACCGGGGGAGAAAAGGGAGACGGCCTCAAGGATGTTCGTCTTGCCCGCGCCATTGGGGCCATAGATCGCCACAGGGCGGCCATCGCCATCAATGCGCGCGGATTGGTGCGAGCGGAAATAGGAGAGGCTCAGATGCGAAAGATAGAGGCCGGGCATCCGTGAGGTGGGTTAGACCCGCATCGGCATCACGACATAAACGGCCGTGGTATCATTGCCTTCGCGCATCAAGGTGGGGTCGCCGGAGGAGTTGAACATGAAGACCGCGTTTTCGCGATCCACCTGACTGGCGATTTCCAGCAAGTACTTGGCATTAAAGCCAATATCGAGCTTGTCATCGCCATAGGCCACGGCGAGTTCTTCCTCTGCCGCACCGCTGTCGGGGGCGTTGACGGAGAGGACCAGCCGGTCTTCATCGAGCGACAGTTTCACGGCGCGGGAGCGTTCGGAACTGACAGTCGCGACGCGGTCGACGGCTTGGGCGAATTCGGACGCGTCCACCTCAAGTCGTCGCGTGTTGCCGGTGGGAATGACACGGGTGTAGTCGGGGAAGGTGCCGTCGATGACCTTGGAGGTCAGTGTGATATCGGGCGTGGCAAAGCGCACCTTGGTTTCCGACACCGACACGGCAATGACGGTTTCATCATCGTCAAGCAGCTTGCGCAGTTCACCCACGGTTTTGCGGGGGACGATCACGCCGGGCATGTTTCCTGCACCATCGGGCAGGTCGCTGTCGATCCGGGCGAGGCGGTGGCCGTCAGTCGCCACGCAGCGCAGGACCTGACCGCCATCGGCGTCGGACACATGCATGTAAACGCCGTTGAGGTAATAGCGCGTTTCCTCGGTCGAGATCGCGAATTTGGATTTGTCGAAGAGGCGGCGCAGTTCGGGGGCCTTGGCGGAGAAATTGCATTCGTATTCCGAGGACGCCATGACCGGGAAATCTTCTTTCGGCAGGGTCGCGAGCGCGAAGTTGGAGCGGCCGGCCTCCACCGTCAGCCGACCTGTCGCGCCATCATCGGTGAGGCTGACGAGCGCGCCGTCGGGCAATTTGCGAACGATCTCATGCAGGGTCACAGCAGAGACGGTCGTGGCCCCGGCGCGTTCGACTTGCGCGGGGGCTTTGTCCACCACTTCGATGTCGAGATCGGTGGCGCGAAACTGGACGCTGTCGCCTTCGGCCTCAATCAGCACATTGGCGAGGATCGGGATCGTGTTGCGGCGTTCGACCACGGATTGGGCTTGCGCCACGGCCTTGAGAAGCGTTCCACGTTCGATGCTGAATTTCATGCCCTTGCTCCCTGCATGCGCGGCGGTGGGAGGGGCAAAGTAGCAAGTTTGGGTGGGGGCTCAAGCCTTTTTGTGGAATGGGGGGATTTGAAGAGGGGTGAAGGGGGTGTTTGGCGTGGTCTGTTGTTTGGATTTGTAGGGAATGGCTGGTTTGAGGCCAAACCTACCGCGTCTCTACAGCATAGTGAATGTCTGGTTTCCAACTGTATAGTCGTTGGGTTGGCCTTTGCCGCAGCTCACCTAGATTATCGGAAGGGACGGTACTGCATATACAGTGCCGCCCCGAAAGACTGATTTAAGTGAAGTTGTGCCTATCTCAGGCTGCTTCGAATAGGGCAATGTCCATGTCCGCAGCCGAAAACCGAAGGTCTTTAAGTGCTTGGTAGTCTGCCGAATGGTACCACGTCCGTGCGGCTTTGATGCTAGGGAAACGCACGAGTGCAACGCCTTGCACGGGCCAATGCCCAGACAGGTTTTCTGCAAGTTGGCCTTCCATGATGAATTCGGCACCGTGAGAATCTAGCGTCGGACCAGCCGCCGCTGCGTAAGCCTCCATCTTCTTGGCATCTTTCACGGTGAAATTGGCGATAAGGTAAGCGGGCATGATGTTTCTCCTCATTGAGTTGGGTTTCAAAAACGAGAGGATTGCTGCATCGGCATGAGGGAATATCTTGACTTCTGCTGCCAAGTCTTTGGCATTCGTTGCCAAAAGCAGGCATTTTTGCAGTTGCGGCGAACACTAACTTTGTCCGCTTAGCCGCGTTGGAAACAACTCTGGTTTGCGCCTTCGCGGGGACTCACAGGTGACTGCCCAATTGGTTCGGTGTTGCTGAGTCCCTGACTTTATGTATCCCCCAAGGATCATAGTCTTGCCATGAAGCAGCGCGGAATAAAGGCCGGTTTGCCCGGCGCAGCGCATCGCCAGGCCGCCCCCACGGACTGGCGATTTGGTGAGGCTGGGTGCAGTTCTGATTTAGCAATGATTTTGCACGATAAAGCGCATCGATCGACGGTCGTGTCGCCAATCCGCGGCCTGTCGATGCGCGGCTCTCGTGTTCCGGGAGCGATGGGATGGCCCCTTTTGAGCAGGTATGGGTTCAGAAACGGCCGGTTTGTCGTGCAAAGCAGTCATCGTGTTGGCCGATCAAACGAGTGCGCTGACTAGGATGCCATCAGGCACAGGGTTTCGTGACGCTTCAGGCTGAGACGGGCTGCGGTGTAGTTGTCGCGGCCGTGTTCCAGATCCGGCACCGCGGCCAGCAGGCGCAGACGGTTTTCGGGGGACAGGGTCGACAGCCCTTCGGGCCCGGGTTGGAAACTTTCGCTGGGGATGCCTTCGGCGAAGATGATCTCATGCGCGGGCAGCAGCAGGTGGTGGTAGTCCACCAGACCGCCTTCGCGGATGTAGATCGCGCGGTTATCGACCAGATCCTTGGCTTTCACCAGAACAGCGTTTTCCCCGAAGAGAAGTTCAGCCCGATAGCTTTCCACCAGCATGCGGTGCTGTTGGGAAACGACCAGGTCGCGGGTGTTGCCAAGCGCGCCCTTGCGGATCACGACGGGTGCGGTGTTGCCAAGGGCGCGGGCGCGGGAGACGCCGTGCCAGATCACCGGCTGCAACCCGCTGCCCTTGGTTCGGATCATGTCGCCGGGCGCGAGCGTTTCAATCGGGCAAGGGCCGCGATCGGTTTCAATGAGTGTGCCGGACGCGTAACAGACGACGTCTGCCCCCAGATCGAGATGCGGGGTGAACGCGTCATTTTCGACAATGCCGCCCACGGTGTAGGCGACGCCGGGTGTGGGGACGCCATCGGGGAAGACGAGGTAGTAGCCATCTTCGCTGGCCCCGCCGACCACATCGTTGAGGTCATTGTCATTGTTGAGGTCGACATCGATCACCGCCACGCGGAAGGTGTTGGTGCCGTCGGTGATCTCGAAGGTGTAATCCCAGATGGTCTGGTAGTATGTGCCGTCAATTTCGGTGACCTGTTCCCAGACGCCACCGATTTGTTCGTTCGTGCCAACCTGTTCGTTGGTGCTGTCCCCGTTATAGAGCGTGGCGCCATCGTTTTCGCGGACATGGAAATTTGTCGTGGAACCCGTCCAGACCCAGTCACCGCCCAGCGGTGGCGCAAAGGCGTAATCCACAGCCGCGCCATCGACTGTTGTTTGCGTTCCGAAGATTGCGTTTTGATAGCCATAAAAGACCGGCATGGGCCCAGCTCCACCTTTTTGTCGGGATCAAGGTGGCGGTGCAGATTGTTCGCGATTTGGTGACAATCGGGTCTTTTTGGGAAAATTTGTGACGAATTATGGCGGCGGACAGCCGGTATTCGCAGGGGTGCGTATGGTTATCCGGGTGGGCCGCTGGCGCAGAACAGTGCGCCGTTTGTCTGGGGGTCATCTTCGGGGCGGGGGTCGATGGACGCACAGGTTTCCTCAAGGGTTCTCAGGAAGGGCGTGTTGGATCCTGTGGGGAGGTTGCTGCTCATCTGGCGGGCGACTTGACGGTTGGGGACTTCGAGAAAAACACTAAATAAATCAATATCTTCACGAAACATAATCTCGAAACGCGCCTGTGAAAGATGCTCCACTGTTTGCAGCTGTGACATGGCGGCCCTCGCCGCGCCTATTGTGGCGAAAGACCCGTAGAACACGGCGGTGGGCGTGTCAGGTTCCACCGCGAAGGCGGCCTTTTCCTCATTGGTCGGCCCGTGGGTTTGAGCGGCTTTGGTGATATTGGCACCCAGTTCACCCAATAGACCGGCCTCTGCCAGGAAATTCAGATTGGCAATGGACACTTCGGCGCTGCTGGCGATGGCGTCGTTGACCAGAAGGTTGATGGCCTTGCGGCGTTCCAGCTCAATCTCGCTGAAGTGTTGAAGCGCACCGGCGACGATGCTGCCCAGAACGGAGATCACACCGCCCGCGACGGCCAGCATGAGCGGGTTGGACCAGAAGATACGTCTGTTGCGGGAATCGTCATCAACAGCCTTGAGAAGTTCGACCAGTGTCTGGGCGCGCTCAAGGTTCTGTTCGGCTTGTATTTGGGCAATGAGCGAATTTCTGTCCACGGAAAATCTCCTTAAAAAAATATTTCCGAGGAGCGTAACACATTTTTCCGCGGTGCGAGTTCCGCTATGCCGCGAGGCCCAGCGTTGAGCGCGTCCCTGCATTGGTGAGCAAAAGAAAAAGACGCGCCGATGGCGCGCCGCCTGATGCATTGACAATGGCCTTTCCCCTTAGGGGTTCCGGGCCAGCCGAACGCGTTTGAGAAGGTTAGCCTTCCAAACTCCGGCGCAGCATTTCCAGATCTTCGGCGATCTGGGCGTCGGAATGGCGCAGCTCTTCGATCCGTTTGACGCCATGCATGACCGTGGTGTGGTCACGCCCACCGAAGCGGCGGCCAATCTCCGGCAGGGAGCGGCGGGTCATTTGCTTGCACAGGTACATGGCCACCTGACGAGGCCGCGCGAAGCTGCGGACACGTTTGGGGCCGATCATATCGGCGAGACGGATGTTGTAGTGATCGGACACTTGGCGCTGGATTTCCTCGATTGAGATCTTGCGCTCGAACGTGCGCAGGATGTCCGAGAGGCAATCCTGCGCCATTTCGGGTGTGATTTCCGTGCCCACCAGCGAGGCAAAGGCATAGAGCCGGGTCAGTGCGCCTTCGAGCACGCGGACATTGGTGCTGATCCGTTGCGCGAGGAAATCGAGCACGGCGTCATCCATTTGCAAATCGGGGTAGTCGGCCTTGTAGCGGTCGACCTTGGATTGCAGGATGCCAAGGCGCAATTCGTAGTCGGTCGGATGCAGGTCAACCACCAGCCCGCATTGCAGACGAGATTTGATGCGGTCTTCCAGGTCTTCGATTTCCCCCGGCGCGCGGTCGGCGGAAATGACAATCTGTTTGTTCTGATCCACGAGCGCGTTGAAGGTGTGGAAGAATTCCTCTTGCGTGGAATCCTTGCCGGCGATGAATTGCACGTCGTCGACCATCAGCACGTCGACGGAGCGGAACATTTCCTTGAAATCCATCATCTTCTTGTCGCGCAAGGCCTGCACGAAGCGGTACATGAACTGTTCAGCAGACAGGTAGAGCACGTTGAGATCAGGGCGCGCGGTTTGCAGTTCCCATGCGATGGCGTGCATCAGATGCGTTTTGCCCAAGCCCACGCCGCCATAAAGAAAGAGCGGGTTGAACGTGACAGGCCCGCCTTCGGCCACGCGGCGCGCGGCGGCATGCGCCAGTTCGTTGGGTTTGCCCACGACGAACCGGTCAAAGGTAAAGCGTTCATCCAGTGGTGCGGCCGGGAAATGCCCATCGCCGCCATTGCCATTGCGGAAGGTCAATCGGCTGGGCCGGGCAGAGAGTTTTGCAACGCCCGGCTTGGCGCTGGAATTTGCCGGCGCAGACGTCCCCGCCTCTTTGATCGGAGCGTTCACCGGGCGCACGGCCCCTTTGTGGACCCGGCGCACTGTTGGCACGCTGAATTCCAGACGCCGGATATCCGGGTTCACCTGACTGACCTTGTAGAGAATCTTGTCGCCGAAATTCTGCGACACGTAATTGCCTTGAAAGCTGGTCGGTACGTCGAAAATCGCGACACCGTCCGTCACTTCCCTCAGATCCAGCGGTTCAATCCAGCTTGTGTAGTTATGTGCTCCGACTGTTTCCCGGAGTTCGTTCTTGACAGCGCCCCACTCTTCCAAAGTCATTCTCATCCCATTCCGCGACTGTAGTCCCAATTCCAAGGGCGCACGTTAAAACCCGCCCCCGACGAAGCCGCAATTATCGCCAGACCGTCGCCGCCCATACCTGCCGGTTGGACCAACAGGTGCAGGCGCCCTTGCCGGGCACGAGGGTTTTGCCGCAAGCCGTCGGCGCATGTCCCCCACGCCTGGCCTATTGCTGCGACGCAACCCTGGTCTGGACTTGGCCCACCCGCCATTTCTGGCAAGCGCGTCACACTCACGGTCAGTTCAATCGAAGCTCTGGTTTGATGAGGCCTAAATCGACCCGAACTCGTACCAGCGATTGTAACCTCCGAAGAGTGAAGGTGGCAGCCAATCCCCCTTGCAGATTCGCTTGACGAAACTAACAAGCGCCGTGAAGAGGCGGCAACCGTTCTTAGGGGCTTGACCTGAAAATCGGCAAAAAGAATCGGTGGGTGTTTTGTTGCGACCCCGAAACGAAAAACGGCGGGATCCTGCGCCCGCCGTTTTTGATCAAAGGTTTATGGGGCGTTTTTAGCCCAGCGCCTTCACGCGCGACGCCAGACGGGACATTTTCCGCGCGGCGGTGTTTTTGTGAAAAACGCCTTTGGTCACACCGCGCATCAGCTCCGGCTGAGCGGCTTGCAGCGCAGATTGCGCGGCGTCCTTGTCGCCGGATGCAATCGCTTCTTCGACTTTCCGCAAATATGTCCGGATGCGGGAGCGGCGTGCCTTGTTAACGGCAAAGCGGCGTTCGTTCTGACGCGCGCGTTTCTTGGATTGAGGGCTATTTGCCATGCTTTTCAGACCTTTATTCGGGCGTTTCAATTCCTAAACACGTGACAGAACGCCCAAGCCGAAGACAAACTCTTCGGAAAGATCAAGCCTGAGCGGGCCGCACGCGCATGTATAGCGGCGGCGTATACCGGAGATTCGCGTGCTTGCAAAGGGAATTTGAGGCCCGGTTCATGTGATGGTGATTTGATCAAGGATTCGGGCGAGGCTCGTGGCGGAATCGCGGCTGTGTTACTCAAACGTCACAAATGAGTCGTCGTCCGAGCGACTCATCGCAATGCAAGGAGGATGCCCATGCCGCTTGATCACCGTCCCTGGTTGCCAGGTGTTGCGCAGACGCGCGAGGGCGCAATCGCGAAGTCCATGGCAGGGCAGGGCGATGCCACGCTTTATGACCGGCTGAGCGATCTTGTCGCAAAGAACGCCCGAATTCATGAGCGGGAGTGTTTCAACCTGAACCCGGCCACGAATGTGATGAACCCGCGGGCGGAGGCGATGCTGGCCAGCGGTTTGGGATCGCGCCCGTCGCTGGGCTATCCGGGAGACAAATATGAGATGGGTCTGGAGGCGATTGAAGAGATCGAAGTGATCGCCGCCGGGCTTGCCGCAGATGTGTTCGGCGCGCGCTTTGCCGAGATCCGCGTGGCCTCGGGCGCGATGGCCAATCTTTACGCGTTCATGGCCACTTGCAAACCGGGCGATACGATCATCGCGCCCCCGGCCTCCATCGGTGGACATGTGACCCATCATGGACCCGGCTGCGCCGGGCTTTATGGGCTGCGGGTGCTTGAGGCGCCGATTGATGGCGATGGCTACACGCTTGATCTGGATGGTCTGCGGGCGATGGCGATGAGGGAACAGCCCCGGCTCATTACGGTGGGTGGGTCGCTGAACCTGTTTGAGCATCCCGTGGCGGAGGTGCGCGGGATTGCGGATGAGATCGGCGCCGAGGTGTTGTTTGATGCCGCGCATCAATGCGGGATCATCGCGGGCGGGGCGTGGAAGAACCCGCTGAACGAGGGCGCACATGTCATGACGATGAGCACCTACAAAAGCCTTGGTGGCCCGGCGGGTGGATTGATCGTGACCAATGAGAAGGAGATGGCCGAACGGCTGGACACAATCGCCTTCCCGGGAATGACGGCGAATTTCGATGCTGCAAAATCCGCGGCCCTGGCGGTGAGCCTGCTGGATTGGCGTGGTTTTGGGGTGGATTATGCGCGCGCCATGATCGATCTGGCCCACGCTTTGGCGAAGGCTTTAGACGCGCGCGGTGTGCCGGTGTTTGCCAAGGCGCGCGGCTTCACGACCTCGCATCAATTCGCCGTGGAAGCCGCGAGGTATGGTGGCGGGCAGGCCGCATCCAAGACCCTGCGCCGCGCGGGGTTCCTAGCCTGTGGGATCGGGCTGCCGCTTGATCCTGTCGAAGGCGATATGAATGGGCTGCGCATTGGCACGCCAGAATTGGTGCGCTGGGGCGTTACCCCGGATCATGCGCCAGCGCTGGCGGAGTTGATTGCAGAGGGATTGGGATCAGAGCCGGACGCCGTTGCCTCGCGTGTTGCGGACCTGCGGGGCCAATTTACAGATTTGCGCTTTATGTACTGAATTCCTGCGGGCGCGGAATCAAGACGTTTGCGCCGCCGCGCCTTCGTCAGGCCCCACCCAGGGCCTGGCGAATTTGGAATTGCAGGCTGTCGCTCGGGTGGTCAGCGGGAACATATGAATAAAGTGCTGTTGATCAAAACTCGGGATCACCAGACCGGGGCCTGACGAAGGCGCTCTGTTCTACTTGTCCTCGAACCGCGCTACGCGCTTTTCCACGAAGGCGGACATGCCTTCGCTTTGATCCTCTGTGGCAAAAAGCGAATGGAACATGCGGCGTTCATAGAGAAGCCCTTCGCGCTGGGTCATCTCATAGGACCGGTTCACCGCCTCTTTCACGGCGCGCACGGCGATCATGGATTTCTCGGTGATTTTCACCGCCGCCGCCATCGCCTCTTTATGCAGTTTGTCGTTTGGCACCACGCGGGATACGAGGCCGGAGCGTTCTGCCTCCTCCGCGTCCATGAAGCGGCCCGTCAGGTTCATTTCCATGGATTTCGATTTGCCCACAAACCGTGTCAGGCGTTGGGACCCGCCAAGGCCCGCCATGACGCCCAGATTGATTTCCGGCTGGCCAAACTTGGCGCTTTCCGAAGCAATGATGAAGTCGCACATCATGGCCAATTCGCAGCCGCCGCCGAGGGCGTAGCCGCTCACGGCCGCGATAATGGGTTTGCGGATGCGCAGGAAGTCGTCGGCGAACCCGCCAAAGAGATCTTCGGTGTAGACCTCTGTGAAGCTCTTGGAGCTCATCATCTTGATGTCGGCCCCGGCGGCGAAGGCTTTCTCCGACCCGGTCAGGATGAAGCAGCGTACGTTCTTGTCGGCCTCGCCCTTCTGCAGGGCATCCATCACCTCTTCGATCAGCTGGGCGTTGAGCGCATTCAGCGCATCAGGCCGGTTCAGTTTGATGACCGAAACGTGGTCTTCGATATCCACGATGATGGTTTCATAGCCCATGGGTGACTCCTCAGATTGCCTCACGGCAGGGTATCACCGGGGAGGGCGGGTTCAACCTTACTTTTGACAGGTCGCGCAGTAGAAGGAGGAGCGGCCCGATTGCACGACGCGTTTGATGTTCCCGCCGCAGCCATCTCGGCGGCAGGGGTCATCTTCGCGGCCATAGACATCGAAACTGTGCTGGAAATAGCCGAGTTCGCCATCGGCCTGTTTGAAATCCCGGAGCGTCGATCCGCCCGCCTCAATCGCATCCTGCAAGACCTGCCGGATGATGGGCACGAGCGCGGCCACGCGGGCCTTCGAAATCGCGCCCGCTTTCCGCTTGGGAGAGATGCCCGCGCGATAGAGCGCCTCGCATACATATATATTGCCAAGGCCTGCCACGATGCGTTGATCCAGAAGGGCGGCTTTGATGGGGGTGTTTTTTCCTTTGAGGGCGGCCACCAGATAGGCCTCATCAAAGGCATTGCCCAAGGGTTCGGGGCCGATGACGCTCAGCAGTTTGTGTTGATCGGCGGTGGCGGTGTCCATCAGATCCATCGCGCCAAAACGGCGGGGATCGTTGAACGTGATCCGCGCGCCGTTTTCCATGTGGAAGACAACGTGGTCATGCTTTTCCGGCGCGGGGTGATCATGGACGAACTGGCCCAATGGGTCGCCTGAGATGAGCATGCGGCCGGACATGCCCAGATGAATAAGGAGCGTTTCGCCGGAACTGAGATCGGCGAGGATGTATTTCGAGCGGCGGCGGAGGCTCTGTACCTGTTTGCCGGTCAGCCGTTCGGCCATGCGGTCTGGAAAGGGCCAGCGCAGATCGGGGCGATTGACGTCTGCCCGCGCGATCACGTGTCCCGCCATCGCCGGGGTCAGGCCGCGCAT
>CAYMEC010000090.1:0-12026 GCA_964389425.1 uncultured Roseovarius sp.
TTATGCTAGGTTTTCCCGGCGCGCCCGCGCCTCGCTTGCGCGCGTCGCTCGCCCACGACATTCCCCAAAACGGTCCGCGCGAACACTACATGCGTGCTGTCGCGGATCAGGACCGCATCGCGCCCGCGGATCGGCAAGACAGTTCTCTGCTGACGGTGCTGGCCCAGTCCAACGCCCTCATGATCCGCCCGCCGGGGGACGGCCCGCGCAAGGCCGGGGACATCATGGACTACCTGCCTCTCTGAGCCGACTTATCCACAGGAACATACACAGTCCGGCACGGCCCAGTTGACACAAAACAAGAACATGCGTAGAACAAAGCATGACGACCGGAGACCGGAGGACAGGATAATGCTCACCAAGAAGCAGCTCGATCTGCTGGAATTCATCCATAAACGGGTGCAACGCGATGGGGTACCGCCCAGCTTTGACGAAATGAAAGACGCGCTGGATCTGCGGTCCAAGTCGGGGATCCACAGGCTGATCACCGCCTTGGAAGAACGTGGCTTCATCCGTCGCCTCGCCCACCGCGCCCGTGCGCTGGAAATTGTGAAACTGCCCGAAAGCCTGAGCGGTGACGCCGGCGGTTTCGTGCCGCGGGTCATCGAAGGGTCCAAACCCGCGCCCGTACCAGCGCCCGTCGCCGCACAGGTGGTGGAGGCCGCCGTGATGAGCGTGCCGTTGATGGGCCGCATTGCAGCCGGTGTGCCGATTGAGGCCATCGCCGATGGGTCACAGAACATTTCTGTCCCGGGCGACATGATCAGCGGCAAAGCAGGCCACTATGCCCTTGAAGTCAAAGGCGATTCGATGATCGGGGCCGGGATCAACAGTGGCGACATCGTGGTCATCCGCGAAACTGATGTGGCCGATAACGGCGATATCGTCGTGGCACTTGTAGAAGATCAGGAAGCGACGCTGAAAAAATTCTACCGCAACGGCAATGCCATTGCTCTTGAAGCGGCAAACCCCGCCTATGAAACCCGTGTGTTGCCCGACGACAAGGTGCGCGTGCAGGGCCGGTTGGTGGGTCTGATCCGCACCTACTGAGAATTCCAAAGCCGTGCGCCGGTGACTTGGCGCGCAGTGACAGGCTCCAAGGTGCCATTGCGGTCATAAAGCGCGATGGCGCCTGTTTTTTGCAAGGACGCGGGTGTTAGGATCTGACAACCGTCAAACTGTAGAATAGAGGCGGGATTCTTGTTCATCACCAACCACTTTGCCCCGTCGCACCCTGTCACCCCATCCACTGCCCTTTGACCACGAAGCGCGATGATCGGCCAGTCATGGCCCGCCGCCGCCCAGCGTGAATGCGCCCCTTCCTGCGTGGCTTTGTCCCCGTCGTTTTCCAACCAGTTGAGCGCCACGAACCCTGCCCCACGTTCGCGGTTCAAAGCGCGGCCTTCGGGTGTCATGACCCCGATCAACCCACCTGTATCTGCAATCAGGACAGCGGGCCTCTCGGTGCCCGACCACAGGAACAGCCCCAACACGAAGGGCACCCCCCCGATGAACCGCGCCCGGCCTTGCCAAAGAACGACAAAGAGTGCGCCAAGCGCCAACAGAGGCAGCACATGAGCCGCGGGCGAGGCAACCATGCCGCGCGCCCCCTCAAGCCCTGCTGTCCAGTTGGCCACACCGAGAATCCAGTCAAGCCCCAGCCCCATCACCCAAAGCGGAATGAAATCAAGGCCCAAGGGCATGAGACAGGCCGCCAAGACGGCAGCAGGCATCACCAGGACTCCCATCAAGGGCACGCTCAACAGGTTGGCGATCAACCCGTAATGAGCGAACTGGTTGAAATGCGCCGCCGCAATCGGTGCGGTGGCGAGGCCCGCCACAAGCGACGACATGAAGACACCCAGAACGGGCTGCATCCATTTGGGGCCAAAGGACACCTCGTAGTCGCGGATCAGGTTGAACACGAAAACCAGCGCCGTTGTGGCGGCAAAGGACATTTGAAACCCCGGCCCCAACAGGGCCTCGGGCCGCAGCGCCAAAACGATCATCGCGGCAATCGCCACGGATCGCAAAGACAGCGCACGCCGATCAACCAGGATTGCGCACAGCATGACCGCCACCATGATGAAGGCCCGCTCTGTCGCCACGTTCCCGCCCGACAGCGCCAGGTACCCTGCCCCCGCAATCAGCGCACCAACGGCAGATACTTTCTTGGCGGGCACGCGCAGCCCGATCCGCGGCACGGCCGCCAACCCGAGCCGCAGCGCGGAGAAGACAAACCCCGTGAGAAGCGCCATATGCAGGCCCGAGATCGCCAGCAAATGCGCCAGATTGGACACGCGCAGGTCAAAAAGCGTCTCCTGCGCGATACCGGATCTGTCCCCCGCCATGATCGCCGCCGCGAATCCCCCGGCTTCCCCCGGCAGCTTTTCTTGCACACGGGCGGACAGGGCCATACGAGCCTTGAACTGCCATTGCCCGCCCTCGGGCGGGGCCAGTGTCAGAACAGGCGTGCGTGTGTAGCCCACGGCGCCCAACCCCAAAAACCAGGCATGGCGCTGGAAATCAAAGCCGCCCGGTTCGACCGGGCCAGACGGGGGCGACAGATGGGCGGTCATGATGACGGTGGTCCCGGGGCGCAGATCGGTGAATCCTTGCTGGCCATGCAAGGATACCCGTACTCGGTTCGGCGTCTTGAAGGGTCGCACATTGGACAGCACCACCCTGTCGAGCGTCAGCCGCAACGCATCAGACCCGGATCGATCCATGCCCACGATCCGACCTTCCACCGCACCGTAATAACGCCAGTCCAGCACGGGCCCGGCGACGGAATGCGCTCTCAGCCCGGCCGCCGCAACGCCCAGTGCAAAAAGCAGCAGCGCCCACAACACGGGCGCCCACAGGCTCCGCCACACAACCAGAATCCCGGACATCAACAAGACAGCGCCGCATAACAACACGAAGAACGTGCCAGAAGGTTCTGATTTCAGGCCGAAATATACCCCCACACCCGCGCCAAAAAATACCGGGGACCAATGGAACAAATGCCCGCGCTGCGCTGTCCACATCGCAATGACCGGGATCCGGATGCGGCCAGTGAAATCGCCAGGGATAACGAGGGAGCGCTGCAAGGCTTGTCTCCACCACTTGGGGCCGATAGAGCTTGCCCGCCAAAGACCCCCAAAGCCTAAGCAACCCGCGTTTACGAAAGGTTAACCACGAACATGTCCGGTCAGATTGTCACCCGTTTCGCGCCATCCCCCACGGGGTTCTTGCATATCGGCGGGGCGCGCACGGCGCTGTTCAACTGGCTTTATGCGCGGGGCCGTGGTGGCAAATTCCTGTTGCGGATCGAAGACACCGATCGCGCACGCTCCACCCCGGAGGCGACGCAAGCGATCTTGGATGGCATGGCATGGCTCGGTCTTGACCACGATGGTGATGTGATTTCCCAGTTCGAGCGGGCCGACCGCCACGCCGAGGTTGCGCAGGAACTTCTGACATCAGGAAAGGCCTATAAGTGCTTCTCCACACAGGAAGAAATCCAAACATTCCGCGAGGCCGCGAAGGCCGAAGGCCGCTCCACGCTCTTCCGCAGCCCCTGGCGGGACGCTGCCCCTGACGCGCACCCGGACGCGCACCCGGACGCGCCTTTCGTGATCCGGATCAAGGCCCCTCAGGACGGGGAAACCGTGATCCGCGACGCCGTTCAGGGCGATGTGACCATCCGCAATGATCAATTGGATGACATGGTTTTGCTGCGCTCTGACGGCACGCCGGTTTACATGCTGGCCGTTGCCGTCGATGACCATGATATGGGCGTCACCCATGTGATCCGTGGTGACGACCACCTCAACAACGCCGCGCGGCAAATGATGATCTACACCGCCATGGGCTGGCCTCTGCCGACCTATGCGCATATCCCGCTCATTCATGGGCCTGATGGCAAAAAACTCAGCAAACGGCACGGCGCGCTCGGGGTCGAGGAGTATCGCGATATGGGCTACCCGGCCTCTGCGATGCGCAACTATCTGGCCCGCCTGGGCTGGAGCCACGGCGACGATGAATTCTTCACAGATGCGCAGGCGCGGGACTGGTTCGACCTCTCCGGCATCGGCAAATCGCCCGCTCGGTTTGATTTCAAACGTCTTGATCATCTCAGCGGTCAGCACATCGCCAAGATGGACGATGCTGCATTGCTGAAAGATCTGCGCGCATTCCGGGCTGTAACAAACGGTGAACCCTTCACGAACGCGCAGGAGGTCCTTTTGACACACGGCATGTACTGCCTCAAGGAGCGCGCGAAGAACTATCCGGAACTGATTGAAAAAGCATCTTTTATTCTGTCTGATCGCCCCATCGAACCGGATGAGAAGGCCGCCGGGGCGCTTGACGATGTATCCCGTGGTATACTGAATGAATTGACGCCGCAGTTGCAAAATGCTACGTGGACGCGAGAGGATTTAGAGGCGGTCACGCAGTCCTTTGCGGAGGCCAACGATACCAAATTCGGCAAACTGGCAGGCCCCATGCGGGCCGCACTCGCTGGGAAAAGCGTAACGCCGAGCGTGTTCGACATGTTACTGGTATTGGGACGCGATGAGTCGCTTGCTCGACTGCGCGAGGCCGCCAGCCCTTAGACGCCCGAACTCAGGGCGGATCAACTCGATGCGCCTTCAGACGGGGGGCGTAGCGCCAGAAAAGGAAGCACGCCCATGAAGGACGGACACAAATCTGCGAAATTGACGATTGAGGGCATGGAATATGACCTGCCCATATTCTCTCCCACCGCGGGCCCGGATGTGATCGACATTCGCAAGCTCTACGGCGAGGCGGGCGTTTTCACGTATGATCCGGGCTTCACCTCGACCGCCAGCTGCGATAGCACCATCACCTTCATCGATGGTGGCAAGGGCGAGTTGCTGCACCGCGGCTACCCTATCAACCAATTGGCCGAAAAATCACATTTCCTCGAAGTCTGCTATCTCCTGCTTTACGGCGAACTGCCCTCTGCTGCGCAACTGGAAGACTTTGAAAACCGCGTGACCACTCACACCATGCTGCACGAACAGATGCACTTCCTGTTCCGTGGCTACCGCCGGGATGCGCACCCGATGGCGATCATGGTGGGCGTCGTGGGCGCGCTCTCCGCGTTCTATCACGACTCAACCGACATCAACGATCCCTGGCAGCGGGAAGTGGCTTCAATCCGCCTGATCGCGAAAATGCCAACGATTGCAGCGATGGCCTACAAGTATTCCATTGGCCAGCCGTTCGTGTATCCGCGCAATGAACTGGATTACGCCTCGAACTTCATGCGCATGTGCTTTGCTGTTCCAGCGCAGGATTATCAGGTGAACCCGATCCTGAGCCGCGCAATGGACCGGATTTTCACGCTCCATGCCGATCACGAACAGAACGCGTCGACCTCCACGGTACGTCTGGCGTCGTCTTCTGGTGCGAACCCGTTCGCCTGCATCGCCGCGGGGATCGCCTGTCTTTGGGGCCCGGCCCATGGTGGCGCCAACCAGGCCTGCCTTGAAATGCTGCGCGAGATCGGCACGGTCGACCGCATCCCCGAATACATCGCGCGCGCCAAGGACAAGAACGACGAATTCCGCCTGATGGGCTTCGGGCACCGCGTCTACAAGAATTTCGACCCGCGCGCGAAGGTCATGAAGCAATCCGCCGATGAGGTGCTGGAACTTCTTGGCGTGGAGGACAACCCCACCCTTCAGGTCGCCAAAGAACTGGAAAAACAAGCGCTTGAGGATGATTACTTCGCCGAGAAGAAACTCTTCCCGAATGTGGACTTCTATTCCGGTATTATCCTGGAGGCGATGGGCTTTCCAACGTCGATGTTCACGCCGATCTTTGCCGTGTCCCGCACGGTGGGCTGGATTTCCCAGTGGAAAGAAATGATCGCCGATCCACAGCTGAAAATCGGCCGCCCGCGTCAGCTTTATCAGGGTGAGACACTGCGCGACTACGTGGATATGGAAAACCGCTGAACGCGCCGCAGCCACCAAGACCAATCCGCCCCGGACGTGATCCGGGGCGTTTATTATGGCGATTTACGCAGGCTTAAGACGGCGCATGCCAGGATAGGACGTCTTGTTCCAATCGCGCGCTCGTCCATGCCTCAACCTGTTCTTCGCCGCCCGGCCATCCCACGTCTGCACGCCCGCCTACCCCGCCAAAACGACCTGCCCGCGTTTCTGATGAAGCACCGCACCCTCCCCATGACGCCAGCTCCGGTGATGGGGCCGCAGGACAGGTTGGAAGCGGCGATCCTGCAAGGACAGGTCTGGGATTCGCAGGCCGCACCGGTGGAGTTCGACAATTTCGACACGGAGGAGGAGGTGATCTCCGTCATCGTGGAAGAGGGTGATCAGGATTTGCAGCTCGACGTCATGGAACGCAGTGATGGGGTGGAAATTCTGGCCAATGGAAGGCCCATGGCAAAGGTCGCAGCAATTGGTCAGCCATTTAAGGCGTCCAATATCCGTGTCCTGCAACCCCGCTGAACCCTCTGAGCGCCCGGCGCGGAATCAAGGGATTTAGCCCGCCGCGCCTTCGCCCGGCCCCCACCAGGATCTGGCGAAATGGCAATTGCAGGATGTCGCTCGGATGTTCAACGGGACCTATGGATAAAGTGCTGCCTGCCAAAGAATAGGATCACCAGACCGGGTCCAGCCAAATCCGCTCTGCCCGTTACCACACTGACAGGACTATTCACCGCCCCTCAAACGTGGCCTTGCGCTTTTCCAGAAACGCCAGCACGCCTTCCTGAAAATCCCGCGTCCGTCCGCATTCGCCTTGCAACCGCGCCTCCACATCCAACTGGCCCTTGAAGGACTTTTCCCAACTGCCCCGGATGGCCTGTTTCATCTGCGCGTAGGCTTCCGTCGGTCCGGATGCCAGATGCGCGGCCCGGTCGCGCCAATGATCCTCAAACGCGTCATCGTCCACCGCTTCCCAGATCATGCCCCAGTCATCCGCCTGACGCGCAGAAATCGGCTCCGCAAAAAGAGCTGCTCCCATCGCCTTCGCCGCCCCCATCTGGCGTGGCAACCAATAGGTCCCACCCGCATCAGGAATAAGCCCGATCCGCGCAAAGGCTTGCAGGAAATACGCGCTCTCGGCGGCGATCACCACATCCGCTGACAGCGCCAGATTGGCCCCGGCCCCCGCCGCCGGGCCATTCACGGCCGAAATCGTGGGAATGCGGCAATCGCCAATCGATTCAATCATCGGCACGTATTCGTCGCGCAAGACCCGCTCCAGATCCGCAGAGGCGGCAGCGGCATCATCGCTGAGGTCCTGCCCCGCACAAAACGCCTTGCCTTCCCCTGTCAGCACCAGAACGCGCGCCAGCCGTGGGGCCATGCGCGCGGCATCAATGATCTCCGCCCGCATCTCCGCGCTCAGCGCATTCATCCGGTCGGGCCGGTTCAGGCGAATGACCGCGATGTCATCCTCAACGGTGAATTGAATGGAGTGGTAGTCTTTCATGGCGCCCGCCCTTCGATCAGGATTTCGCAGACCCTAGCCGCAATCCCCATCGGAGGAAACGATCAACCGCGCGTCATTCTTTCAGGATCTGGTCAAGCCGCGCCTTCTCATCGTCCGACAACGCGACCTCGGTCGCCGCCTCGCTGCGCGACCGGGCTCTCAGATATCCCACGCCAAGGCCCAACCCCAACAACAACATCGCAGGCCCGGCCAGCCACAGGATCAGGTTGCTGCCCGTCAAGGTGGGTTTCAGCAAGACGTATTCGCCGTACCGGTCGACCACGAAGGCCATCACGTCGTCATCGCTGTCACCTGCCACCAGTCTCTCCCGCACCATGAGGCGCAGATCACGGGCCAAGGGGGCGTTGGATTCATCGATGCTTTCATTGCGACAGACCAGGCAACGCAGCTCTGAAGACAGCGCCCTTGCGCGCGCCTCCAACTCCGGATCGTCCAGCACTTCGTCGGGCTGAACGGCCCAAACAGGCGCCGCAATCATGCACAGGATCAGGGCCAGCCGCTTCATTCGGCAGGCATCCGTGACGGCTTACGCCGACGCGTTTTCGCAGCCCCGGCCGCCACCCGGTACCGCCGGTCGGTCAATGACAACAGCCCACCCAGCGCCATCAGGATAGACCCACCCCAGATCCAGTTCGCCAGTGGTTTGTAATAGGTCCTGACAGCCCAGCCCCCCCCTTGCTGGGGGTCGCCCAAAGACACGTAAATATCGCGCGTAAACCCAGTGTTCAGCGCGGCCTCCGTCGTGGGCATATTGGCCACCGGATAGATGCGTTTTTCCGGATGCATCGTGCCGATCACGGTGCCCGCCTTCTCCAGCGTCAGATCACCCACCGTGGCGTAGTAGTTGGGCCCCTGCACTTCGCGAATGCCATCCAGGGTCAAAGTATAGCCAGCAATCTCGAACCTGTCGCCCGGCTCGGCCACGCGAATGTCTTCCTGTTCCCAAGCCATCATCGCGGCCACACCGGCAAAGGTCACACCCAGCCCGGCATGGGCCACGGCTTTGCCCCAATCGGCCCGCGGCAGGCGCGTCATACGACCCAGCCTCTCCCGCAGGGTGCCCCGTCCGGACCGCGCCATCAGATCCACGAAACTGCCCATCACGAGCCACGCCCCAAGCAAGAGCCCGATCGGACCCAACCCGCTGCGCTCCGTCTGCACCGCATAGGCCAGCACACCCACCGCCAGCGCCAGCACGAAAGCCGGGATCAGTTTACGTACAATCCGCCCCAACTGCGCCCGCTTCCATGGCAGCATGGCCCCAATAGGCAGAACCAGCCCAAGCGCCAGCATGAAGGGCGCAAAGGCCAGATTGAAAAAGGGCGGCCCGACCGACAGCTTGCGATCAAAGAAAAGCTCACTGACCAGCGGCCAGATCGTCCCCACGAAAATGACAAAAGCAGACACCACCAAAATCAGGTTGTTCAGCACCAGCGCGGATTCGCGGCTCACGAGCCCAAACACGCCCTTGGACTGCAACACCGGCGCACGCGCCGCAAACAGTGTCAGCCCAAGCAACATGAAAAATCCAAGGATCATCAGCAGGAACACGCCCCGCTCCGGGTCACTCGCAAAGGCATGTACAGACGTCAGAACGCCAGATCGTGTGATAAACGCCCCCACCATCGAAAACCCGAACGCGATGATGGCCAAAAGGATCGTCCAGGCCTTCAACGCCTCCCGCTTTTCCACCACGATCGCACAATGCAGAAGGGCAGCCGCAATCAGCCACGGCATGAAGGAGCCATTCTCGACAGGATCCCAGAACCAGAACCCACCCCAGCCCAGTTCATAATAGGCCCACCAGCTGCCAAGCCCGATCCCCACCGTCAGGAACATCCACGCCGCCAGCGTGTAAGGCCGCACCCAACGCCCCCAGGCCGCATCGACCCGGCCTTCGATCAGCGCTGCCACCGCGAAGGAGAAGGTCATCGAAAGACCCACGTATCCAAGGTACAGAAACGGCGGATGGAAGGCCAAACCGGGGTCCTGCAAAAGCGGGTTGAGGTCCTGTCCGTCAAAGGGCGGGACCGCCATCCGCAAAAACGGGTTAGACGAAAACAGGATAAAGGCAAAAAATGCCGCCGCGATCATGCTCTGCACCGCCAGAACGCGTGCGCGCAATGTCGGTGGCAACCCACCGCCACGCCACGCCGCAACCGCGCCGAAGAGCGTGACAATCAACACCCAGAGCAGCATGGAGCCTTCATGGTTGCCCCAAACACCCGTCACCTTATAGAGCATCGGTTTCAACGAATGCGAATTCACCACCACCAGCCGCAGTGAAAAATCCGACACCACGAACGCATAGGTCAGTGCGGCAAAGGCAACCCCGGTGAGAAAGAACTGCAAAACGGCACCGGGTTCGGCCACGGCCATCATGGCCTGCCGTCTCTGCTGCGCACCGATCAAAGGCACAATGGCTGTCACAAGGGACATCACAAAGGCAAGGATCAGCGCAAAATGGCCGAGCTCCGCAATCATGACGACAATATAGGGGACCACCACGCCCAAAGCCAATGACATTCCGTCGCGGCGTTACGGCCTTTCACCCGCCCCACCGGGCCCACCCAGCAGACGCGCATGGGCCTCCAGCGCGAAGCGGTCGGTCATGCCCGCGATGTAATCACTGACAAGCCGCGCCAGCGCCACATCATCCTCTGCCCGGGCCACGGCGCTTTGCCATTGGCGCGGCAGGTTGTCCGGCGCGGACATGTAAAAGGGGAAAAGTTCCTCAACCACATGGGTCACCCGCGCCCGCATGTCATTGATCTTGGGCGCGCGATACATGCGCTGAAACAGGAACGCCCTGATCTCCTGCAAAGCGGACCACATCTCGGGCGAAAACCGCACCACTGCGCGGCCCAATTCACGCACCTCCTGCGCGGATTCAGGTGCCGCCTCCGCAAGCCCGGCCCGCGTCGTGTCGATCACATTGCCCACCATTTCCCCGAACACGCGTCTGAGCGCCTCGTGCCGCCGCCGGTACGGATCCAGCCCCGGATAGGCCGCGTCCACCTCCGCATAGCATCCCTTCACGATCGGCAAATGCGCCACCTCGTCCTCGGTAAAAAGCCCCGCGCGCAACCCGTCATGCAGATCATGATTGTTATAGGCGATGTCATCCGACAGGGCCGCCACCTGCGCCTCTGCACTGGCATGGGTGTGCAATTCCAGATCATGACGCGCGTTGTAGTCGGCCAAGGCCCACGGCAGCTCCTTTGGCAGGTCGCTCACCACCGGCCCATTGTGCTTGGCCAGCCCTTCCAGCGTATCCCAAGTCAGGTTCAGCCCGTCAAATTCCGCGTAGTGCCGCTCTAGCGAGGTCACGATCCGAAGCGCCTGCGCGTTGTGATCAAACCCGCCATAAGGTGCCATCAGCGCATTGAGCGCATCCTCACCGGTATGCCCGAACGGCGTGTGCCCCAGATCATGGGCCAGCGCCACAGCCTCCGTCAGTTCAGGGTTGAGCCCCAAAGCGCCTGCAATCGTGCGCGCCACCTGCGCCACTTCGATGGAATGGGTCAGGCGCGTGCGGAAATAGTCGCCCTCATGCTCCACAAAGACCTGCGTCTTGTGCTTCAGGCGCCGAAACGCGCTGGAATGGATGATCCGGTCCCGGTCCCGCTGAAAGGGCGAACGGAAGGCGCTTTCCTCTTCCGCCACCAGCCGCGGGCGCGCCTTATCGGGGTCCAGGGCATATGCCTGCCGCATCTCTTAAGTCCTTGTCGCCTCATCCCCTGCCCCTTATATTCCCGCCCAAGCCCCATGAAAACATGAAGGTTGAAAATGGATCTGCCCCCCATCGTCACAGAACGCGCCTTTGCCCGACTGGCAGAGATTGGTGCGGCCTCCGAAGGTCAGGCGCTGCGCGTGGCCGTCGAAGGCGGTGGATGTTCGGGCTTTCAGTATGACATCAAGCTGGATGCGCCCGCCGACGATGATCTGGTGCTCGAAGGCCGCGGAGAGGGCGAAGGCGAAAAGGTGGTGGTGGATGCGATCTCCCTGCCGTTTCTCAGTGGGGCTACGATTGATTTCACCGAAGAACTGATCGGCGCGCGCTTCACGATTGAGAACCCCAACGCCTCCAGCTCCTGTGGCTGCGGCACTTCCTTTTCCATGTAAAGCGCACCACAGCGCCTTCGTCAGGCCCCGGTCTGGCGATCTCAACTCCCGTTCAGCAACGCTTTATCGTTCAACCCCGCTGACCATCCAAGCAATGTCCTGCAATTACAATTTCGCCAGACCCTGGGTGGGGCCTGCCGAAGGCGCGGCGGCGCAAGCGCCTTGATTCCGCGCCCACAGCGCGCCGATCCAACTATTCCGCAGGCACCACAGGCCGGTTCTCCCGCTCTCGCGCCTCATCCCAGACAAGCCACGACCCCGCAACGATAATGATCGCCGCACCCAGATAGGTGCCCACCCCCGGCACCTCGCCAAAGAACACGAACCCCATGACGACCATCCACAAAAACTGAAGGTTCATCAGCGGCGTCACCACATAGGCCGGCAAGGCCCTCAGCGCGGCC
>CAYMEC010000091.1:0-11819 GCA_964389425.1 uncultured Roseovarius sp.
GATATGATCCTGCTCAATACCTGCCACATCCGCGAAAAGGCGGCGGAAAAGGTGTATTCAGAGCTGGGCCGTTTTCGGAAGCTGAAGAATGAAAAACCTGATCTGAAAATCGGCGTGGCGGGCTGTGTGGCGCAGGCCGAAGGCCAAGAGATCATGCGCCGCCAGCCGCTGGTCGATCTGGTGGTGGGGCCGCAGAGCTATCACAACCTGCCAGCGCTTGAAGCAAAGGCGCGGGCAGGGGAGAAAGCGCTCGACACAGATTTCCCGCTGGAAGACAAGTTCGAAGAACTGAAACAGCGCCCCAAGGCCAAACGTGCCCCGGCGGCGTTTCTGACGGTGCAGGAAGGCTGTGACAAGTTTTGTGCGTTTTGCGTGGTGCCCTATACCCGTGGCGCGGAAGTCAGCCGCCCGGCGACGCGCATTCTGGAAGAAGCGCGCGATCTGGTGGACCGCGGTGTGCGGGAAATTACGCTGCTTGGGCAGAATGTGAATGCCTATCATGGCGCGGGACCTGATGGGAACGACTGGTCCCTGGCAAAACTGATTTGGGGGTTGAACGGCATCGACGGGTTGGAACGCATTCGTTTCACCACGTCCCACCCCAATGATATGAGCGACGATCTGATCGAAGCCCACGGCACCTGCGAAAAACTGATGCCGTATCTGCACCTGCCGGTGCAATCGGGCAGCGACCACATTCTCAAGCGCATGAACCGAAAGCATACAGCCGAAAGCTACCTTCGTCTGATCGAACGCATCCGCGAAGCGCGCCCCGACATCCTTATGTCGGGTGATTTCATCGTGGGCTTTCCTGAAGAGTCTGAGGCAGATTTTCAGGCCACCATGGATCTGGTGGAGGAGGTGGGCTACGGCTACGCCTATTCCTTCAAATATTCGACCCGTCCCGGCACACCTGCCGCAGAGCGGAATCAGGTGGACGAGACTGTGAAATCAGACCGCCTGCAACGGTTGCAGGCTCTGATCACGTGCCAGCAGCGGGATATACAGGACAGCATGGTCGGACGCACCGTCAGCGTGCTTTTTGAAAAGCCCGGACGCTTGTCCGGACAGATGGTTGGAAAATCCGATTACCTGCACGCTGTCCATGTCGCGGATGCACCGGTCAAGGCGGGCGATATCGCCAAGGTGGAAATCACTGAAAGCGCGGCCAATTCTTTGGCTGGTCGCATCATTGCGTCCTGATTCGGCGCGCCTGTCTGGCGCGCAACGGATTCGCTCGGATCACCTTCTGCATCCGATCTGTGGATGAAATTTAAGCTCAGATTGCCCTCTGGTTGTTATTTTTAAGGCCGCAATCAAGGTCTATTGGGCCTTCACAACGCATCGAAACTTGTTACACTCAAAGGATAAATTGCATCGCTCATGAGGTATCTGCCCGGTTCCTTCAAGCGATGTGGGGGATCAAAAAAAAAGGATAGGGGCTGTGCACGATTATCTTGCGAAGTCTTTTCGCGGTGTCTTGGGTGGTATTGCTGCCGCCGCCTTGGGAACCGCTTTTCTCGCCACTGATGCTGCCGCGCAAACGCAACGCACTGTGATCGGCGAAAACTATACACCGACCGTTTGGGTTGACCCGGATGGATGCGAACATTGGGTGATGGATGACGGTTGGGAAGGGTATATGACCCCCCATGTGAACCGCCAGGGCATCCCGGTCTGCCGCCGGGGCAATGTTTGTGGCGTTATGAATTCAGACCAGCTGTTCGCGACTGACAGTGCCCGCATTTCTGCGGCGGGCAAGCAGCGTCTCGCCAGTTTCTTCCAGCAGGCCGGCGCCACATCTTACATCATCACCGGTCACACGGACAGCCGCGCTTCGGATCAATACAATCTTGATTTGTCCTATCGCCGCGCCACCGCGGTTGCGTCGATCGCAGCAAGTTCCGGCGCCCGGATCGCGGATGTGCGGGGCTATGGCGAACGTCTGCCCAAAGCCTCCAACGCGACGGCTGCGGGAATGCAGAAGAACCGCCGCGTTGAAATCATCTGCATTCGCTAGGGGGACATTATGAAAGCACTCAAACTTACAATGCTGCTGGCGGCTGGTGTTGCCCTGTCCGCTTGCGGCAATAAAGTCGATAAAACCGTGGACCGCGGCATCGACAGCAAACACCTGAGCCAACTTCAGGCCGGCATCTGGGTTGATCCCAATGGTTGTGACCACTGGATTATTGATGACGGCGCCGAAGGGTATCTGTCACAACGGCTCGACCCTTATGGAAAACCGGTCTGTTCCGGCACCGCGCCGCCCAACACGGCGACTGGTCCGTTCAAGTCAGGTTCACCGGTCTCTGACCCGATCTGACCAGGGTTCAAGCCCAAAAAAGATGCCGCGAGGGGTGACCTTCGCGGCATTTTAAATGTGATGCAGGGTGGGTCTTGCAGTTGTCCCATCCAGTTGGCAGGCTACCCTTAGGGACACGCGAAACCAGGAGAATTTTTTGGCACAAAGAGCCTTGCCGCCAACAGATGACCCAACCGCTTTGCACGAAGAGGTCATTGAATTTCCTGACAATTTTTTGCTGATCGACCTCTGCGGGGAACATGATCGCAATCTGGCTGAGGTGGAGCGTCAGCTGGGCGTTCAAATCATGCGGCGAGGGAATCAGTTGGCGATCATTGGGGAGAAGGACAGCGCGACGGCCACGGCCTCTGTTTTGACCTCTTTGTACGAACGGCTGGAGGCCGGGCGCAGCGTGGAAGCGGCAGACGTGGATCGCGAATTGCGCATGGGCAGCCCGGAACCGGTGGATGACAGCTTTGCTGGCGACCAGCTTGAGATGTTTCGCGGCGGTTCCGTGGAAATCAAGACCCGCAAGAAACTGGTGGAGCCGCGCACGGACGCACAGAAGGCTTATGTGCTGTCTCTCTTCAACCACGAACTGGCCTTTGGCATTGGCCCGGCGGGGACAGGGAAAACCTACCTTGCCGTGGCCGCGGGCGTTTCGATGTTCATTGAAGGAAAGGTGGATCGTATCATCCTGTCCCGCCCCGCCGTGGAAGCAGGGGAAAAGCTGGGATACTTGCCCGGAGATATGAAAGACAAGGTCGACCCCTACATGCAGCCTTTGTACGACGCGCTGAACGACTTCCTGCCGTCGAAACAGGTGGCGAAACTCATTGAAGAGAAGCGGATCGAGATTGCACCGCTGGCCTTCATGCGCGGGCGGACATTGTCCAACGCATTTGTCGTGCTGGATGAGGCGCAAAACGCAACGTCCATGCAAATGAAAATGTTCCTGACCCGACTGGGCGAAGGCAGCCGCATGGTTATCACCGGCGATCGCAGTCAGGTTGACCTGCCGCGCGGTGTCACCTCCGGCCTGCACGACGCTGAACGATTGCTAAAGTCTATCCCTAAGATTTCATTCAATTATTTTACCTCCAAGGATGTGGTGCGCCACCCGCTTGTTGCCGCCATCATAGAGGCCTATGACGCAGACGGGTGAGCGATGATCACCGAGATTAGCTTTGAGGATCAACGCTGGGCCGATATCGGCTTCAAAACGCTGTCTGAGGCGGCCGCGAAGGCCGTGATTGCCCACTTACTGGAGCCTGGAGCGTGGCAGATCAGCGTGCTGGCCTGCGATGATGCGCGCATATCCGCGTTGAATGAAGGGTTTCGCGAAAAACCGGGACCGACCAATGTGCTTTCTTGGCCGTCAGAAGAACGAGGCGCCGAAGACCCCGGTGGTGAGCCTCACCCCCCTCTGGATCAAGAACTGGGCGACATCGCCATTGCCTACGACACTTGCCTTGCGGAAGCGGAGGCCGCGGGCATGCCGCTGGTGCAACATGCCACCCACCTGATGGTACATGCGACGCTGCATCTGTTGGGCTATGATCACGTCCGTGACAAAGATGCCACGTTGATGGAAGGCATCGAGATAGAAATACTTGGCAAATTGGGCATTCCTAACCCATATTAGGGTTTCCCTGCTTTTTGGATGAGGACAATGGGCGACACAACGGACGGATCTTCTACCGCAGCGCGGAGCGCGCAGGCGGACGGTCACGACGAGAGCGAGATATCAAGGACGGACCAACCCGGGTTCTTCCGCAAGATGATTGGTGCACTCACCCTCAACGAAACCCCTTTATCGGAAGAAGCGCCATTGGCGCCTGAGCCGCAATCCGTGGGCATGCTGAACCTGCGTACACTTACGGTTGAGGATGTGGCCATCCCGCGATCGGATATTGTGGCAGTTCCGATTGAAAGCACAAAAGATGAGTTGGTCACGACATTCCGCGAAAGCGGGCTGACGCGGTTGCCGGTTTATGAAGGGACGCTGGACACGCCGATGGGATTTGCCCATCTGAAAGACTTTGCGTTGAAGCATGGGTTCAATGGCAATGGCGGACGGTTTTCGCTGAAAAAACTGCTGCGCCCGCTGGTCTACGTTCCTGCCTCCATGCCCATTGGTGTGTTGCTTCAGAAGATGCAGAACGAACGCCGCCACATGGCTCTTGTCATCGACGAATATGGCGGGGTGGACGGGCTTGTGACCATCGAAGACCTGGTCGAACAGGTTGTGGGCGAAATTGCAGATGAGCATGATGCTGATGAAGATACCTACTTTTTTGTGGAAAAGTCTGGCGCCTATGTCGCATTAGCTAAAACACCGCTTAAAGATTTCGAAGCAGAGATTGGAATTTCTCTGACCTCCGAGGAGGAGATTGACGAGGAAGAGATAGACACGCTGGGTGGTCTTCTCTTCATGCTGTTGGGGCGTGTTCCGGTGCGTGGTGAAATGGTGGAGCATCCCGGCGGCACGGTCTTCGAAGTGATCGATGCCGATCCGCGCAGGATCAAACGATTGCGCGTCAGGCTACCCGGCCAGGCGGCAACACAGGGTACGTAACGCGTGGTGCAGGCGAGGTTGGACCGGGCTCTTGCCCAACGTGCGTGGACACAGGGGCTCATCTGCGCTGCGTTGGGCGGTATAGCGGCGCTGGGGCAGGCCCCTTTTGACTTATGGCCGCTAACCTTGTTGGCAATTGGCATCCTCTTTGCGCTTTTGCGCAAGTCCCGTAGTGGCAAACATGCGCTGGGCCTCGGCTGGGCTGCGGGGGCTGGCTACTTCGCAGTGGCTCTCATGTGGCTTGTTGAGCCGTTCCTTGTGGATGTCGCCCGCCACGGTTGGCTGGCCCCAATTGCGCTGTCGGCGGCGTGTTTTTACTTTGGATTTTTCTGGGCTGCCACGGGTTGGCTAACATACCTCGTAAGAGGCCAAGCCCTTGGATTTATTTCTGCTTTCGTTCTCACGGAGGCTGCGCGGGGGTACTTTTTTACCGGGTTCCCTTGGGCGCAGGTGGGTCATGTCTGGATTGATACGCCTGTTCTGCACTGGTCCTCTTTCGCGGGATCATTGGGGTTGACTGCCCTCGTTGCGCTGGGCGCGGTTGGGGTGGCGTTCCTGATAGAGAGAGATTGGGTCAAAGGCGGCGGAGCTTTGGGCGTGCCCGCCGTCCTTTTTTTCGCAGGCATGGTGGCGACGCCCGTCCTACCTCCAACAGACAATGCGCCGCTGATCCGTCTTGTGCACCCGTCAGAGCCTCAACAGGAGCGGTGGGACCCCGACAAAATCCCAGGCAATTTCGAGCGAAAACTGGATTTCACGGCAGGGACGGATGACGTGACACCGGACCTGATCGTCTGGCCCGAAACATCTGTTCCCACGCTGCTGTCCCGCGCGGAATCATGGTTTGATGCTATGTCGGACGCGGCGGGTGGCGTGCCTGTCGTGGCCGGATTGCAGCGCTTCGATGGTGACGATTTCTTCAACTCTCTCATATGGTTGGACGCCGAAGGTGATGTGGGTGCTGTGTATGACAAACACCATCTTGTCCCATTTGGCGAATACGTGCCCTTTGGCGACACGCTTGCGAAGTTTGGTATCTTTGGTCTTGCGGACACCACGGGCGGTGGGTACGCGCCGGGGCCCGGGCCGCAGGTGCTGGATCTTGGCCCGTTGGGGCGGGCTTTGCCGCTGATCTGCTATGAAGGCGTCTTCCCGCGCGATGTGGGCGGCTATGACACGCGGCCAGATTTTCTGTTGCTCATTACCAACGACGCCTGGTTTGGGGAGTTTTCCGGCCCTTATCAGCATCTCGCACAGGCGCGCTTGCGCAGTGCTGAACAGGGCCTGCCGACGATCCGTGTTGCCAATACGGGCGTGACGGCGATGATTGACGCCACGGGTCAGATCACACACCGGATCGGGCTGAGTGAAGCCGGATGGATTGACGCGCCATTGCCACCTGCACGTGCGAAGACGATTTACGCGCGCATGGGGGACATGCCGATCGTCGCATTTTTCCTTGTAATCTTGATGTTTTGTGGTCTGCGCGCCCGCAACGCGGTCAGTTAAGGATTGACGCCAAGCACCCTGCCACCTATGCACGCTTGACCGCCACAACGGCTTCCTGACGTGGCGGATTTTCTTTAATGGAGCAACTCCCATGTCTCGTGAGAACTACACTTTTACCTCTGAATCCGTGTCAGAGGGCCACCCCGACAAGGTCTGCGACCGTATTTCCGATGCCGTGCTCGATGCTTTCCTTGCGGAAGATGCGCTGGCCCGAGTCGCCGCAGAAACATTTGCCACAACAAACCGCGTGGTCATCGGTGGGGAAGTGGGCCTGACGGATCAGGACAAGTTGCGCGACTACATGGGCCGCATCGATCAAATCGCGCGCGATTGCATCAAGGATATCGGGTACGAACAGGATAAATTTCATTGGCAGACCTGTGAGGTGACAAACCTTCTGCACGAACAATCCGCCCATATCGCCCAAGGCGTGACGGGCCAGGACAATCGTGATGAAGGGGCCGGCGACCAAGGTATCATGTTCGGCTATGCCACGACGGAAACCGACGCGTTGATGCCGGCGCCCATACAGTACTCCCACGCGATCCTGCGCCGACTGGCCGAAGTACGCAAATCCGGGGCAGAGCCAGCGCTTGGCCCTGATGCGAAGTCTCAGTTGTCGGTTGTTTATGAAAACGGCGTTCCGACAGGAGTGTCTTCTGTCGTGCTGTCGACACAGCATCTGGACGAGGCGCTGTCCAGCGATGACATTCGCGCAATTGTTGAGCCCTATATTGTGGACGTGCTTCCTGATGGTTGGTTGTCTGACGCCACCGAATGGCACGTGAACCCCACGGGCAAGTTCGTAATTGGCGGGCCGGATGGGGATGCGGGTCTTACGGGACGCAAGATCATCGTGGACACCTATGGTGGGGCCGCACCCCATGGCGGTGGAGCGTTTTCGGGCAAAGACCCGACCAAGGTAGACCGCTCTGCGGCTTATGCTGCGCGCTATCTGGCCAAAAACGTGGTTGCTGCGGGCATGGCGGACCGGTGCACCATTCAGCTGTCGTATGCGATCGGTGTAGCCAAGCCACTGTCGATCTATGCCGATACCCATGGCACTGGGGAGGTTTCCCCCGCTGAGATCGAGAAGGCTGTTGCGGCGTCCATGGATCTGACACCACGCGGCATTCGGGAGCATCTGCAACTGAACAAGCCGATTTACCAGCGCACGGCGGCCTATGGTCATTTCGGGCGTGAGCCCGAAGCCGATGGTGGGTTTTCGTGGGAAAAGACTGATCTAGTGGATGTGCTGAAGAACTCGGTCTGATATCGGTAAATCGAAAGGAACTGAGGTAAACTGTGGATAACTTGCGTCTTGAGATCGCTTTTTGGTGCGTGTCATGACGCGAAAGACCACGGGACCCCTGCATCCTTCCGGCGCGCCATGGCGGAATTTCTACGGTCGCACCAAGGGCAAGACCTTGCGCAAATCGCAGGAGGTCTACCTTGACGAAGACCTCGCAGCGCTGTCGCCGGGCGATGTCGACTGGGAGGTGAACCCCGAACGTGTGCCGTTGGATGTGGATGCGGTTTTTCCTGATAAAGAGGTTTGGTTGGAGATCGGCTTTGGCGGTGGCGAGCACATGGTGCATCAAGCGACACTGGTTCCTGACGTCGGTATCATTGGCTGTGAGCCTTACATCAATGGCGTGGCCATGCTGTTGGGAAAAATCCGGTCCTTGGGATGTGACAATATCCGTATCCATCCCGGTGATGTGAGGGATTTATTCGACGTCCTGCCAGATGCATCGATCAGCAAGGCGTTCCTGCTCTATCCTGATCCATGGCCCAAAAAGCGCCATCACCGGCGGCGGTTCGTGACAGTTGAATATCTGGAGCCGTTGGCGCGCATCCTGAAGCCCGGAGCAGAATTTCGCGTAGCGACCGACATCCCGGATTACGTGCGGCAAGCCTTGCAAGAGGTGCCAAGGCATGGGTTCGACTGGCTTGCCGAACGCCCCACCGACTGGCGCGAGGCTTGGCCTGACTGGACACGCACGCGGTATGAGGCGAAAGCCCTGCGCGAGGGGCGCGTGCCACATTACCTGACCTTTTTGAAGCGTTAGAGCCGGTCGCCCAGCCTTTTCAGCATGCCAAGACAGGCAGAAAGCTGTTCGATCTCCAGATACTCATCGGCCTTGTGGGCCTGTTCAATGGATCCAGGTCCACAGATCGCCACGGCCATGCCCGCCTGTTGGAAAAGCCCGGCCTCGGTGCCGAAGGCGACCAGATCGGTGCCATTTGCCCCTGTCAGATCCATCACCAGATCACGGGCGGCGTTCTCTGGCATAGGCACAAGACCTTCGACCTCGGCCAAGACTTCGGTTGTGATCGTGGCCTCGGGGTCGATGGCGCGCATGGCAGGCAGCAAGTCATCCTCGCAGAGCCGCTTAAGCGCGTCTTTGACATATGTGGCGTCCGATGGTTGCACTGGCCGCATGTCCCACGCGACAGAAGCGCGGTCGGGTATCACGTTATGGGCCACTCCGCCAATGAGCGAGCCTGTGTTAAGGGTGGTGTAGGGCGGTACAAAGTCGGAGCCTTCGGGCGTGCGGGCGCGCAGCTCTTCTTTCAACGCTATGATTTTGCTCACGAATTGTGAGGCGAATTCCACTGCGTTCACGCCAAGATCAGGAGCAGACCCGTGGCCTGCCAGACCTGTGAAATGGGTAGTGTATTCGTAGCAGCCTTTGTGGCCGTCGATGACGCGCATCGATGTGGGCTCCCCCACGATGGCAAGTGATGGCGCAATGCCCATTTTTTTCAGGCTGTCCACAAGCGCCTCGGCGCCGAAGCAGCCCGTCTCTTCGTCATAGGTGTAGGCAAAATGAACGGGGCGGTCTTTCACGCGGCTTGCGAAATAGGGGGCGAGCACAGTGCAGGCCGCAACAAAACCTTTCATGTCACACGATCCACGACCGTAGAGGCGGCTGTCGCGTTCCTCCATCACGAAGGGATCGCTGGCCCACACTTGATCCTTCACCGGTACGACGTCGGTATGACCGGAGAGGACAAAGCCGCGATCTGTGTCGGGGCCAATGGTGCCGAAAAGATTGGCTTTTTCGCCTGTTTCGTCGTGGAAAATCTCGATCTTCGCGCCTGCGTCCTCCAGCCGTTCGGCGAGATAGGCGATGATGTCGAGATTGCTGTCCGAAGACACTGTGGGAAAGGCGATCAGGTCGCCCAGCATGTCGCGGGTTTGGGTCAGGGTATCCATGGCCAGACCGTGCGGCCAACACCACTAGAAATCAAGCGCGGAGAACCTGTAAGCCGGATTCTGTCCCGGGGGCGAACCCCCTTGGATGACCATTCCTCTGGGCGCGTGGTTGCCCATGCGCTCAAGCTGCCAACCCGAACCACGGGGCCAAGGCTGGCCCATGAGCGGTTCCTATTCGGCATTGCTCCCGGTGGGGCTTGCCTAGCCGGTCCGGTTGCCCGTCCCGCGGTGGGCTCTTACCCCACCGTTTCACCTTTTCCCAAAGCGGATCGCAGCGCGATCTGCGAGGGTAGTTTGTTTTCTGTGGCGCTTTCCCTCGGGTTGCCCCGGCCGGGCGTTACCCGGCACCGTTGCCTTGTGGAGTCCGGACTTTCCTCGCGCCTTTCGGCACGCGGCCATCCAGTTCTCCGCGCGGTGTCGTACCTATGCGCTTTGCGCGCTGGCGTCTAGGGTGAGGTGCGGCAAACGGCCAGACCCTGACGTTCCAGACGTCGCCAGTCGAAGCGCGGGCCCGGGTCGAATTTTCGGCCCGGTGCCATATCGGAATGCCCGATCACGCCTTCCGCGGGGATGTTCCAGCGCTGCAAGATACCGGGCAGCAGTTCTTCCAATGCTGTCATGAGAGGTTCGGAAAACGGCGTGCGGCCGGTGTTATCAAGCTCAATCCCGATGGAGCGGGAATTGATATCATCCTGGCCAAGCCATTCTCCGGCGCCTGCGTGCCAGGCGCGCTTATCTTCTTCAACCAACTGAAGTATTTCGCCTTTTTCGGAGATGAGGTAGTGGGAAGATACCTCAGCCTCCGGATCGCAGAGCCTGTCCAATGCCGCCTCACAGCCGTTCATCGCGGTGTAGTGGATCACCACCAGTTCAGGCAAAAGCCCGTCCCGGCGCGCCCCGAAATTGGGGGAGGCGTGCCAGCGCACGCGGGTCACGTATCAGCCGTTGCTCGCGTTGCGGAACGGCGCGGGGTTCCAGCTACAGGCATAGCCATCCCCGTCGGGATCAATGCCCTTGCGGTCCCGGGCCGGGCCGCCGTTGGCAAGGAAATCCATCTGCGCTCGATCAGGGGATCCATATTCAGCGCAGTTGCGTTCAAATCGCGCCTGTTTGTTGATGCCTACACGGGAATAGACTTGCGTACCCACGGGATGGGTGGTCGACAGAGCATAAGCCACGATGTTTGGACGGTTATCCGTGACCCGGTCCGGCAGGGCGGTGGGTTGGATCACCTGATACTGTGCGCGATTGCGTTCAATCAAAGCAGCATCGCCTTCGATGGAGCGCGCGTTATCCACGGCCTCAAAGTCGTTCTCATTGGAAATGCCAGTCGCTGACTGGACCGTTTGAGGGGCAGGATTCGACGGACTCGCCTCCAAAGGGGCAACGCCTGAATTTGCACGTGTCGCGGCGAGCGTTGCTGCGGTTTCCTGTGCGATGGTTTGCTGTTCGTTCACGGCGCTCAGCGGTGCGCCGACAGCGCCCGATTGTACGGACTCACCTGATACGGCGCCTGCCGGGGGCAGGGGGGACACGGCACTTGATTGCGCGGAAGCACGGGCGCGTGCGTCCTGCTGGGCCTGATATTCATTGTAGTCGCCAAACCCCACCCCGGCAGCGCTGTCAGGAACGCTGGGCGAACAGGCCGACACGGCCAGAAGGATCACTGGGAAACCTAGAAATCGCATTGAATGCTTCTCTGTCTGCTACTCTGCCACTTATAGTTAAGACTAGTTTACCACCATTTGGAGGGTTTGGCCAGAAAACCGGCCGCATTTTCCAAAGCGTAAGCGGTGTTCAGCAGATCACCTTCTTCCCACGGTCGCCCGATCAACTGCAGACCTAAAGGCAGACCCTGCTTGTCCAGACCCGCAGGAACGGAAATGCCGGGCAAACCGGCCAGGTTCACGGTGACGGTGAAGACATCGTTAAGATACATCGCAACCGGATCGGCATCCGTCATCTCGCCAAGGCTGAAGGCGGCCGATGGGGTGGCGGGCGTCAGGATGGCATCGACACCGTCTGCGAATACGTCCTCGAAGTCCTTTTTGATCAACGCGCGCACCTTGCGGGCGCGGTTGTAATAGGCGTCGTAGAACCCAGCAGAGAGCACGTAGGTGCCGATCATGACGCGTCGCTTCACTTCGGCCCCGAAGCCTTCGGCGCGGGTTTTTTCATACATCTCGGTGATGCCGTCGCCCTGC
>CAYMEC010000092.1:0-11712 GCA_964389425.1 uncultured Roseovarius sp.
ATCGCCAGCGGCAGGTGCAAATCCGCCCTATCACAACTGGCCGTGCGGCGCGGGTCGATCACGATGATCTTGGTCCCCCGCTTGGCCTTTGCTGCCAGCACGCGCTGATGCAGGACCGGATGGCACCACGCCAGATTCGACCCCACCAGCACCACCAGATCGGCTTCATCGAGATCCTCATAGGTGCCCGGCACAGTGTCCGTGCCAAAAGCGCGTTTGTGCCCCGCCACGGTGGAGGCCATGCAAAGCCGCGAATTGGTGTCGATATTGGCCGTCCCGATGAAGCCTTTGATCAGCTTGTTGGCGACGTAGTAGTCCTCCGTCAGCAACTGACCGGAGACGTAGAAGGCCACCGCATCCGGGCCTTGGGTCTCTGCCGTGTCACGGAACCGATCCGCGACCAACTGCAACGCCTCATCCCAACTGGTGTCTTGCCCACGCACCCTCGGGGCGCTCAGGCGATGGGAAAGCCCTACTGTTTCGCCCAGGGCCGACCCTTTGGAACACAGCTTGCCAAAATTCGCCGGATGATCCGGATCGCCCTTGACCAGCACGCCGCCAGTGTCATCGGGCGTCAGCAACACACCACATCCCACCCCGCAATAGGCGCAGGTGGACCGACGGGTTGGAACGGGGCTGCCATCCATCATGCGGCCTATCTCAGTTCGGAAAGGCCGTTGCAGCGGGCCTCACGCGGCAAGGCTGCAACGGCTGAGAGGGGGTCCACCGGGGGGCCTCCGGTGTCGTTATAGGCAGGACCAAAGATCAGCGTATCGCGCATTGGGCCGATGTCCTGCGCGGACTGGATCAGATCGAAAAACCAGGGTCCATCGCCCGTCTCGCCATACAACACAGCGCCAATCAGACGGTCGTTTTCAATGACAAGGCGTTTGTAGATGCCCCGCGACAGATCGCGGTAGATGATGTTTTCGCGCCTCTCACCATCCGCGAAGTCACCAGCAGAAAAGAGATCGCAGCCCGTGACCTTCAACTTGGTCGACAGGCTTTTCTGAACGAACGCGGCCTCGCGCCCCAGCAGTGTGTCCGCGACCACTGCGGCCTGATCAAAAAGCGGCGCCACAAGACCGAAAGTGGTACCTTGATGTTCCACGCATTCGCCCACGGCAAAGATGTCGGGATCGGATGTGCGCATCTGGTCATCCACTTGGATCGCCCGCCCATGAGCGAGGCCAGCCTGCTGTCCCAGCGCACCCACCGGCCGAATGCCCACCGCCATGATCAGCAACTCGCAAGGAAGCTCCGTGCCATCCTTGAGCCGCAACGCCGCGACCCGTCCGTTCCGGCCAAGGATCTCCTCGGACTGGGCGTCGCAAAGCACCTTTATGCCCTTCGCCTCCAAGGACGCCCGCAACAGCCCCGCAGCTTCGGCATCCAACTGCCGCTCCATCAGGTGGCCCATCAAATGCACGACGGTGACCTCAACCCCCCGCGCCGCCATGCCACCCGCGGCCTCTAGCCCCAGCAAGCCCCCCCCGATCACCACCACTTTTGTCCCGGGGGCAAGCCCCGCCATAGTCATGGTGTCCTCCAGATCGCGATAGCCGATGACGCCCTCCAGATCGTGACCGGGCAACGGGATCATCACCGGGCGCGACCCGGTAGCGATCAGCAATTTGTCATAGGTCACATGGCCCTGCTCCCCCGCAACCATCCGGGCCGTTCGGTCGATCCCCCGGACACGTTCGCCAAACCGCGTGGTGATGCCGTGCCGCGCGTACCACTCCACATCATGGGTGATGATGCGTTCATACGCCGTCTCCCCCGCCAGCACGGGCGACAGCATGATCCGGTTGTAGCTGCCCCGTGGCTCGGCATTGAACAGCGTTATGTCGAACCGATCCGGCGCCTCGGCTGTCAGGTGATCCAGCACCCGTCCCGCGGCCATGCCCGCGCCAATAATGACAAGCCGTTCCCGTGTCATTCCGCAGCCACCGCGGATGGGGCTGGGGCTGGTTTCTTGGGCGTGGCACCATGCTCATATTCCTCAAGGAAATCGAGCACCTCCTGCCGGTACCTGTAGTAATCGGGATGCTCCAGCAACGCCTTTCGTGTGCGGGGGCGGGGCAGGTCAACCTCTGTGATCCGCCCAATCGTGGCGCGAGGGCCGTTGGTCATCATCACCACGCGGTCGGCCAGCAAAATTGCCTCGTCCACGTCATGGGTCACGCAGATCGCCGTGACCTTGGTGCGCGACCATACCTCCATCAGCACTTCCTGCAACTCCCAGCGCGTCAGGCTGTCCAGCATGCCGAAGGGCTCATCAAGAAGCAGCAGTTTGGGGGACAGCGCAAAGGCGCGTGCAATGCCCACGCGTTGTTGCATTCCGTTCGACAGGCTTGAGGCGGGTTTGTCCATCGCGTCGGCCAGCCCCACGCGTTCAAGGTAATATTCCACGACGTCCTGCCGTTCGGCCTGTGACGCGGTGGGATAAACCTTGTCCGCCCCCACTGCGACGTTCTGCTTGGCCGTCAGCCATGGGAAAAGGCTGGGGGCCTGAAACACCACCGCGCGCTCCGGGTCCGCACCGGCTACATGTCGACCATCCAGCTTGATCGCACCTTTCGAGATCCCATTGAGCCCCGCCGCCATCGTCAGCACAGTGGACTTGCCGCACCCCGAATGCCCGATGAGAGAGATAAACTCGCCCTTGTTGATCTTGAGGTCAAAATCCTCGACCACCGTGAGCGGCCCCTTGGGTGTAGGATACACCTTGTGCAACTTGGAAAAGTCGAGAAAACGGTCCTCCACCAACCCATCCTGCGCCTTGGCGACCGCGGCGGGCACGCCATGGATGGGGGTGACATTGGGCAGCGTCTTCGTGCCCTTCACTTTCGCCTCAATGCCCACATCCATCAGGTAGTTGGTGATCTTGCCACGCAGGGCCTTGAATCCTTCGTGGTGGTTCATGTCGGATCGTTCGCGCGGGCGTGGGATGTTCACCTTGAATTCCTCGCCCAGCGTGCCCTCAGGCGTCAACGCGATGATGCGGTCAGCCAGAACAATGGCCTCATCCACGTCATTGGTGATCAAGACACAGGTCTTCTTGTCCCCTTCCCAGATTGCCTCAATCTCATCGGCCAGATTGGCCCGTGTCAGGGCATCCAGCGCCGAAAGCGGCTCATCCAGCAGCAGCACTTCAGGATTCATCGCCAGTGCGCGGGCCACATTCACCCGCTGGCGCATCCCCCCCGACAGTTCCGCCGGACGGCGCGACGCGGCATGGCTCAACCCCACCATGCCAACGTAATGCGCCACCTTCTCCGCGCGCTCTGCCTTGGAAAGGCTGGGATAGACCGTATCTACGGCCAGCCCCACATTCCCCGTGACCGTCAGCCACGGCATCAGGGAATAGGATTGAAAGATCACGCCGCGTTCCGGGCCTGGGCCGGTGATCGGCGCACCTTTAAAGGACGCGGTGCCTTTACTGGGCGTATCAAGCCCCGCCAGCAGGTTGATCAGCGTCGTCTTGCCCGTCCCGGAGAAGCCAAGAAGGACAAGGAATTCACCTTCTTTGACCTCCAGGTTGATGTCCTTGAGCACATCGGTGCGGGTCGCCCCCTCACCGAAACATTTGCTGACGTTCTTGAGGTCCAGAATAGCCATCTGCGCTTACCGATTGTTGGTGAACGTGAAAAGCGACTGGATCGCGTACATCATCCGGTCCAGCAGGAAGCCGATGATCCCGATGGTGAACACCGCCACCATGATCCGTGCAAGGCTCTGGCTTGACCCGTTCTGGAATTCATCCCAGACGAATTTGCCAAGGCCGGGGTTCTGGGCGAGCATTTCCGCAGCAATCAGAACCATCCAGCCCACACCGAGACTGAGGCGCAGACCGGTAAAGATAAGCGGCAGCGCCGAGGGCAGCACCAGCTTGGTGATCTTGGTCCATGTGTTCATCTTGAGCACCTTGGACACGTTGACCAGATCCTTGTCGATCGACGACACACCCAGCGCTGTATTGATCAACGTGGGCCACAGCGAACAGAGCGTCACCGTAATGGCGGAGTTAAGGAAACTCTTGGCGAAGAACCCGTCTCCGTCGGTGGCATAGGTGGCCGAGACAACCATCGTCACAATGGGCAACCACGCAAGCGGTGAGACCGGTTTGAAGATCTGGATCAGCGGATTGAGCGCCGCGTTGGCATAAGGCGACAGACCTGCCGCTATGCCCAGCGGAACAGCGACCGCCGTGGCGATCAAAAAGCCGAAGAACACCGTCTTGATCGAGGTCCAGATCTGATCGTAGTAGCTGGGCGCGCCGGTATAGGCGATGTCTTTCACCCGGTCGGCCTGGCCCGCGTCGATCAGGCGCTGATTGCGCTGTTCAAGGCGCTCGATGAATTGCTGCTCCTTCGCGGCCTTGGCCTGCGCGTCTTCATGCAGGTTGACGGCCTGTTCCCAGACCTGCCCCGGCCCGGGGATCGCACCGAGGGACGTCTGCACCTGTGGTGCCAACGTGCCCCAAAGCGTCAGAAAGGCGACAATCGCCAGAAGCGGCACGCCAAGCAGACGCCAGATCTCGCTCATTTGTGCCTTGGGGTTGTCGCCCGCGGCGGCCCGCAGGACAGGGGAAATCCAGCTGAGGCCAAGGACCTGAAACCATTTGTCGGCGGCATTGATGCGGGTAAAAAGCCGTTCGCGCTTTGCTTCCTTGGCGGCGTCAGCTGTCAGGCTGTCAGGGTCGATGGCAGTCATGTGGGTGCCTTCCTGCAAGATAGGTGGGGTGGCGGGGTGAACCCCGCCCTACGAATGATGCGCAGGGCGGGGAAAAGGGCATCAGCCTTGGACTTCGTTGCCGACCACGACCTGACCTTCTTTCAGACCGATGGGCAGGCTTTCGAGGTAGGCGTTGGGTGTACGGCCATCGTACGGGATGCCGTCGATGATATCCGCAGCAGGCGTGGGCGCTTTGAACCCGTCGCTATCCCACGGGAAATCAGCCTCGTCCGCCATACCGTCATCCACCAGAAGACGCGCGGCCTCCAGATAGATGTCAGGACGATAGACCGACTTGGCCACATCCATGTACCACTCATCCGATTTGGTGTCGGCGATCTGGCCCCAGCGGCGCATCTGCGTGAGGTACCAGATAGCATCCGAATAGAAGGGATAGGTCGCGTTGTAGCGGAAGAACACGTTGAAATCAGGGATGTCGCGCTTGTCGCCTTTCTCGAATTCGAAGAACCCGGTCATTGAATTGGCGATCACATCGTAATCCGCGCCCACATATTCCGGGCGGGACAGGATCTCTACGGCCTCGGGCCGGTTCTGGTTTTCGTTTTCATCCAGCCACATGGCAGCCCGGATCAGGGCCTTAACGACCGCCTTGGTCGTGTTGGGGTTTTCTTCGGCAAACTCCTTGGTGATGCCGAAAACCTTTTCGGGGTTGTTCTTCCACAGCTGATAATCGGTGATCACCGGTACGCCGATGCCCTTGAACACCGCCTGCTGGTTCCACGGCTCACCCACGCAATACCCGTGGATGGTTCCCGCCTCCAGCGTCGCAGGCATCTGCGGCGGCGGCGTCACGGACAAGAACACATCCGCGCCAATCTGGCCGGAAATGTTCTCAGGGGAATAATACCCCGGTTCCAACCCGCCGGCAGCGAGCCAGTAGCGCAGCTCGTAGTTATGCGTGGACACCGGAAACACCATGCCCATGTTGAAAGGCTCACCGCGTGCCTGGAAATCCTCCACCACGGGCTTCAGCGCCTCGGCCGAAATCGGATGCTGCGGGCGGCCATCCTCCATCTTGGGGATATGCGGCTTCATCTGTTCCCACACATCATTGGACACAGTGATCCCGTTGCCGTTCAAATCCATGGAGAAGGGCGTGATGATATGCGCCTCGGTGCCAAACCCGATGGTCGCGGCCAGTGGCTGACCGGCCAGCATATGTGCCCCGTCAAGCGTGCCATCAATGACGCCGTCCAGCAGAACCTTCCAGTTCGCCTGCGCCTCCAGCGTCACGAAGAGGCCTTCATCGAGGAAATAGCCGTTTTCATACGCCACCGCCAATGGCGCCATGTCCGTCAATTTAATGAACCCGAAGGTCAATTCATCCTTTTCCAGCTCGAGGAACTCGGCCTGGGCAGCGGTGCTCATCAGAGCGGCCGTCACGCCAGCCAGTAGGGTCCTTGCGATCATGCTGTTTCCTTTCTCAGGTGCGTCGGTAGGTGGGGCCTGAGCGCCACGAAAAAAGCCGCATTCGATACCTGCCACGGGTGGCACAGATCGAAAGCGGCGCTGCTTGGGATAGCCCGATCATTCGGGAGAATCGAAGAGAGCATCGTTGCTCGTGCGCACACTAAGCGCTGCTTGGGGTCCCGAAAGAAAGCAAATTGAGGGGGATTTGTCAGTTGCAGCAGCTCAATCCGCGCGGTTGCCTAAAATTTGCGCTTTATCCCGGCGTTGGTTCAAAAACGCGCCCGTCGAAAAACGCGTCCCGCGGCAGGATCAACCGCCCACCGACGGACCCAACCGCAAGCGGTTCGCTCACCGCGCCTTCCACCTTGGCAGAGGCTGATGGCAAATCATGGGCCACATGCCCCAAAGCCGCGCGATAAATGTCAGATCGGAAGGTGCTTTGCGCCTTCAACGCCTCTTTCGGGTCAAGCCCAAAACGCTGCGCCAGGTGCTGCCCGATCCATTCGGCCTGACTGCGCCACGGAAACCCTGCCGCACCGGTGAAGAAATCCACAAACCCCGGCACATGGCGCAGATCCCCCTTCGCAGAAATGGTAAACCGCCCCAGCAGCGCGCATTCCACAATTTCGGGTGCCAGATCCAGATAGGCCTCACGGCTCAGCAATTCCGTCGCAAGTCCACGCGACGTGGGATCAGACAGCCAACGCGCCGCGCGCCACAGTGCCCGGATCAGGCGATGGGCCAACTCTGCATTTTCATCGGCCCACCCGGCGCGCGTGGCCAGAACCTTTTCAGGTGCAAAGGCCCAAATGGCCGCGCAGGGCAGCAGCAAATCCGCGACACCTTCCTCCACCGAAGACGATCCCCACGGCTCACCTACGCAGAACGCGTCAATCTCACCAGCGCGCAATGCATCCGCCATCATGGGGGGGGGAACCGTGTGAACGGACACCGTCTTGGGCGCTTTGAGACCCATGGCGTGGAGCCAGTAATGCACCAACTCGGCATGCATCGAAAACGGGAACGGCACGCCAATCCGGAGTGTGTCTTCGATGGCTCCTATTAAAGCCTGACCCGCGTTTTGGGCGTTGTTGAAGGCAAAGTCATGGCCGGCCTCGCGCATCCTCGCGCCAATTTCCCGGCTCACACCGATCACATTGCCGTTGACGGACAGAACCGACAGCGCCTCGAGCTGAACCATGGGCCCGCCAAGGCCAAGCGCGCCCGCCACCGGCACTGGGGCCAGCATGTGCGCGGCGTCCAGATTCCCAAAACACAGCTTGTCGCGCAGGGTCGACCAAGACGGCGAACGCAACAGGTTCAGCACCAGCCCTTCCTGTTCGGCAAACCCCATCTCCGCCGCGGCAATCAGCGGGGCGGCGTCCACAAGCGGAATGAATCCGATATTGAGCTTGGAGAGCTTCATGCCAAAAGCCCCGCGCTTTCCACAAGCGCCTCAGCCACATCCGCCAGCCGCTTACCCTGATTCATCGCGGCCTTGCGCAGAAGGGCATAGGCCTCATCCTCATCAATGCCCTTGGCCTTCATGATCAGCCCCTTGGCGCGGTCGATCACCTTGCGCTCTTCCAACGCGCGCTTCGTTTCTTCCAGTTCCGTGCGCATGCGCTGGAACAGGTTGAACCGCGCGATGGCGGCATCGAGCACGGATTTCACCCGGTCAGGCCGCAACCCATCAACGACGTAGGCCGACACCCCCGCTTCGATCGCGGCCGATGTCAGCGCATCGTCGGACCGGTCCACGAACATGGCGACCGGTCGATCCAGCGGTTGGGACGCAAGCGCCATCTCTTCCAACATGTCGCGGGACGGATTGGCCATATCGATGAGCACCATGTCGGGGTTGAGCGCCCCGATCTGACGTTTGAGACTGGAGCTTTCCGTGATCACTTGAATGCGCGTAAATCCCGCGTCGGCCAGACTGTCGACAATCTGGTCGGCCTTGTCGCGGTCGGGTTCGACCAGAATGATGGAAAAATCGTTTGTCACGTGGCTGTTTCGGATGGCATCGGCGGGCAAGTAAAGCATGGAGGGGTCTCAATGACCGGTTTGGTGCCTTGCGCTGATGCGTTTGCACAAAAAATTGGCAGGCACGGCGGGTCCTGCGTGCTGCAAGATGTGGTCAATACACATCGCGCTGATATCTTCGATCCGCGGCGAGGGTGTTGAGGTATTTCTCTGCTCCATCCGCATCGCTTCCCAAGCCGTCGGAAATGACTCGCAAAAGCGCCGCCTCCACATCCGCAGCCATGCGGGACGCATCGCCGCAAATATAGATGGCCGCGCCCTCTTCCAGCCACGCAAACACCTCCGCTGCGTTTTCTTCCAGCAGAGTTTGCACATAGACCTTCTCCGCCCCATCCCGTGACCACGCAAGCGACAGGTTGGTCAGCAGACCACCTGCATGCCAACGCTCGATCTGGTCGCGATACAGGTAATCCCGCGCCTTGTGCTGATCGCCAAAGAACAACCAGTTCTTGCCGGTGGCACCCAGCGCCTCCCGCTCTTCCAGAAACGCTCGGAACGGCGCAATCCCGGTGCCTGGTCCAATCATGATGAGCGGCTTTGTGTCATCGCTCGGCGGGTGAAAATGCGGGGATGTCTGCACATAGACACCCAACATCCCGCCCGCCTGCAACCGCGCGCCCAAATGGGTTGAAGCCACGCCCTTGCACGCCCGACCATTCAGGTCGTAATGCACCTCCCCCACGGTCAGATGCACTTCACCCGGATGCGCCTTGGGGCTGGAGGAAATGGAATAAAGCCGCGGTTGCAAAGGGCGCAACGCAGAAACGAGGGTTTCAGCATCACAGCCGCCTCTGAGAGACACAAGATCGAACACCTGCGCGCCTTCGGGCGGGCTATCCATGCCCAGCACCTCCAGCGTGTTGGGTGTCACCGTCGCGATATCAAGTTTCGTCGACAAGGCCGCTGCAAGCCGGGCGGGGCCAGCTTTCAGCTGCACCGTTTCGCGCCCGGTCAGACCGGCCACCTCCAGAAGTGCTGCCACGTCCTCGGGGCAATTGACCGGCCAAACGCCCAGCGCGTCACCTGCGGCATAATTCAAATCAACACCGCCACCGGCGAGTGACAACTCGACGTGGTTGACACATTTCGCCGAAGCCTGATCGCTCAACCGGTCACAGGCCATGAGCGAAGCCATGAACGGGTGGTTTTTGTCAAAGGCGGGCGCCGCCGCGTCTTCGACCACAGGGGCCGCAACCGCCCCGGCAGAGGCCGTCTGGAACGGCTCGGAGGCGAAGACGGCCGTCTTCCAATCTGCAAAGTCATCCTCGAAATCCAGATCGCATTTCACCAGGTCGGCGACCCGCGTGGCCCCCAACTCGGCCAGCCTTGCGTCGATATCCTCGGCGCATTTGTTGAAATCGGCATAGCTCGTATCTCCCAACCCGCAGACCGCGAAGTTCAACGACGCGGGCAGCGGCGCGCAGTCCTCGACCATCAGCGCCTTGAAGAACTGCGCGGCATTGTCCGGTGGCTCCCCTTCGCCAAAGGTGGAGACAACGATCGTTACATGCTCCATCCCTGCCAGATCACCCGGCGTCACGTCATCCAGGACCGATACCTTGGCCTCGAACCCCTGACTGCCTGCGAACTTGCGCAAGTCCTTCGATAGCGCTTCGCAGTTTCCCGACTGGGAACCATATAGCACGGTCATCTCCGTCAGCGGCGCCTCGCCCGCATTGGCCGCGGCCGCGATGGCGGATAGTCCTGTCAAAAGCCCGTTCAGCCACTGACGCTGTTCGGGATCGAAGGGGGCGTCTTCGGGCACAAGGTTGACCTGCGGTTCTGCCGCCGAAATGGCCGCCTCGATGGTTTCCGCGATGATGGGGTTTTGCGCATTCATGTGGGGTCCCTTCCAAATCAGGCCGCAGGTTGCAGGTCTCGAGGCAAAAGCGTTTGCAACTCTGCATCAGAGAGAGCGCGCGCAAATTGCAGAAATGTCTCCTGCCCGTTGCGCCGCTGCAAATAGCTGCCGACGATATGTTCGACGATTGCGAAAATCTCTTCACTCGCCACGGGGCCGCACAGGGGCCGGGCGAGGCCCTGATCCTGATCCGACCCGCCGCCGATGACAATGTTGTAGCCCTCACCACCCCCGGGGGCTGCCGCGCCCACAAGCCCGATATCGCCGATATAATGCTGGGCGCAGGAGTTGACGCAGCCGGTGAGATGGATGTTGAGCGGGCTATCCAGCTTCAATCGCGCCTCCAGATGGCGGATGAGCGTCAACGCATCCTGCTTGGTATAGGCGGCGGCAAACTTGCAGCCCCATTTGCCGGTGCAGGCCACAGCCCCTGCGGCAAAGGCGGATGCATGCGTGGCCATGCCTGCCGCCTCCAGCATGGCACAGGCCGCCTCGATCTGCCCATCGGGGATATGAGGGATCAGCGGGTTCTGCCACACCGTCAGGCGAATATCCCCTGCGCCAAAGCGCGCCGCAACATCTGCCAGAACGCGCATCTGATCAGAGGACAAACGCCCCAGCTCCAAGGCCACGCCGATGTAATTCAAGCCCGCTTGCTTCTGTGGATGCACCCCAATATGGGCCTGCCGATCAATGGCCGGGCGCGGATCCATATGGGTTTCTGCCAGGCGTTGCAGGGTGATGCCCGATCCGAATTCATCCAACTTCTCCTGGCTTCGCTCCAGAAACCACTCCACACCCTCTTTCTCCAGAAGGTATTTCAATCGCGCTTTTTTGCGGTTGGTGCGGTCGCCATGGTCCACGAAAACACGCAGCATCGCTTCAGACACATCCACCGTCTCTTCGGGACGGCAAATAAGGCCAGTGTCACGGGCAAAGTCCCTGTGCCCTGTGATCCCGCCCAGCGCGATGCGGCACCAGATGCCCGGCTCGATGCCCGCCGCATTCTCCCGCACCCGGGCGGCAAGAAATCCGATGTCATTGGTGTCGCTCAGGCAGGACAGACGCCCGGCATTGTCGAAGGAAATATTGAACTTGCGCGGAATGCCCTGTAGGTCGCGTGACCGCAAAATCCGGGTGCTAAGCTGCTTGGCCTGCGGCGTCATGTCGATCAGTTCATCCAAATCGAACCCCGCGCTTGGCGTCACCGTCAGGTTGCGTGCCGAATCCGCACCGGTGCCTTGGGAAGTCAGGTTTGCCGCCTCCATCCGTTCAATCAGTGGCACGACGGAACGCGGCTTGATTTCTCTCAGCTGCAAACTGCCGCGCGTGGTGACATGGGAATAGCCGCCTGCAAAGGCATCCGCGCATTCGGCAAGGACCTCCATCTGTGCAGCGGTCAGCACGCAGGCAGGCGCGCGCAGCCGCATCATGTAGCCTGGGCTGTTGGGAGTGACGTTGAAGAACCCTAGGTGGCGCAGCAGGAACTGATCCAGCCCTTCAGCCAAATGATCATCCTTCGACCACTGCTCCACCGTCCGCCATATATCGAGAGGATGGGTCATGTGCTTGGCCACTTCCTCTTTGCACACGTCCTCCAGAGGCACACCATGGATCATCTCGCCCTGGGGATC
>CAYMEC010000093.1:0-11611 GCA_964389425.1 uncultured Roseovarius sp.
GTTGCAGGCCATGAACACCGGCCACGACGGGTCGATGACCACGATCCACGCCAACAACGCGCGAGACGGGATCAGCCGTCTGGAAAACATGATTGCCATGGCCGGGATCGAGATGCCGCTGAAGGCGGTGCGGTCGCAGATCGCCTCGGCTGTGAACCTGCTCGTGCAAGCCAGCCGTTTGCAGGACGGTTCGCGCCGGATGGTGTCGATCACGGAACTGACGGGCATGGAAGGTGACGTGATCTCCATGCAGGAAATCTTTCGCTTCCAGCGAACCGGGCTGACGCCGGACAACAAGATCATTGGCCATTTCACCGGCACCGGTGTGCGGTCGAACTATACCGAACGCTTCCGGTTGTGGGGTTATGACCTGCCGCCCAGCATCTATGACCCGGTTTCGGGATAAAGGAGAGACGAGATGAGCATTGAACTGATCATCTATGGTGTCATTTTCGTCGGCGTGCTGCTGCTCGTCGAGGGGATTTACCTGACGGTCTTTGGCAAGTCGATCAAGCTGAACAGCCGGGTCAATCGCCGCCTTGAGATGCTGGACAAGGCGGGCGGCAACCGGGAAGAAACGCTGGAAAAACTGCGCAAGGAGATGACGCAGCACCTGAAGGCGCGCAACATCCCGATTTATTCCATTCTGTCCGCCAAGGCTCAGAAAGCGGCTATCGCCTTCACGCCCAAGCAGTTGATCATGCTGATGGTGGCGGTATCGGTCTTTGCCTTTGTCGGTCTGACCTTCACGACGGGCACAGAGACCTTGATCCGGGCGGCCATTTCGGCGGCCATCGGGATCGGTGGTGTGTTTGTCTGGATTTCCAACAAGGCATCCGCACGGATGAAGCTGATGGAAGAACAACTGCCGGATGCCATCGAACTGATGGTGCGCAGCTTGCGCGTGGGACATCCGTTTTCAAGTGCCGTGACGATCGTGTCCGACGAGGTGGCTGATCCGCTGGCCACGGAGTTCGGTATCATCGCGGATGAAAGCGCCTATGGCCGTGACGTGGGCGAGGCGCTGAAGGACATGGCCGAGCGTCTGGACATGCAGGATTTGCGTTTCCTTGCCGTCGCCGTGACCATCCAGCAGCAATCGGGTGGTAACCTGGCCGAGATCCTTGATGGTCTGGCCAAGGTGATCCGCGCGCGGTTCCGTCTGTTCCGCCGGGTGAAGGCGATCACGGCGGAGGCCAAGTGGTCCGGCAACTTCCTGTCGGCCTTCCCGCTGATGGCGCTGGTCGGCATCCAGATGGTGAAGCCCGATTATTACGACGAAGCGATGCTTCACCCGTTCTTTATCCCGGCCTGTATTGCCGTGGGCGGGTTCCTTGTGGCGAACATTTTCGTCATGCGGTCGCTGGTCGACATTCGAGTGTAACGGGGGCCGATTATGGGCATTCTTGACAGCATCACCGGTTTTCTGACCGACAGTCTTGGCCCGTTCGGGCCGGTTATCGCCATTGGCACGATCGGGGTGTTCATCGTTCTTGCGACGATCCCGATCATGATCAAACAGGCGCAGGATCCGCTGGAGAAACTGAAGAAGGCGGGTCAGAACGGCCAGGTGGGCCAGGATGGCCAGAAGAAGCGCCTGCGGTCCGGGTCGCGCAACGAGAAGCTGGAAAAATATTCCACCTTCCTTGAGCCGCAGGATGAAAAGCAGCTCAGCCAGATGAAGCTGACGCTGATGCAGGCAGGGTATCGGGATCGCGACGCGGTGCGGTATTTCCACTTTGCGCAGTTTGCGCTGGGGCTGGGCTTCCTGTTGGCGGGTGTGGTCTATTTCGTTCTGTTCGTGGCGAGCGACGAAAGCACCACGACCGATGCATTGCTTTACATCCTTGGTCCGGGTGGCGTGGGCTACATGTTGCCCAAATACTGGGTCACCAAGCGGTTGCAGCAGCGCCAGCAGGAGATCGAAGAGGGGTTCCCTGACAGCCTCGACATGATGCTGACCTGCGTGGAAGCGGGCCAGTCGCTGGACCAGTCCATCGTGCGCGTGGCGGCAGAGATCAAAGCCTCTTACCCCGCGCTGGCCGAGGAATTCGAGATCGTGTCGCAGCAGATGAAGGCCGGTAAGGACAAGGCCACCGTTCTGGGCGATATGGGTGAACGCTGTGGCGTACAGGATATTTCCAGCTTCGTGACGGTTTTGATCCAGTCGCAGACCTTCGGTACCTCCATCGGCGATGCTTTGCGCGTCTATGCCGGAGAAATGCGTGACAAACGGGTCATGCGCGCCGAAGAAAAGGCCAACAAACTGCCAACAAAGATGACATTGGCGACAATGATGCTTACAGTGCCCCCACTACTGATCATTTTGGTCGGTCCATCGGTGCTGGGTATCATGGAGCTCTTCACGATGGCTGGCCAGTAAGAGGCCCAGCAAGAGGCCTCAAGACAACGAGGCTAGGCAGTGTTACGGACAACGGTCCTTCTAACATGTCTCACATTGATGGCTTGCGGCGACACGGGGTCGATTGACCCGGACAGCCCATGGGCCCCCGGTGTGGCGAGAGATGAACAAGCGGTGGACGGCATGCTGGTCGGCCACCGCTTGATGCGTGCGGGTGAATACGAGTTGGCGATCGACGCGTTTGAGCGCGCCGCGGTGACCGACGGGTTGAACGCGGATGTTTTGCTTGGCATTGGCAGCGCGAGCCTTGGTCTGGGTCGGCTGCATACCGCCGAACGACATTTGCGGGACGCGCTGGATCAGGATGAACGATCCCCGGAAATCTGGAACAATCTGGGCGTTGTTCTGATGGAACTGGGCGAAACGGCGGAAGCGAGCCAGAGTTTCCAGAGGGCCTATGCGCTGGACAATGGCGCAAGTGACTCAATTCGCGACAATTTGCGGTTAGCACTCGAAAAACTGGAAAATCCCGGCTATAGTGTTGAGCAAGAGCAAAACTATAAATTGGTGCGCCGTGGGAGCAACGACTTCCTGATCCGGTCGATACCATAACTATGAGGCGCCCGAGGGTCACCTGGGCAGAGGCAGTAAAGGACGCAAAAGATGCGCCGTTTTTTCTCTATCAGCATGTGTGCGGTGGGCTTTTTTGGGCTGGCTGCGTGTGAAAATCAGGAACAGTCCGACGTGGATCGCGCGTTTGCGGATGTGAATGTCGTGGATGAGACGAACCTCAATGAGGTGATGCTGTCTGCCGCGGATCCCAATGAGGCCGTGACCTATTTCCAGAAGGCCTCAGCCGATCAGCCGGAGCGGCTTGATTTGCAACGGGGTTTGGCGATGTCACTGGTGCGGGCCAAGCGCAACACCGAAGCGGTGGGCGCGTGGAAGAAGGTGAACCAGCACGAAGAGGCCACCGACAATGACCGGGTGGAACTGGCCGATGCGCTGATCCGGAACAACCAGTGGGATGAGGCCGATCAGGTGCTGGACAGCGTGCCGCCCACGATGGAGAGCTTCAAACGTTACCGCCTTGAGGCGATGGTGGCGGACAGCAACCGCGAATGGGACAAGGCCGACAGTTTTTATGAAACCGCCGTGGGCCTGACGACGCGGCCTGCCGGCGTGATGAACAACTGGGGCTATTCCAAACTGACCCGGGGGGATTACGCGGGCGCCGAGCGGCTTTTCGCGGATGCGATCCGGCAGGACAGTTCGGTCTTTACCGCCAAGAACAACCTGATCCTGGCACGCGGCGCGCAGAAGAATTACACGCTGCCCGTGCTGCCCACGACGCAATCGGAGCGGGCACAGTTGCTTTACACCATGGCGCTGTCGGCCATCAAACAGGGTGACACGACCATCGGGAAGGGCCTGTTGCGCGACGCGATCGAAACCCATCCCCAGCATTTTGAGGCCGCCGTGCGTAGCCTCGAGGCGCTGGATGGGAACGTGGCGAATTAGGGGTTTTCCAATTCTTCTGGACGATGCTTTTGCGTTTGAACGACACGCGATGAGCCCCGAAAGGCAACACAACATGAATTGGAAAGGCCTGACGTGAGCCTCGATATTCTGCCATCCACCGCGCTTTGGTTTCTGCCTTTCGCGTTGCCCATTTGCCTGTGGGTGATGTGGAGCGATCTGAAGGCGATGAAGATCCCCAACGTGGCGGTGCTGTCGCTGGTGGCGGTGTTCGTGGTTGTCGGTTTGATCGCTCTGCCGTTCCAGGATTACCTGTGGCGTTTGGTGATCATGGTGATCGTGCTGGTGATCACGTTCCTTGCCAATGTGATACGGGTCATGGGGGCCGGGGACAGCAAGTTCATCGCCGCCGCAGCACCCTTCATTGATCCGGGCGACGGGTGGTCTTTGGCCTTCATTTTCGCGGCGAATTTGCTGGCCTGCTATGCCACGCACCGGCTTGCAAAGAACACCAGCTTGCGCCAGTTGGCACCCGATTGGGACAGCTGGACGCGCGGGCGGAAGTTCCCGATGGGGTTCGCGCTGGGCGGGACGCTGATCATCTACTTGGGGCTTGGGGCGTTCACAGGATAACGGTTGCACCCTTCAGATCGGCAACGCCAAGTCTTCGTTATTGCGGACGCGACTGGATCACGAATTCTGTGGGCACGAAGCGCGCCATGTCGCGAAATGTCAGCCTCGATAAATCCAGGACGAGGATTTCCCAGCAAGGATCGTATTCCAGCTCCGTGACGATATAGATGCTGTCGGCGCGAGTGCCGTTGCACGTGCGGTCGAGTGTGTAACCCCCTTCATAGTACATATTCGTATCACCATACGTGTCGACCGTGCCGATACCCAGCGCATTGTCGTGAATGATAATGCCCTCGACGTTGCCCATGTGATCCGGGGCCTCAGAGAGCCATGTCCCTCTTAGCAATTCGCCGACTGTGGTCAGACTGTCTGCGCCCATGATGGATTGCGACTGCGCGCTTGCAGGCAAACCAGACAGAAGGCAAAGGCATGCGGTTTTAATGATGCTTTTCAATTTGTTATCCCCCAAGGTTCCTTGCGACATCGAATAGCAAAGCCAGGAGAAAGTCATCAAGCTGTTTTGCCTTGCCCATGCCAAGGCTTGCGACGACGGTGCGGATGAGGCGTTCCAGGCGTCTGGATCAGAGGCTTTTTCTTGCCCTCAATGCTGCGCTGATGGTGCCGTCGTCGAGGTAGTCGAGTTCGCCGCCGATGGGCACGCCTTGGGCAAGGGACGTCAGTTTTACGTGATCTTCCAGCTGATCGGCGATGTAATGCGCGGTGGTCTGGCCGTCGACCGTGGCATTCAGCGCAAGGATGACTTCGGAGATGTTTTCCGTCTGCACCCGGTCCACCAGTTGGGGGATGCGCAGTTGATCGGGGCCCACCTGATCCAGGGCGCTGAGCGTGCCGCCCAGCACATGGTAACGGCCTTTGAAGACGGCCGCGCGTTCCATCGCCCAGAGGTCGGCCACGTCTTCGACCACGCAGAGTTCGCCGTTGGCGCGTTTGTCGGACAGGCAGATGTCGCAGACCTCTTCGGTGCCGATATTGCCGCAGATCCGGCATTCGCGCGCGGTGGCGGCCACGCGGGTCAGTTGGTCGGCCAAGGGTGTCAGAAGCAATTCGCGCTTGCGGATGAGGTGGAGTACCGCGCGGCGGGCCGACCGCGGCCCCAGCCCTGGCAGCTTTGCCATCATGTCGATCAGCGCCTCAAGGTCACGGGTGGAGTTCATTCCGGTAGCTCCCCTTTCAGAGGCACGCGGTCCACGGTGAACCCGGCCTCGCGCAGCATCGCAACAAGGCCATACTCCATGGGCAGATGATAGGTCCCGACAGCCATGAAAACACCGCCCCTTTGCAGATCATCCATGGCTGTGGCCAAGAAGCCTTCGTTGCGTTCGCGCAAAAGATAGTCGTTGGTTCGGGCCAGCCAGCCCAAGCCCTCATCGGGGTACGTGTCCGCAAAATAGGTTTCATCCCAGGCCATCATTTCCCCGATGCGGCCTTGCAGATAAAGCGCGTAGCTGGTTGACAACGCTTCGCGTGTGATTTCGGGGTTGAGGTAGTTGGCATAGACCGCAATCATGGCGCGGGTGAGCCACAGGTTATTGGGATCATTTAGTTTTTTGAAAAGCGCGCGCGGTTCTTCGAGACTGAGCACATCCGCGCCTGCGATCTCCCCCAGCATCTGGATGCGGTCGTCCTGAATGGGATAGATCCCGGCGTTGAAATCGCCACAGGGGTCGCCCAGCATCAGTTCCGCAATGGCGGCCGGCGACAGGTAGTCGAATGCCTCATCCCCCCAGCCAAGGCCCACGAGGCGATCCCGGGTCCATGTCAGAAGATGTTCGGGCAGTTCCATCTGCTCGACCGACATCTGGTTGGCGTCGCGGTACCGGTCAAATGCGGTATAGGCGCGGGTGAGATCGGCGCGGGTCTGCTGGGTGTAGTCGGTTTCCGTGGCGATGACGCGGGCGGATTTGATGGTGCGTTCCACTTCATCGGGCAGACGCAGGATCACAGGCAGGCTGGAATGCATCGTGCCCCAGAGATGGGAGGTGGCACCGTCGGGCGACGTGATGCGCCAGTAGCGCCCGACCCCGTTGGGGATCTGCGCGGCGCGGGATTGCATACGAGCGTAGAATTCGGGTTCGAAGATGTCTTCGTAGACGCGCGCCTCGTCGATCAGGCACAGGTCGCGTGTGGCCCAGTTTTGGGCGCTGAGAGGGGTGGCCGAAATGGCAGGAAAGGCGCAGGCAAGCAGTGTGAGCCAGAAACCCATCTTGAAAGCGCCTACCTGCATTTGCTCTGCCTCAGTTTGACGAACCTGTTCGAAACAGATGATCCCAGGCTTGGCGCGGAATCAAGGGCGAAGCCCGCCGCGCCTTCGTCAGGCCCCCGCCAGGGCCTGGCGAATTGGCAATTGCAGGCTTCCGATCGGATGTCGTCCGGGACCGGATGGATAAAGCGCTGCTTAACTGAGGTTTGGATCGCCAGACCGGGGCCTGACGAAGGCGCGGCGGGCTTCGCGTCAGAACGGCAGGTTCATGTCCTTGGGCAGGCCCATGCCTTCGGTGATCTTGCCCATCTCTTCCTTGGCCTTCTCACCGGCGCGAGTTTGCGCGTCCTTGATCGCGGCGAGGATCAGATCTTCGACCACTTCCTTGTCGTCGGAGTTGAAGATCGACGGGTCGATGTCGAGGGATTTGAGTTCGCCCTTCACCGTGCAGACCGCCTTGACCAGACCTGCGCCGCTTTCGCCTTCGACGGTCATCTGGTGCATCTCTTCTTGCAGATTGGCCATTTTCTGCTGCATTTCCTGGGCGGCCTTCATCATCTTGGCCATATCGCCCATCTGGCCCAATCCTTTGAACATCTCGTGTCTCTCCGCTTGAGGGGTTTGTTCTTAGATACGTGGGGGGTGCAGGCGGGGCAAGGGTGGCGTAGGATTTGAGCGAACACAGGAGTGTACGACCATGTATGAACCGAGCGATGTGGTGACCGATGAGGCGGTGATCCGCAATCATGTGCGTGGGGCTTATCGATCCCAGCAAGCGAAAATCCTGGATCACGTGGATGAGTTGTGCCGGGCGTGGATTGAACGTTCGCCCTTTCTGACCATGGCGACGGTGAGCGCCTCAGGCGAGGTGGATGTGTCGCCCAAAGGGGATCCGGCGGGGTTCGTGAAGGTGCTGGACCCGAAAACCATCGCCGTTCCGGACCGGCCGGGCAATCATCGCTATGACGGGTTTCTCAACATTCTGGAGACGGGGCGCATCGGGCTGTGCTTTTTCGTGCCGAACCGCAATGAGGTGGTGCGCGTGAATGGATCGGCGCAGGTGGTGCGGGACAAAGAGTTGCGCGAGAGCATGGCGGTGCAGGATCGCGTGCCGGATTTTGCCGTGCTCGTGCGGGTGGAGGAGGCGTTTTATCACTGCGGCAAGGCAATCATCCGGTCGGGGCTGTGGTCGCCGGAGAAGGCTGCACCCATTGACGGGTTGCCGAGCTATGGGTTGGCGATCAAGACCCATGCGCAGGATGACCGATCGCTGGACGAGGTGGAGGCGGTCATGAAGAATAACGAGGATAACAGGCTTTATGATGAATAAGTCTCATGCCGCTTTCTTCTGTCGTCTGAGCCAGTTCACGAAAGCCTTCGCGGCGGGGCGCATGACGCCCGGTTTCGTCACGATGTGATAGCCCGTGTCGCCCTTGTCGCGGAAAAGGACGCGGAGGTTGCCCGCGCGGACATCTGCCTCAACGGATGACATGGCGGTGCTGATCACGCCTTGACCCGCGCGCGCGCCGTCCAGCATCAGGTTGCCGGGGACATGGATGATGCGTTTGACGCGGGTTTGGGTGACGCCGTGCTTGCGGAGCCAGTCGGCGGATTCGTTGGTGCCCAACTCCTGAAGCCATGGCAGATCGAGCAGATCACAGGGATCGGCGATCACGCGGTCGGCCACGAGGGAGGGCGCAGCGGTGATGACAATGTCGGTGGGCACGAGCATCTCCGAGTCGAGCCCCGCCCAGTTGCCCGCGCCAAACCGGAGCGCCAGGTCAAACCCGCCCGGGCCCGGATCCGTGAGTTCGGCGGACGGGTTCACCATCAGGTCGATGCCCGGGTGTTTGTCCTGAAAATCGGTGAGCCGGGGCATGAGCCAGGTCATGGCAAAGAGCTGCGTGGTGGAAATATGGACGGGTCGTTCGGCATCCGCACCTGTCAGCGTGGCGACCGTGCGGTCGATGACGCCGAAGCCTTCGGTCAGCGCCTCGGCCAGTTGGCAGCCTTCCACCGTCATCTCTAACGCGCGGGAGGAACGATCGACCAGCGTGAGGTTCAGATGGGATTCAAGGCTGCGGATTTGCTGGCTGATCGCGGCGTGGCTGACGCCCAGTGCGTCGCCGGCCTTGGTCACGGAGCCGGTTTCGGCGAAGGCCGCGAAGGCGCGCAGAGACGACAGAGGGGGGAGGGTGCGCCAATCCATTTATGTAATCCTGGCTTACATGTCTGATTTATTCCTGTCTCGCAAAATTAGCCTCGGAACGCAATATTGTTGAGCAGAAACACAATCGGAAAGGGTTCGACCATGTATGACGCATTTTTCAATACTTTCATGACTGCCACCTATCAGCGGCTGCATCGCCCGACCGGTGCGCCGTCGCATTGGCGGCGAGGGGAACGGTTCGACAACCGTGAGAACGCAGAACTTGAGGCGCACAGGTTGGGGCGGCGCACGTAAAAGACACGCCTTTTCCCAGGCCCGGCCCCGGACCGCGCGGTTTTCTCCCGGCCGCGCGGTTTTTTTTGATCTGTGTCATTTGGATGAAGGTTGAATGCGCTTACATCTGGCAAATTGGTGCCGAAGCGCTACATGCCCGGTACGTGCGAGAGGTGACACCGGCCTTCCCTGGAAACGCGCGAACAGGACGGGAAGGCCGGTGCCCGATCGAAAACAGGCAAGCCTGCATTCCGACCGTTCCTGCAACCGCAATCCGCTTGATGTGCCGGGGGTCCTCCCCACAACCCGGCACGCGGGTACGGTGCTTAATCTGCTGACGCCAAACCATCAGAAGTGATCGCCCCGAGGCGTCCTCACTTCCTATGATTGTGACACGTCGGAACAGAGTGGTTCTGTTGCTTTCGGTGTCTGGCGCGTGGTTCCATCTTGTGGTGGCCCGTTGCATTTGTCTACTGCAAGGTTTGCCGCACCGGAAAAAAATATGAATTTCAGGAATTTTGGTTTGAATTTCAGACCGATATGGCGGGCAAGGCATGGCCTGTCGTTCGGACTGCGCAGGCCACGGAAACGTGGCTTGACGGGTTTGGGCGACGCGCGGCACGCTTCCTGACATGATGCGCTATGCCATTTTGATCTGGGCGTCCCTGCTATGCGCCTCGACCGCGCGAGGGGAAGGTCTGCTGTCTGCGCGGATGGAGCTGCATCTTGTTCTGGCCTTCGATGTCTCGGCCAGCGTCAATGATGCCGAATTTGCCTTGCAGCGGGATGGTACGGCGGAGGCGTTTCGCAGTTTCAGGGTGCGCGCGGCGATTGAGGAGGCCCCGGGCGGGGTGGCGATCGCTATCGTGCAGTGGTCATCCATCGGGCAGCAGGCGCTGGGGCTGGATTGGGCGCATCTGGACAGCCCTGAGGATATGGATCGCTTTGCCGATGAGGTGGCGGCGATGCCGCGCCGTCTGTCCGGCGGTGGGACGATGATCCATGCGGGTTTGCGCTTTGCCAGCGAGATGTTCGACACCGCCCCGGGCACGGCACGCAGGCAGGTGATTGACCTGTCCGGCAATGGGCGCACCGATGATGAGACGGCCCTGCTGGAGATGCGCGACCGGCTCAACAGCCGCGGGATCGTGATCAACGGGTTGGCGGTGGAGGAAGACCATCACGACCTGACGCGGTATTTCAATCGCGTGGTGATCGGTGGGGCGGGGGCGTTCGTGGAAACGGCGGATGATTTCCCGGTCTTTGCCAAGGCGATCGAGCGGAAACTCTACCGGGAGATCAGTGGGCCGTCTTTTGCGGGGTTGCGGCGATAACGCCGCTCAGACAGCCAGGTCCAGCGCCGCGCTCAGCAAGGTTTTCGCGTACTCCGTCTGCGGGTTGTCGAAGATCTGGGCGGCGGTGCCCAGTTCGACGATGTCACCATCCTTCATCACGGCCACTTCATGGCTCATGGCGCGCACGACATTGAGGTCGTGGCTGATGAAGAGATAGGCGAGTTTGTATTTCTGTTGCAGCTGGCGCAGCAGATCGACGATCTGCACCTGCACGGTCATATCAAGCGCGGAGGTGGGTTCATCCAGCACCACCAGTTTGGGGCGCAGGATCATGGCGCGGGCGATGGCAATGCGCTGTCGCTGACCGCCGGAGAATTCATGGGGGTAGCGATCCATCGTGGCGGGGTCGAGATCGACCTCCGTCATCACCTCGGCCACCAGATCGCGCGTGGGGCGACCACCGGGATTGCCGTGGACACCAAGGCCCTCGGATATGATCTGTTCGCAGGTCATGCGAGGGCTGAGCGATCCGAACGGATCCTGAAACACGATTTGCATGTCCGCGCGGCGGCGGCGGAGTTCGCGGGTGGACCATTCCGACATGGTTTGACCGTCGAATTTGATGCCCCCCCGGGAGGCAATGAGCTGCATGACGGCCATGGCGAGCGTCGTTTTGCCCGAGCCGCTTTCGCCAACAATGCCGAGGGTTTCGCCTTCGCGGACGGTCAGTGTGGCGTCATTGACAGCCTTTACATGTCCCACAGTACGCTTCAGAAGGCCCTGCTGGATGGGAAACCAGACGCGCAGACCGTTTGTTTCCACCAGTGGTTTGGCACCGTCCGGCACGGGCAGGGGTTCACCATCGGGCCGCGCACCGATGAGTTTTCTGGTGTAGTCATGTTTGGGGTTTGAGAAGATGTCGTGTGTCGGGCCAGCTTCGACCACTTCGCCGTCTTTCATCACGCAGACCTTGTCGGCAATGCGTTCGACGATGGTGAGGTCATGGGTGATGAAGAGAAGCCCCATGCCTTCCTCTTTCTGGATTTTGGCCAGAAGGTCGAGGATCTGGGCCTGAATGGTCACATCAAGCGCGGTTGTGGGTTCATCGGCGATCAGGATGTCGGGTTTGTTGGCCAGCGCCATGGCGATCATGACGCGCTGGCGCTGCCCGCCATGGC
>CAYMEC010000094.1:0-11523 GCA_964389425.1 uncultured Roseovarius sp.
CGCGACCCCCGGCGTGACAGGCCGGTACTCTAACCAACTGAGCTACAACCGCCCACTGCAAACCACGAAACCCGTGGCGTGAGGCGTGTCATATGCGCCTGCCCGTCCTGCGTCAAGCGCTCCGAAGGACCAAATCGGTGCGCATGAGATATTTTTCTGACTTGCGCCGAGAGAACACCTGAAAAACCCATTTCAGTTGGCTTTTGTGGAGCAACGATGTGAAGTCATTTTTTCCGGAACGGCCTACGCACGGATGGACAGACCATCCATCAAGCGTCTGAGCCGGATCATGTTGGCAGGATCTTGGCAATTCCGCGCCATGTCAGCCATCAACGCCAGCTCGCTCTCGGTTAAACCATTGGGATTACTGGAAAGAAAAGAACGGATGGCAACCCTAGCATCACTGAAAAGATCGCCATCCGGCGTCAGGTCACTCACGCTGATTTCCTCACCAAAACTCAAGACGCCGATAAGGTATTTGACGATTTCATCCAAAAGTCAATATAAGGGACCACCGATCCCACATTTAGGACCACCCGTGCCAGATTTTCACGACCGCCTGAAAGCAGAGATCCAGAAATCGGATTACGATTTCAAATCCTTGTCGTTGCAGATCGGCCAGGGGGAGCGGTATATTTCCAACCTGCTGTCGACCAAAAGCGATCCGGGGTTCTCAAACGTCGTGAAGATTTGCGCAGCGTTGGGCCTGAGCCCCAACCAGATTGCAGGTTTGACCGACGAGGTGACGCTTTTCAGTGATGATCTCGATCAGCATGTGGTATCCGCGCAGGCTGAAAAGATCCTGACTGCTGTGACGCGCGAGACCTATCGCAAGCTGTCGCGCCGCGGGGTGAAGCCGCTTTTGGATGACGTTCTGACATGGTGGCATCAACAGAACGGGTTGCTCAACAATTTCGACAAGCTGTCAGAACATGTCGATCTCTACATCACACCGGACGTGGACAGCACCCTGCCGGAGCCCTACCGCGTGGGGTACAATTCATTGGCCGCGCAATCCTTCGGCGTGCAATCGGCGGATCACCTGCGACACCTGCTGACAACCTTTGATGGCGAACTGGTGGAACGGGTGCGGATGAGCCATGTGGAAACATCAAAGGGCGAACCACGGCTCAGCATCGAGGAGATTGACGTGGAACTTCCTGGCCACACCTTCCCGTTGCGGTTTTCCTATAAACGCCTGCTGCTGCCCGTGCGCGACAGTGATGGGAACGCCTATGTGCTCAACTACTCACAAGCGCTCGAGTGATCCGGCATAGTGCTGCATCATGTGGCTGAGGTGACTTTCCGAGATTGCCACCAACCATTCTGAATCATCCCGACCCGGAGGCGCCGGATGAGCCCATTTTGCCACGCCCGGTAGTTGCGTCGTAAAGCCATAGTTGGTGGCAAATCCGGCCTTCACATCACGGTCGCGCATCATGGCGTAGATCCAATCCACCTGCCATTTGGTTGCGATGCAACTGTGCAACAAAAACATCAAGTAGCGCAGTTTTTGCCGGCTGCCGCGCCGTTTTGGGTGAACAAAAAGCTCCCCGATATAGGCCATTCGGCCGTGGAAATTTGGCGGCAGATCGGTTGTGAAATCCAAAAGCGCTTCGCCCGAAGGGTTGGGGTAATGCCGACGCATGGTGCGGATCATGTACTCCCCCATGCTTTCCCGACCGACCACATCGTAGCGCGTGGCGATCCCGGTCACGTATTCGCCCTGCTCCCTGAGGAAGAGCCAGAAGCCGCTTGATTCCGTGAAATCATTGTGGCGGCCAGACAATTTGGCCGTCATCTCATTCTTTCCCATGGACATGACAATGCGTTCGGCTTCTGCGAAGTCCGAGATCATATCGACCTCGAGCCCCGTTTCAGCCAATGCGCCCAGGCATTCGCCCCCCACCTTGATCAGATCAAGCGACCTTACCATCCGCGCAATCGTACCTTGCCCATCCCATCTTCATTGTTTCCTATCGGGAAACAGTCGGGCAGGCAAAGCCATCCTGCACAATTATTCAAAGAAACTTCGGAAGTCTTGCAACTATGTGCTGATCATGGCGTGTCATCCAGGGAAATGGTGGGTCGTGAGAGACTCGAACTCCCGACATCTTCGGTGTAAACGAAGCGCTCTACCAACTGAGCTAACGACCCATGAGGCGCCTCTTACAAATACTGGCGCAGTCGCGCAAGGGCGCAGTTATTCCGCGGCGACTTTCCGGGCCGACAACATCTCCTTGAGGTAACGCCCCGTATGGCTGCGCGGCTCTTCGGCGACGGCTTCAGGCGTGCCGACGGCCACGATTTCGCCGCCGCCATCCCCACCCTCAGGGCCGATATCAATGATCCAATCAGCGGTTTTCACGACGTCCAGATTATGTTCAATGACAATAACCGTGTTGCCATTTTCCACAAGTTCATGAAGTACTTCGAGCAGTTTCTTCACGTCCTCGAAATGCAAACCGGTCGTGGGTTCGTCGAGAATGTAAAGCGTGCGCCCGGTGGATCGCTTGCTGAGCTCTTTCGACAACTTCACCCGCTGTGCTTCACCACCCGAGAGGGTCGTCGCCTGCTGACCCACTTTGATGTAGCCCAGCCCCACACGCATCAGGGCGTCCATTTTTTCGCGGATCGACGGGACGGCCTTGAAAAACTCTTGTGCGTCTTCGACTGTCATATCAAGAACGTCGGCTATGCTTTTGCCTTTGAACAGAATTTCCAAGGTTTCGCGGTTGTAGCGTTTGCCCTGACACGTCTCACAGGTGACGTAGACATCCGGCAGGAAATGCATTTCGATCTTGATCACGCCATCGCCCTGACAGGCCTCACAGCGACCGCCTTTGACGTTGAAAGAGAACCGACCAGGCTTGTAACCGCGCGCCTTGGCTTCGGGCAGACCCGCAAACCAATCCCGGATCGGTGTGAAAGCACCCGTGTACGTCGCCGGGTTTGACCGTGGCGTGCGGCCAATGGGGCGCTGGTCAATGTCGATGACCTTGTCGAGATGTTCGAGCCCCTTGATCGTCTCGCAGGGCGCCGGGGTCTGGCGCGCGCCGTTGAGCCGCATGGAGGCGGTCTTGAAGAGTGTTTCAATCGTCAGCGTGGATTTCCCGCCGCCGGACACGCCCGTGACACAAACGAATTTGCCCAAGGGGAATTCAGCATTGACTGATTTAAGATTGTTCCCTTCGGCCTTGATAACCTTGATGGATTTGCCTTTGCCTTTTCGGCGTTCCGTTGGCACGGAAATCTCTCGCGTGCCGGACAGGTATTGGCCAGTGATCGAATTGGCGTCGCTTGCAACCGCGTCCGGGGTGCCGTGACTGACCACCTGACCGCCATGGACACCCGCGCCGGGGCCAATGTCGAAAACGTAATCAGCGGTGCGGATCGCTTCTTCGTCATGTTCCACAACGATCACGGTGTTGCCCTGATCGCGTAGGTTTTGCAGCGTGGCAAGCAGCCGGCCGTTGTCGCGTTGATGCAGCCCGATGGAGGGTTCATCCAGCACGTAAAGCACGCCAGTGAGGCCCGAACCGATCTGGCTGGCCAAGCGGATCCGCTGACTTTCACCCCCGGAAAGCGTGCCCGCGCTACGGGACAGGGTGAGGTATTCAAGACCGACATTGTTAAGGAATCCAAGGCGTTCGCGGATTTCCTTCAGGATCGCGCGCGCGATTTCGTTCTTCTGCGACGTGAGGTGTTCGGGGACGCCCTCGCACCATTCATAGGCCTCCCGTATCGACATCTGGACGACCTGACCGACATGGAGGCCCGCAATCTTCACCGCCAGCGCCTCTTCCCGCAAGCGATACCCATTACATGAACCACAGCTTCTATTATTTTGATAACGCTCGAATTCTTCGCGGATCCAGTTGCTGTCTGTTTCGCGGTAGCGGCGTTCCATATTGGGAATGACGCCTTCGAAACTGCGGGTCACCTGATAGACACGGCCGCCTTCGTCATAGCGGAACGGAATCTCTTCGTTGCCGGAGCCATAGAGAAACACCTGCCGCACATGGGCGGGCAGATCTTTCCAGCGGGTGTTCTGGTCAAATTCGTAATGTTTCGCAATGGCTTCAATGGTTTGCAGGAAGTACGGGGACTTGCCTTTGCGCCACGGGGCCAATGCGCCATCGGCGATCTTGAGGGCCTCATCGGGCACGACTAGGCGTTCGTCGAAATAGAGTTCGACCCCAAGGCCATCGCAATCAGGGCAGGCACCGAAGGGCGCGTTGAAGGAGAAAAGGCGCGGTTCAATCTCAGGGATGGTGAAGCCACTGACGGGGCAGGCAAAATTTTCTGAGAAGGTGATGCGGTCGGGGTCACCTTCCTTCACGACCGTTTCCAGGATGGCGATGCCGTCGGCGAGGTCGAGGGCGGTGCGGAAGCTGTCGGCGAGGCGGGTTTCCAGGCCCTCCTTGACCACCAGACGATCGACCACGACGTCGATGTCATGGCGGAATTTCTTGTCGAGCATGGGGGGCTCATCAAGTTCGTAGAATTCGCCATCGACCTTGACGCGCTGGAAGCCTTGCTTGCGTAACTCAATGAATTCCTTACGGTATTCGCCTTTGCGGTCGCGCACGATGGGGGCGAGGAGGTAGGCGCGCGTGCCCTCTTCCATGGTCATGACACGGTCGACCATGTCCTGCACTTGCTGGGCTTCGATGGGAAGGCCCGTGGCGGGGGAATACGGCGTGCCGACGCGCGCAAAAAGGAGGCGCAGATAATCGTAAATCTCCGTCACAGTGCCGACGGTAGAGCGGGGATTTTTGGACGTCGTTTTCTGTTCGATGGAGATGGCGGGGCTGAGACCGGAGATGTGATCGACGTCAGGTTTTTCCATCATATCAAGGAATTGGCGGGCATAGGCCGACAGGCTTTCGACATAGCGGCGCTGGCCTTCAGCATAAATCGTGTCGAACGCGAGGGAGGATTTGCCCGACCCCGAGAGGCCGGTGATCACCACAAGCTCATTGCGGGGGATATCGACATCGATTCCCTTGAGATTGTGTTCCCGCGCGCCGCGGACTTCGATGTTTTTCAGCTCGGCCATGGCACCCCTTCTCGCCTTTCATGACGAGATAGAGGAGTCGCGGTTTTTATCCAAGACAAAAATGTGAACGGAAGGTGAACAACTGACGGGAAGTGTCAGGGCCTGCCTGTGAAAAAGGCACGTCGGTATTGCGTCGGTATCACGTCGGTATTGCGTCGGTGCGAGCGAGGCATGTGCGGACAGCCCTTGAAAAGTTAAGAAAGGATTAACACGTATCGAAGCGAGGCGCTCGACCTTAACGAAAGTTAATCCTTTGAACCGTTCTTTTTTCTTGGCGGCCGTCCTCACCCTCCCGTCATCCATAGTGCTTGCACAAGCCTCCGCTTGCGATCCCAATTACACCGGCGCGTGCGTACCTATTGCCTCCGATGTGGATTGCGCGTCCGGTTCAGGGAATGGCCCCGCCTATGTCAGAGGGCCAGTCTATGTCGTCGGCGTTGATATCTATGATCTAGATCGCGACAATGACGGGGTTGGATGTGAGCGCGGTTAAGACGCGCAGTCTTTAAAAGACTGCGGCCGAACTCTTTCAAAGAGTTCGTTTAACTTGATTTCTGAGCGAGCGCCCAGGACACCAGCGGGAAGTCTTCTTCGTTGGTCAGGTCATCGACGTCAGGGTCGTAGATCGGGGGCCAATCCTTTTCCAGATTGCGCTTGGCGCAGTGGCGGTTGCCCCATTGGGCGGCGGTGATGTTTTCCCGTGCGAAGCCTGCCTCGATCAGCAGGTTCTTGAGGCCCCGCGCTGACCAGCGGGAACAATCGATGGGCGCGCCGTGATATGGGATGAAGAACGGCACGGCGATCCAGAAATAGCCGCCGGGGCGGAGCATTTCGAGGACATTGCGGGTGGCCGCATAAGGCCGGTCGAGATGTTCCCAGACCTGGTTCGCGAGGATGATGTCGAATTGCTGAACCGACCCGTCCGCGTCCGAGAACGCGCCCGCGCAGATGTCATGTTTGGGGTAGCGGAAGACCCGATAGGATTTGAAATCGAATCTCTGACCGTGTTTGCCGGAGATTTCTGCCGCATCCATCCCCGCAAGATCGAGGCGTTGCAGCATCCGGCGGGATTTGCGTTGCATGATGATGCGGTTGAGGCTGGCCATGGGGCAGTTGTGGCCGGACCCGCCTCAGATCGCAAGCAGGTTACATGTGCCCATCACATGTGAATCACCTGGCCGTAAGCGTCGAGAACGCTTTCATGCATCATCTCGCTGAGCGTGGGATGCGGGAAGACGGTGTTCATGAGGTCTTCCTCGGTCGTTTCAAGCTGGCGACCGACAACATAGCCTTGAATGAGTTCTGTGACCTCGGCCCCGACCATGTGCGCGCCCAGAAGTTCGCCTGTCTTGGCGTCGAAAATGGTTTTGATCATGCCCTCGGCTTCCCCAAGGGCGATGGCCTTGCCATTGCCGATGAAGGGGAAGCGGCCGACTTTGACGGCGATTCCCTGCTCTTTCGCCTTCGCCTCGGTCAGGCCGACGCTGGCGACCTGAGGGTGGCAATAGGTGCAGCCGGCGATGCTGGCCGGGTCAACGGCGTGAGGGTGGCCGCCTGCGATCAGTTCGGCGACCATGACGCCTTCGTGGCTGGCCTTGTGGGCGAGCCATGGGGCACCGGCGATATCGCCAATGGCATAGACGCCTTCGATACCGGTGCGGCAGTGGGGGTCGGTGACGACATGGCCACGATCCACTTTGACGCCCAGGGCCTCCAGCCCGAGGTTTTCGACATTGCCGGTGATGCCCACGGCGGAGATCACGGTGTCGAACTCGTGCTTTTCAACTTTGCCGCCAGTTTCGATATGGGCGGTGACCTTGCCCTTCCCGCGGTCGAGTTGTTTGACCATGGATTTTTCCATGATCTTCATGCCCTGCTTTTCGAAACTTTTCTTGGCAAAGGCGGAAATTTCGGCATCCTCGACGGGCAGGATGCGATCCATCACCTCGACCACGGTCGTATCGGCGCCGAGCGTGTTGTAGAAGCTGGCGAATTCGATGCCGATGGCGCCGGAGCCGATGACCAGCAGTTTTTTCGGCATGCGGGGCGGCATGAGGGCGTGTTTATAGGTCCAGACCAGATCGCCGTCGGCCTCAAGACCGGGCAATTCGCGGGCACGGGCGCCGGTGGCGAGGATGATGTTTTTCGCCGTGAGGTCTTCCTTGCCCTTCTCCGTGGTGACGGAGACCTTGCCTTTGCCAGTCACCGTCGCTTCGCCCATGATGGCGGTGACCTTGTTTTTCTTCAGCAGATGGCCCACGCCGGAGTTGAGTTGTTTGGACACATCGCGGGAGCGCTTGACGACCGCGTCGAGATCATAATCAATCCCGGTGGCCGACAGCCCGAATTCCTTGGCACGGTGCATGAGGTGGAACACCTCGGCGCTGCGCAACATGGCCTTGGTGGGGATGCAGCCCCAGTTGAGGCAGATCCCGCCCATATGTTCGCGTTCCACGACGCAGACCTTGAGACCCAGTTGGGAGGCGCGGATGGCGGCCACATAGCCGCCGGGACCTGCGCCAATTACGATTACGTCGAAGTTCTGAGCTGCCATGATGGGTCTCCGCTGCACGCGCTGAAAAAGATAGTTTGATATTAAACTATCTTGAAGCAGACCTCAACGCGGTCGTCGCATACCGGTGCGTTATGCCGCGTCTGCCTTTTGAAGATTCCGCAGTGTCGCGCCATATCCACCGGCGTCCAGATAGCGCTTTTCCGGGCCCGTGGTGCCGCGAGACAGCGCGTCATTGCGATAGGGAAAGCGGCCGAACTGACGGATCACGTCGCGATGCGCGCGGGCGTGCAGAAGGTTGTCTTCGCTGTCGGGCATCCGTTCGAGCATGAGGCGGATGCAGCGTTCCTGATCGCAGAGGTTCTCTGAGTGCATGAGTGGCAGATAGAAGAATTGCCGCGCCGGTTCATCGATGCGATTGTCCCAACCGTGGTGGATGGCCATCTTGGCCGCCGCCAGCGCATGGGTGTCAGTGGCAAAGCTGCGGGCGTCATCCCGGAACATGTTGCGGGGGAACTGGTCCATCAGGATGATATAGGCGAGTGTGCCACTGGGATATGTGAGCCAGAGCCCGTAGGTGCCTTCAGAGGCGTTTTGCCATGCGGCTTCAAAACGGTCCCTAATAGTGGCGTCCAGTGCGTCGGATTGTTTGTACCAACCCTTTGGCCCGACCTCATCAAGCCAGAATTCCAACACCTCTTGCGGCGTGGTCATTTCCCATTCCCCTTCTGTGTTTGTCCCACGGGTTTCCCAAGGGTAACCACGCAAACACCTATGTGAACAGTAAAATATTGCAACAGGGGCAATACTCCGTGAGGCGTGGAGGATCAGACGACGCGCGGATTATTGCCCATGGTGTCGTCCGGATCGTCCTCTTGCGCCGTGTCGATGGCGTATTCGGTGGCGATCGTGACGGCCGCAGGAGAGGACGACATGGTGACGATCGCGTAGCTGTCGGTGTCCTCTGCCGAGGGTGCTGCGCGCACCGTCATGCGGTAGGCCGCGTAGGCCGCGAGGCCCAGCCCGAGGCTGGCGATGAAGATGAAGAAGCCGGGTGCACCGAGAACGGACATGATCCAGCCAATCAGCAGCGGGCCAGACACCGCGCCCAGCCCGTTGATGAAGACCATGCCGCCCGCCGCACCAGCCATGGCGTCATGATCGAGATAGTCGTTCACATAGGCCAGCAGCAGGGAATAAAGCGGGTTGGACATGCCGCCCACGATCAGGGCGGCCAGGACGATGGCCCAGAACGCCCCGCCAAAGAGCGCCCCGAAGACGGCCGCACTGCCGAGGATGGCGGAGGTTGCCATGATCACGAGCCGGCGGTCCATGCGGTCGGAAATCCAGCCGATGGGGAATTGCAGCACCAGCGCGCCAACGAAGAAGGCCGACACGAAGGTGGAGATTTCGGCAACTGACAGCCCGGCCTGTGTGCCATAGACGGAGGCCATGCCGAACTGGGCCGAAAAGACGCCGCCCAGAAGGAACATGCCCACACAGCCCAGGGGCGATGCGCGCCAGATTTCCAGCAAGGTCAGAGGCTTGGCGGTTTCGTGGGACGGGACCGGACTGACAGAGAGAAGGATCGGCGTAAAGGAGAGGGAGATCAGCACCGACGGGATGATGAAGAGGATGAACCCACCCGGATCCGCCAGCACCAGAAGCGCCTGGGCAGACACGATCCCTGTCATCTGCATGATCATGTAAAGCGCGAGTGCCTTGCCGCGGTTTTCATTGTCGGTGCTGTCATTGAGCCAGCTTTCGGCGGTGACATAGACGCCCGAGAAGGCAAAGCCCACGAGGATGCGTCCGGCCGTCCAGGCGTAGGGATCGGTGAGCCATGGGTACATGATCATCACCGCAGAGATGAGCGAGGCCAGCGCCGCGAAGACCCGCACATGTCCCACGCGGCGCAGAAGTTCCGGCGCCATGCGGGAGCCGAAGAGGAAGCCCACAAAATAGCCGGACATGATCAAAGACATGGAGGCCGTGGAGAAGCCTTCGATTTCCCCCCGGATGCCCAGAAGCGTGGCCTGCATCCCGTTGCCCACTTGCAGGAGCATCATGCCGAGCAACAGCGCCCAGGCGTTTTTCAGTACGGTGAACATGGTGGGGTCTCCGGGATGTGTTGGCCGCGTCATGCCTGAGTCGGGCCGGAATGTCGCGGACAAATTCGACTATATGCGGTCGTTTCTGGGTGTAAGGGGTGCGAAATCTTTAAAAGATTTCGAGCGCAGTCTTTTAAAGACTGCGTGGCGACGGGATGAGGAGGGAGGAATCGCCGTAGGAGAAGAAGCGGTATTCTTCAGAGACGGCATGATCGTAGACGGCGCGGATCCTGTCCTGGCCCATCAGGGCGGAGACGAGCATCATGAGCGTCGATTTGGGCAGGTGAAAATTGGTCATCAGCGCGTCGGTGATCTGGAACTGGAATCCAGGGTAAATGAAAATGTCGGTTTCACCTTCCCAAGGCTGGATCTGGCCCGAGCGGCCGGCGCTTTCGATGAGGCGCAGTGCAGTGGTACCCACGGGGATGACGCGCCCGCCGTTTTCTTTGGTGGCGCGGATCTGGGCGGCGGCCTCTGCGGTGACCTCGCCCCATTCGGCATGCATTTTATGGGTGGTCACGTCATCGACCTTCACAGGCAGGAAGGTGCCCGCGCCGACATGCAGTGTGACATGGGTGAAGTCGACGCCATGATCCGCGATTTCCGCAAGCAGCGCGTCGTCGAAATGGAGCGATGCGGTGGGAGCGGCCACCGCGCCCGGGCGGGCGGCCCAGACGGTTTGGTAGTCCGTTTTGTCTTGTGCGTCGGCCGCGCGGCGCGTGGCGATGTAGGGCGGCAATGGCATGGCGCCGGCGGCATTGAGGGCGGCGTCAAAATCGTCCCCTGTGAGATTGAAGCGCAGGATGCCGAGGCCGTCTTCGCGGCCCATGCAGGTGGCGGTGAGGCCTGCATCGAAGATCACCTCTTCGCCGTCTTTGAGCTTTTTCAAGGGCTTGACCATCGCGCGCCAGTCGCCACCCGGCGTGGTGTCGAGCAGCGTAACCTCGATCTTCGCCCCGCCTGCGCTGGAGGGATCGGTGCCGGGGCGATGGCGGGTGCCGGTCAGGCGAGCGGGGATGACGCGCGTGTCATTGAGAACCAGGCGGTCGCCCGGGCGCAGAAACCGGGTGATGCCGGACACCACTGCATCGGTGATCCGATCCCCTTCGGCCACCAGCAACCGCGCAGCGGTGCGGGGGCGCGCCGGGCGCGTGGCGATCAGCCGTTCGGGCAAGTCGAAATCAAACTCACTGAGTTGCATCAGCGATCAGCCTGGTCGCCCGTGTGGTTGTTGATCTGATCCGTGCCGGAGGTGTCATCGCGGGAAGCCGCGCCCGGTTTGGCGGGGGGCGGGCCGCGGAAGAGATCGCGGAACATGCCGGGCGTAAGGATCGACAAGGGGTCGACCTGAACATTCGGGTTGCTGGCGGGGCCTTCGACATCATAGCCAAACCCGATCAGGCCCTCGCCGGGGCGGCCAAACCAGCCGCCGAGATTGAGCGCATAGACAGGAGAGATAACCCCATCGAGATCCAGCACTTTGCGGTCGCTGTAGTAATAGCCTTCCATCGAAATCCCCATCGATGCCCCCACGGCGGCCACCTCGTAGATGGTCACGCGATCAGGCGCCAGTTGAAAGCGGCCATTGACGTCGGAGAAATGGATGCCGTCACCGTTCAACTGATCGAGAATGCCAATGAGGCTGATGGCGTTCAGGAGCGCGGCCATGGTGGGCATGTCCTTGACGCGCAGGCGTGTGGCGCGGATTTGGCCTTCGTAGACGCCATCGCCTTTGCCCGGGACCAGCACCAGTTCCAACTGCCCGTCGCGGGCCTGTTTGAGAAGATTGGCCGAGGCGAGAACCCCGCCTGCATCCTGAGAAGTGATCTGGAACGCGC
>CAYMEC010000095.1:0-11239 GCA_964389425.1 uncultured Roseovarius sp.
CGGCACCTACAACCCGCTCCTGCCCAAGGACAGCGAAGAGCGCGTGAAGATGAACATGGAGCGCATCCAGTACTGGATCAGCCAGGGCGCTCAGCCGACCGACCGCATCTCCCGCTTCCTGGAAGCCGCGGGCGTGGTTGAGAAGAAAGAGCGCAACAACCCGCAAAAGGGTGAGCCAGGCCAGAAAGCCAAGGATCGCGCCGAAGAAAAGGCCGAGAAGGCAAAGGCCGCCGAAGAAGCTGCTGCTGCACCAGTGGAAGAAGAAGTGGTGGCCGAAGAAGCCCCCGCTGACGAAGCCCCCGCTGAGGAAGCCGCTGCTGAGGAAGCACCGGCAGAAGACGCCGCTTCCGAAGAAGAGGCACAGGGCTAACCTGACAGGAGCACCGGGCGTGACGCGCTTTTCCCCGGACTTTTGCCAAGAGCTCTCCGAATTGATGCGTTGGCGGCGCGACGTGCGCCGCTTTCGCACCGATCCGGTGCCCGAGGACGTGCTTGAGGCCTGCATGCAAGGCTTTGCCTTGGCCCCCTCTGTGGGGCTGAGCGAACCGTGGCGCGTTGTCCATGTGGACAGCGAAACCGCCCGCAAGGCCGCGCTCGACAACTACCAATCCGCCAATGCCGACGCGCTGGCGGGTTACAGCGGTGAGAAGGCCGCGCTCTACAGCCGCCTGAAACTGTCGGGCATGCAGGAGGCTCCGGTCCAACTGGCCATCTTCTGCGCCGAAGACACGCCAAAGGGCGCAGGGCTTGGCGCGCAAACCATGCCGGAAATGCGCCGCTATTCAGTGGTCAGCGCCATCACTCAGTTCTGGCTCGTTGCGCGGGCGCACGGCGTGGGCGTGGGGTGGGTCTCCATTCTCGATCCCGACCGCCTGACGCGCGACCTGAACGTGCCGGAAGACTGGATTCTGGTGGGCTATCTCTGCGTCGGCTGGCCTGAGGAAGACCACGAGACCCCTGAATTGGAACGCGCCGGTTGGGACAGCCGCATGGGCGATGTGCAGATGGAGAGCCGCTGATGTCCGACAGGGTTTGCATAGGGGCGATCGCAGGCGCTTTCGGCGTCAAGGGCGAGGTGCGCCTCAAGAGTTTCACCGCCCAGCCCGAAGACATCGCCGCCTATGGCGCACTGCAATCCGAAGATGGGACGCAGAGGTTTGACGTCACGCTGACCGGCCAAACCAAGGGCGCTCTCGTGGGCCGTCTGTCCGGCGTGCCGACCAAGGAAGTGGCGGACCGCATGCGCGGCCTGCGCCTCTATGTGGATCGCGCCAAACTGCCCGAACCGGACGATGACGAATATTACCACGCCGACCTTATCGGTCTGGCGGTGTTCGACACGGGCGGCGCGGAACTGGGCCGCGTGAAAGCTGTCCACAACCACGGCGCGTCGGATCTTTTGGAAATCGACCCCTCCGATGGCGGCGCGTCCGTCCTGTTGCCCTTCACGCTGGAGGCCGTCCCCACCGTCGACCTCGGCACCGGTCGCATCGTGGCCGACCCTCCGGAGGGCGTGTTTTAGATCTTGCGGTGCAAAAAGACGGCGACGGACAGGATTTCTTCTGCGAAATTCAGCCTGTGATCGCTGTCGGTGAACCCCTGACCGCGATAAGAGGCGATGGCAGATTCCATGAATCTTGCAGTGTCGAGACACAGCTCCACATAACCATCTTGCCGAGCATATTCGATCATTGCCGATAAGAGCTTCGGTGCAACGCGCATCGGGCGACACGAAAAGGCGTTTGACTTCCGCCACCCCGGACGACATCGGGTGATACATGATGCAGCCCACGGGTCTGCCCCCGATCCGCGCCAAAACCATCGCGCCTGAAGGACGCGCGTGAATTCTGGGGAGAGCCGTAAGAGTTTCCTCCCATTTGACGGGCTCAAAATAGGTCCGAATGACCGGGTGATACTCCGGATGGTCGTGCATCAAACCCGATACGAAGTCGCGGCAAAGTTGGCGAACATCGTCGACGTCCTGCTCGGTCTCGGCGATTGATATCTCCAAGGGCGACATAGAATTGTGCTTTCGGGCCTCTTGCTTTTGGCTTGTTTTGACCAGTATGCCCCTATGCAATGACAGACGCACCCAAATCTTTCGGACGCAAATCCATCTCGGCTTCATTGAAGCCGCGAGACTTGATGGAACCGAAGCCGCGCTTGGCCAGGGCATGGGCGGCACAGGTGATCACACTCTTTCCTGATGCCTTCCCCGGCGTGTTAGGTGAAAGCCTGACCGGCAAGGCGCTGAAAGACGGCCTCTGGGCCCTCGACACCACCGATCTGCGCCGCTTCGGAATCGGCAAGCATCGCAATGTCGATGACACGCCCGCAGGGGGCGGCGCCGGCATGGTGCTGCGCGCTGATGTGATGGGCCAAGCCATCGAGGCTGCGACCGCAGGCGCGCCCGCAAACCGGCCCATCCTCTACCTCAGCCCTCGCGGCGCGCCCTTCACCCAATCCATGGCACGCGATCTGGCGGAGGGCCCCGGCGTCACACTCATCTGCGGGCGCTTCGAGGGCCTCGATGAACGCGTGATCGACCATTTCAACATTACGGAGGTCTCTCTGGGTGATTTCGTCCTGACTGGCGGAGAGATCGCGGCCCAGGCCCTCATCGACGCAACGGTTCGCCTGCTGCCGGGCGTCCTCGGCAACGCGGCGTCGACCGAAGAAGAAAGTTTCTCCTCGGGCCTTCTTGAACACCCCCAATACACCCGTCCCGCGGACTGGCAGGGGCGCAAGATCCCGGATGTCCTGCTTTCGGGCAATCACGGCGAAATCGCCAAATGGCGCCGTGCGCAAGCCGAGGCCCTGACCAAAACCCGCCGCCCTGATCTTTGGGCCGCCAAGAAAGACAGCAGCGATTAAGCGGGGGCAACCACAGGCCGAAGCGCCTCAATATGGTCCACGCCCATCCCGCAACAACCGCCGATGATCTGCGCGCCTTGGGCGATCCATCCCGCCGCATAATCCGCGTAATCCGGTGCAGAAATCGTGCCGTCGAAAATCGTTTTGTGGTTCTCCCACCGCGCGGAATGGGCATAGACGCAGATCGGCCCGGACCATCCCTCTCGTACGATCTCCAAACACTCCGCCACATATTCCACTTCTGTGTGCATGATGGCGATCACATCAATGGGCTTCGTCGTCAGCAGCGCCACCGCTTCCGACAAGGGGTCGCCGTTCAGCAGACACATCTGACCGCCCGCATCAGGCTTGCAGGACAAACCCACCCAGATCGGCAGGCCCGCTGTCAGCACCGCGTCCAGCACAACCTCCATTCGCGCGATATCGACCATCATCTCCGGAAGGATCAGATCCGCACCTGCTTTGGCCATGAACCCGGCCTGCCGTACCGCCGGTGCGCCGATATCCTCCGCCTTTGTCAATCGCCCCGACCAGGACCAGTAAGACAGGCCTCCTGCCACAAGCGCGCTGTCGCGGCCACTCTCGGCAACTGCCTCTCGCGCCAGTTCCACGGCACGGGCGTTGTACGCTTCAAACCGATCTGCAACGCCTGCATCCTCCAACGCGTGCAGATGCGTGGAGAACGTGTTCGAAATCACCATCTCGGCACCCGCATGGATGTAGTCGAGATGCACCTGCCGCAACACGTCCGGATGGCTCAGCGCCCCGCCGCCATTCCACGCATTCTCCAACTGCGGCACGCCGCGGCGCTCAATCTCCGTCCCCGTCGCCCCATCAATGAGAATGCGTTCCCCGGCAGCGACCCGCGCCATAAACCTGTCATATGGTGTCATGAAGCCCTCCGGTGGAAACCTTGGCACAGCGCGGTGTTGGCGTGCAAAATCAAACCGCCAAAACACGCGAAAAACGCTTGCTTTCGGCCCCGATTGCCCCTATCCACCGCCCACCTGACGGGCAAATCGCTCGCTTGGGCCTCCGGGGTATGGGACTTTGCGTTTTCTTCGACGCGCCTCGCTCCAACACCGCGGATCAAAAGATATGACGATCTAACCTCTGGCGGGCGCAAATGGCGGACCCGGAAGAAGACCAGAAGCTCTGAGATCGCGCACACCTTTGCGGGCCAACCGCAAGCAGTTCAGGAGTATGCGACGATGGATATCATCGCACAGATTGAGGCGGAACAGATCGCCTCTCTGGGGAAAGACATCCCCGATTTCAAAGCCGGCGACACTGTTCGCGTAGGCTTCAAGGTGACCGAAGGCACCCGTAGCCGTGTGCAGAATTTCGAAGGCGTCTGCATCAGCCGCAAAAATGGCGAAGGCATTGCCGGGTCGTTCACCGTCCGCAAGATTTCTTTTGGGGAAGGTGTGGAACGTGTGTTCCCGCTCTATTCCACCAATATCGACAGCATCACCGTTGTGCGCCGTGGCCGCGTCCGCCGGGCGAAGCTCTACTACCTGCGTGCACGTCGCGGTAAATCCGCCCGTATCGCGGAAGACAGCAACTACAAGCCGAAGTCCGGCGCAAACGCCTAAGGAGTTACGGACATGAAAGCAGATATCCATCCCGATTATCACTTCATCGACGTGAAGATGACCGACGGCACCATCGTCAAGATGCGCTCTACCTATGGCTCGGAAGGCGACACCCTGTCGCTCGACATCGACCCCTCAGCCCACCCGGCCTGGACCGGTGGCGGCACCCGCCTGACAGACGCCGGCGGCCGCGTGTCGAAGTTCAAGAACAAATACGCAGGTCTGGGTTTCTAAACACCCCGTATTCCAGAATTAGAAACGCCGCCTCTTTCAGGCGGCGTTTTTTTGATCATTCAGAATAGGTCGTCATGATTTGCTCCGACGACGCCTCGCGCAGCGGGATCAGATCCGCGTATTCGGGGTCTTCATGCCACTTGTTCAGCGCATCGTGATCCGGGAATTGCGCAATAACGACCATGCGGTGCGGGCGTGGATTGCCATTCAGAGTTTCCTGAAACTTGCCGGAAAACAGAAGCTCCGCACCATAGCGGCTTGCGATGGCTTTGGATTTCAGCAGGTAGTCAGCGAACTTTTCGGGGTCATTGACGGTGAGTTGGGACATCATGATCGCACTCATGGGTTTGCTCCTTTTCATACGAGGCTGTGAACGATTGCGTTTGGATCGTGGGTGACACCCCACTCTTGGCTATCACCGACATACGCCGGGGATGCGAGTATGGGGACATCGCGGATCTTCTCGATGTGCTTGAGGTCCGGCTTGGGCGTGATGCCGGTTTTGACCAAGCCCCAAAGCGCAGCGAATTTGTTGGGCAAGGACGCGCGCGTGCCTGGCATGGCTTCGGCCGCGCGCGCAGCTGTCTTTTCGAACGGCTCCGGCGCGAGGCCGCCGACCGTCTGAACCACGTCCGTCGGCGCGTTTACGGCAAAGGCTCCCCGGCGATACTCCTCGGCGTAGAGCGCAAGCTGCGACAGAGCGAGCCACGAGAAATTGCCCGGCGGGTTGGCCGCAAATGCTTTGAGGAACATGCGTTGCGAAAGGTCCTGATAACGAACCTGCCGGCCAAGGCCCTCGCCAATACCTGCCGCGATCTCATTTGGCGACAAGAGCTTTGGCCCAGTGGGCCGATAGGTTTTACCTGCATGCGTGGCCGGGTCGGTCAGGGCATTGGCTGCGACGGCGGCGATCGCTTCGTTGGACGGCGGTGCGTTTTTCTTGGTGTCGCCATTGCCCAACGGCATGGGCAAGACACCCAAATGAGCCGCCAGATGGAGCACCATGAAATAGTTGGCGGCGAACCAACCCGGGTTGACGACGGTCAAGACGGTTTCGGGAAGGGCCCGCATGAACTGTTCGGATAGCCAGACTTCGCGCGTGAAAACAGATGGATGATCGGGCGAAGACAGCCATTGCCCCATCATGACCACATGCTCCAGTCGGGCTTCTCGGGCGGCGCTTGCAAACACGGCACCAAAATGCAGGCCGTTCGGGGCTGTCGGCGCACAGTGATAGGCACGCTGCACATCTTGCATGGCGCGCCGCATATCAGCCGTCGAATAAAGATCCGCGATCATGACCTCGGCACCCGCATCGCGTAAACGGGCGGCACGCGCATCTTCTCGGCGCACAATCGCGCGCACGGGAAACCCCCGCTCTCTCAGCCGCAGGGCGACAGGAAGCCCGGTATTTCCGCCGGCGCTTGTCACAAGAATTTTCGGTTTACGGGACATTGTTGTCGCTCTCCTGAGTATCATGGTAAGAGTCGCTTAAAAGACACTTTAAATTATAAAGCATACTACTTTATTTTTTAAAGTAACAAACCTGTGAGGACACCATGGCCAAGCAACGCAGCTACAATTTGCTTTGTCCCATTGCCCGGGGTCTGGATGCGGTGGGCGATCGTTGGAGCCTGTTGATCCTGCGCGATCTGCATGCTGGACCTGCACGATTTGGCGATCTGCAAACCGGTCTTCGCGGCATTGCCTCAAATCTTCTGGCCGACAGATTGGTGCATCTGCGCGAAGAAGGTCTGATCAAAAAGATCGAAGAGGATAACGGCACAACCAGCTATCACCTGACTCAGGTCGGGCAGGAGACACGGCATCTTCTGTTTGAGTTGGCCCGGTTCGGGGGGCGGCTAAGCCCGGTATCGAAGCCCAAGAAACCAGGAAACTTGCGCACGATCGCCGTCACGCTATCTGCGGCGCTGGATCGCGTCATTGACTCGGATTTGCGCGCCGAAGCGCAGCTGAGTGTGGAAGGGGAAACCTATGCCGTCAGCATTTCAGGCGGCCGAGCGCAGGTGCGCCAAGGGGACAACCCAGACGCCGTGCTTTTTCTGACCACCAGCTACCACGCGCTTTTGCAGGTTGCGTCCGGGAATATGTCCTTCGATGACTTTGCCTCTGGCCACGCAGACATCGAGGCGCCCAATCAGGCCATGCAAACAGTGTTCATGGCCAGAATCGAAGCCGCAATGGCGCAAATGCAATAATTCCGCAGAATGCTGAACTGCCGCTTCACGCCGGGGGCCATGCGATCTATGCTGCCGCTAAATCCGGGGCATGACACCGGAACAGGCAAAAAGGCGAACAGAGCATGGCGCATATCATCGTCGTGGGCAATGAAAAGGGCGGGGCGGGCAAATCCACCGTGTCGATGCATGTGGCCACCGCTTTGGCGCGGATGGGGCATGTGGTTTCCACGCTCGATCTGGATCTGCGGCAGAAGACGCTCGGCACCTATATCACCAACCGCAAGAAGTTTCTGGCCAAGGCAAAGCTGGATCTTCCCTCGCCCGAATATCTCGACCTGCCGGATGTGGACAGCGCTTCGCTTCAGCCCGGCGAAAACATCTATGACAGGCGCCTGTCGGCGGCTGTGGCCAAGCTGGAGCCCGACAGCGATTTCATCCTGATCGATTGTCCCGGTTCCCACACGCGACTGTCCCAGGTCGCTCACAGCCTCGCCGACACGCTGATCACGCCGCTCAATGACAGCTTCATTGATTTTGACCTTCTCGCCCATGTGGACAGCGACGCGCTTAAGATCACTGGCCCATCGGTCTATTCCGAGATGGTCTGGAACGCCCGTCAGCTGCGCGCGCAAGCCGGTCTGAAACCCATCGACTGGGTGGTGGTGCGCAACCGCATGGGCGCACAGCAGATGGTCAACAAGGAAAAGATGGCGAAGGTGATGGAGGATCTCTCCAAACGCATCGGCTTCCGCATCGCGTCAGGCTTCAATGAACGGGTGATCTTCCGCGAACTCTTTCCGCGTGGTCTGACATTGCTCGACCTGAAGGATATCGGCGTGAAACAGCTCAATATCTCCAATGTCGCCGCCCGCCAGGAATTGCGCGATCTGATCAACGGCCTGAACCTGCCGGGCGTCACGGTCGACTTCTGACGCCCACTGAGCCTGTTAGCCGTAGGGCGGGGTTTCACCCCGCCATTGCCTACCGACAATACAAGTAATTGTTGTCCCGTTGCGCCGTATCAAAGTGGAAGTGATCCTCATGATACCCGTCCGAACCCGGGCCCAGCACCGTCGCAAACGGCCCGCAGGCGGAATCCCGGATCTCGCGCAGCATGCGGCCCCGCTTGCCGTTGCGCCAATCCTCCGACAGGGAAATCGACGATCCATCCGCCAGATTAAAGGCCGAAATGTCGATCGCGCGCCCCTTGCCATGCTCGGAAACCCGCGCGCCGCGTTTGTTGTTGCGCGTGCGACAGGCGTAATGGGCCGCGACCTTGAGCTCCGTCAGCCCGCCGCCTGTACGACCGATGATCCGGTCCACATCGTTCTGAACCCACGCATTCAGCACCCGCGCAGTCGAACACTCCATCACCGAGCCCTGGCTCAGCGACACCCCGCCGACAGCGGTCACACGCACCGCATTTTCAATCCCGCAGCCGCGCTTTTCGGGTTTCACCCGGCCCACGGTTTCGCCCTGAATACCCGGCACGCCGCATAAGGATCCACGGCTTACCTCTTCTTGTCTCTGGCCACCACCAAAAAACCCGCAACCCGTTAAAACCAAAGGAATAACGGCCAGCATAAACACAGAAAATTTCATTTAACTGCCTCGTTTGACCCGCCCGAAATCCGGTGCGTCGGTATCTTGCCCAGCTTCGATGATACCACGGCGGATCGCCCGTGTACGGGTAAAATAATCAAACAGATGATCCCCGTCCCCTGTTCGGATCGCCCTCTGCAACGCAAAGAGTTCTTCGGTGAACCGACCGAGGATTTCCAGCGTCGCGTCCTTGTTGGTCAGAAACACATCGCGCCACATGGTGGGATCGCTTGCGGCAATCCGTGTGAAATCGCGGAAACCGGCAGCAGAGTACTTGATCACCTCGCTGTCCGTCACCCGACGCAGATCGTCGGCCACGCCCACCATCGTGTAGGCGATCAGATGCGGCGCGTGGCTCGTCACCGCACAGACCAGATCATGGTGGTCGGCATCGTCCATCCGGTTGATCTGCGCCCCCATGGCCTGCCACAGCCCCTCCAGACGCTCCACCGCGGCCGGATCACTGTCCGGCATGGGCACGATCAGGGTGAACTTGCCGTCAAACAGCTCCGCAAAGCCCGAGGTCGGCCCCGAATGCTCGGTTCCGGCCATGGGATGGGCGGGCACGAAATGCACGCCGTCCGGTAAATGCGGTTCGACCGCCTCGATCACCGCGCGCTTTACGGATCCGACATCTGTCACCGTCGCACCGGGCGCCAGCGCAGGTGCGATATCCTTGGCCACCGCCTCCATCGCGCCCACAGGCACGCACAGCACGACCAGATCAGCCCCTTCGACGGCCTCCCGTGCCGTGTCGCACACCCGGTCACACAGTCCGATCTCCCGCGCTGTCTGCCGGGTGGCTTCAGATCGCGCATAGCCCGTCACCTCACCTGCAAGGCCACCGCGTTTCATCGCCCAGAACATCGAGGACGCAATCAGCCCCAAACCAATCAGGGCCACCCGTTCGTAGACCTGTGTCATGTGGCACCTGCCTTGAACTGGCCAATCGCGTGGACCACGCGGCGGCAGGAGGGTTCGTCCCCAACCGTGATCCGCAAGCAATCCGGCAGGTTGTAACCCGCCACCTTTCGCACCAGCAGGCCTTGGGTCTGAAGATACGCTTCGCAAGCCTCCGCCTCTTTCTGGTCTTCAAACCGGGCCAGAATGAAATTGGTGTGCGACGCATCGGCAGGCACACCCTTTTCCGCCAGCGCCCCGATCAACCACTCGCGCAGCCGGTCATTGTCGGCCCGGCATTTTTCAACCCATGCCTGATCGCGCATGGCCGCCTCCGCAGCCGCCAGCGCCGTGTTGGACAGGTTGAATGGCCCGCGCACGCGATTGAGCACGTCAATCACCTGCTGCGATCCATAGCCCCAGCCAACGCGCATACCGCCCAGCCCGTAGATCTTGGAAAACGTGCGGGTCATCACGACGTTTTCTCGCTGCGCCACGATACCGGCCCCGCCATCATAACCATCCGCATATTCCGTGTAAGCTCCGTCCAGCACCAGAAGACAGTTGTCCGGCACCCCATCGGCCAGCCGCTCCACCTCCGATAGCGGGATCATCGTGCCGGTTGGATTGCCCGGGTTGGTCAGAAAAATGATCTTCGTCTTCGGACCGGTGGCTTCCAGAATAGCATCCACATTCACCCGACGCGCCTGTTCCGGCACCATCACGGGGGTGGCCCCGGCCGCGCGGATCAGCACAGGGTACAGGGAAAACCCGTGTTCGGTATAGATGATCTCATCGCCGGGCCCGGCATAGGCCTGACACAGGAAGGTCAGCACCTCATCGGACCCCACACCGCAGATGATCCGCTCGGCCTCCAGCCCATGCACATCGGCAATGATCTCGCGCAAGGCGGCATGGTCCGTCGACGGGTAGCGATGGATCCGGTGGGCCGAGGCCGCAATCGCGGCTTTCACCGCGTCAGAGGCGCCGAACGGGTTTTCGTTCGAGCTCAGCTTCACCACCTCCTTGACGCCCTCAATATGCGACGCACCGCCCTTGTAGAGCGTGATGTCCAGTATCCCCGGCTGCGGCGTGAGTTTTGGCGTGTTTGTCGACATGGCCCGTCTCCCTGTGCGTGTTCTACCGAGGGGGTCCCGCCTTGACCAGACCAAAGAAAAAGGCCGCGGCGGGTCCCCGTCGCGGCCTTCCATCTGATGCGAGAACCTTAGTTCTGCGCGTAGAATTCGATAACGAGGTTCGGTTCCATCATCACCGGATAAGGCACATCGCCCAGGCCCGGTGTGCGGACGAAAGTTGCGGTCATCTTCGAATGGTCAGCGTCGATGTAGTCGGGCACATCGCGCTCGGCCAGCTGCACGGCTTCCAGAACGGCAGCCATCTGCTTGGACCGGTCACGCACTTCGATGACGTCACCTTCCTTCACACGGTAGGACGGGATGTTGACGCGTTTGCCGTTCACCTTGACATGGCCGTGGTTCACAAACTGCCGCGCGGCAAACACGGTCGGCACGAATTTCGCGCGGTAAACAACAGCGTCCAGACGACGTTCCAGCAGACCGATGAGGTTCTCACCGGTGTCACCCTTCACGCGGGCGGCATCGGCGTAGATGCGCTTGAACTGCTTTTCCGTCAGATCGCCATAGTAGCCCTTCAGCTTCTGCTTGGCGCGCAGTTGCAGACCGAAGTCAGACATCTTGCCCTTGCGGCGCTGACCATGCTGGCCGGGGCCAAATTCACGACGATTGACCGGGGATTTCGGACGACCCCAGATGTTTTCACCCATCCGGCGATCAATTTTGTACTTGGCAGACG
>CAYMEC010000096.1:0-11169 GCA_964389425.1 uncultured Roseovarius sp.
CAACCGAATGGCCTGGTCCTGCTCCATCAACCAAAGCAAGACGCGCGCCGCTTTCCCCCGCTCCGACGTCAACCCCGCGTCATCCATCAGCAACTTCCGCGCATCCGTCTGCGCCACGGCCATCAACGCCGTCTGCCGCTCCAGATCCGCCACCCGGAACCGCGGCACGCCCGATTGCGCCGTCCCGATCAGGTCGCCCGCCCCGCGCATCTCCAGGTCCACCTCCGCGATCTTGAACCCGTCTTCGGTGTCCCGCATTGTGCTCAGCCGCCGCTCGCCTGTTTCTCCCAATGGCCCCTGATAGACCAGCAAACAGGTCGATTGCGCCGCCCCGCGCCCCACCCGACCGCGCAACTGATGCAGCTGCGCCAGCCCAAAATGTTCCGCTCGCTCAATCACCATGATCGAGGCATTGGGCACGTCCACCCCCACTTCAATCACGGTCGTGGCCACCAAGACACTGGTCTTGCCACTCTGAAACGCGGCCATCGCGGCATCCTTCTCATCGGGCGCCATCTGCCCATGCACCAGCCCGACAACGCCCTCCCCCAGCGCCGCCCGCAAGGACTTGAACCGCGCATCGGCGCTCGATAGATCGACCTGTTCACTGTCCTCCACCAGCGGGCACACCCAATAGGCCTGCCGCCCTTCGGCAATGGCCTGCCTTAACCGATCCACGATCTGGTCCATCCGCTCGATATTGATCAGCGCCGTGGTGACAGGCTTCCGCCCGGGCGGTTTTTCATCCAGCACGGAGATATCCATATCCCCGTAATGCGCCAGCGACAGCGAGCGCGGAATGGGCGTGGCCGTCATCACAAGCACATCCGCCTCCTCGCCCTTGCGCCCCAACTCCAGCCGTTGCCGCACGCCAAAACGGTGCTGTTCATCCACCACCGCCAGCCGCAGATCGTTGAACACCACATCCTTTTGAAACACCGCATGTGTCCCCACCAGGATCTGGATATCGCCTGCCGCCAACGCGGCCAGCTTGTCCCGACGCGGCGCGCCCTTGTCCCGACCTGTCAAAATCTCCAGCCGTACGCCCGCGACCTGCGCCAAGGGCCGCAAACCTTCCAGATGCTGCTGCGCCAGAATGCCCGTGGGGGCCATCATCACCCCCTGCCCGCCGGCCTCCACCGCGATGAGCAGCGCCGACAATGCCACCAGCGTCTTGCCCGCGCCCACATCGCCCTGAAGCAGGCGGTTCATCCGTCGCTCACTGGCCATATCCTCGGCGATCTCGCCAATGCAGCGTATCTGCGCGCCCGTAGGCGCGTAAGGCAACGCTTCCAGAACCGCCCGCCTAAGCGCCCCGTCGCCGGAAGAAACCCGCCCCTTCGCCCGCCGCACCCGCGCGCGCGCCAAGGCCAGCGTCAACTGATGCGCCAGCAATTCGTCATAGGCCAATCGCGCCCGCACCGGATCCTCCGGTGACAGCTCTGCCATCGCGCGCGGGCCATGCGCGCGCGTCACCGCGGCCTGCCAATCGGGCCACCCCCGCTCTGTCTTCAAGGACGCATCAATCCATTCCGGCAACACCGGGGCCCTCGCCAATGCCCCCCGCGTCGCCTTCAGCATCAGCTTCTGCGTAATCCCCGCCGTCTTGGGATAAACCGGCTCAAACTCCGGGATCTGCCCGGCCTCATGGGGCGGGACGACATGATCAGGATGGGTCATTTGCGCGATCCCGTCGAACAGCTCTACCTTGCCCGACACCACCTGCCGCGACCCCGTGGGCAGGATTTTTTCAAGGTAGTCTGGATGGGCATGGAAAAAGACAAGCTGAAACGTGGTCGCCGCGTCCGTGACCTCCACCCGATATGGCCGCCCCCGCGCGGACGGGCGCATATGATGCCCGACCGTCACCTCGACCGTCAGAACGCGTGGCAAATCGGCCATCTGCACCGTCGCGACAGGCCGCCGATCAATCCCCGAATAGGGCAGCGTGAACAGCAAATCGCGTGGCTTTTCCACCGCGAGCCCTTTGAAATTCTCCACCGATTTTGGCCCCACGCCCTCCAGCGTCTCAAGCCCTGCAAACAGCGGGAAGAGAATTTCAGGCCGGGTGCTCATAGCGTGCTCATGCGTCCCCGATCAGTTCCAGCCAGCCATCTTCATCGATCATCTCGATCCCGAGATCCTCGGCCTTTTTCGCCTTCGATCCAGCCCCCGGCCCAGCCACCACCAGATCCGTCTTGGCACTCACTGAGCCCGACACTTTCGCCCCCAGCGCTTCTGCGCGCGCCTTGGCCTCGGCCCGCGTCATCTTTTCCAGCGTGCCGGTGAACACCACTGTCTTGCCCGCCACGGGGCTGCCATCCGTGTCAGGACGCGCCGCAGGCTCAATGTTCAAATGCGCAACAAGGCGTTCAATGCTCTCGGGTTCCTGGGCGAACGTGGTGACCAAGCTGCGCGCCATGACCTCTCCCACCCCGTCGATCGACAGCAAACCATCCCACGCGTCGCCCTCATACGCGGCGGCCTCGTCCATCGCGGCCAACAAGGCGTCCCAGTTGCCGTAATTGCGCGCAATCAGCGTGCTGGCCTGTTCGCCCACATGCCGGATACCCAATGCAAACAAAAGCCGCGCAAAGGGGATGGTGCGCTTTTCATCAATGGCATCGAACAGGTTTGCGGCACTCTTTTCGCCCCACCCTTCACGGTTCTTCAGCTGTTGCAGACCTTGGCCATAGCGCTCTTTGAGCGTGAAGATATCCGCCGGTTCCTTGATCCAGCCGTCACGGTAAAACTGTTCCACCTGCTTGGCGCCCAGCCCTTCGATGTCAAAGGCCGCACGCGATACGAAATGCTTGAGCCGCTCCACGACTTGCGCCGGGCAGATCAGCCCACCGGGGCAGCGCCGCACCGAATCGCCCTCTTCCCGGATCGTCAACGTGTGGCATTCCGGGCAGTCCATCCGGAATTCATACGGCACCGCATCCTCGGGCCGTTTGGACAGATCAACATCCGCCACCTTGGGGATCACATCCCCCGCACGGTATACCTGCACCCAATCGCCCACGCGGATATCCTTGCCACCCCGGATCGGATTGCCCTTCGCATCGCGCCCCGCGATGTAATCTTCATTGTGCAGCGTGGCATTGGACACCACCACGCCCCCCACCGTCACCGGCTTGAGCCGCGCCACGGGGCTCAGCGCGCCGGTGCGGCCCACCTGAATGTCGATGGCTTCCAACCGGGTCCAGGCCAGTTCGGCCGGAAATTTATGCGCCGTGGCCCAGCGCGGTGTCGTGCTGCGAAACCCAAGCCGAGCCTGCAACCCCAGATCATCAACCTTGTAGACCACGCCGTCGATGTCATAGCCCAGCGTTGCACGGGCCTGCTCAATGCCGCGGTAATGCGCCAGCATCGCCGCCACCCCGTCGCAAATCGCGGTATGCGGGTTGGTCTCAAACCCCATCTCCGCCATCCGCCGGATCGCGCCCATCTGCGTCTCAGCAAGCGGCTCCGACAGCGCCCCCCACGCATAGGCAAAAAACCTCAAGGGCCGCGACCGCGTGATCTCCGCATCCAATTGCCGCAGCGACCCGGCGGCGGCGTTTCTCGGATTGGCAAAGGTCTTGCTTCCCGCCTCCGCCTGCCTTGCGTTCAACGCCTCGAAATCGGCATGGCTCATGTAAACCTCGCCCCGGATCTCCATCACCTCCGGCGCACCCTCAACAGTGTGCGGAATATCCCCGATGGTCCGCGCATTTGCGGTCACGTTTTCACCGACCTCACCATCGCCCCGGGTCGCGGCCTGCACCAGTTTTCCCGCTTCATAGCGCAAGGACAGGCTCAGCCCGTCAATCTTGGGCTCCGCCGTGAAGGCCAGCGGCGCATCGTCGGCAAGCCCCAGATACCGCCGGATCCGGGCGTCAAACTCCACCACATCGTCGTCATCGAACGCATTGGACAGGCTCAACATCCGCACCGCATGCGTGACTTTCGCAAAGGCCTCGGACGGTGCCGCCCCCACCTGCTCGGACGGGCTGTCAGCGCGCTTCAACTCCGGAAACCGTGCCTCGATCGCCCGGTTGCGCGCCTTCAGCGCATCATATTCCGCGTCGCTGATCTCCGGCGCGTCCTCGCCGTGATAGGCGGTATTCGCCGCCCCCAGCGCCTGCGCCAGCCGCGCCAGCTCCACGCGTGCCGCCTCGGCGGTCAGCGCCTCCACCTCCAGCTTTGAGAAATCTTGATCCGGCATGGTCGGGCCTCTTGTTCTTCAGGCCCAACCGAGAGGCCCGTCTTCCCGTGACAGGCGCATGAAAAAACGCCCCACCACGGTTAAGTGATAGGGCGCGTCTTGCCTGTGGTCCAGCGGGTCACGTCGATTGCGGCCCGCCTGACCGGAAATTCTCGGCGCAGGCCACCTCAGGGGCGGCCCGCGACCCTCTCATGCCCCGATCGCAAGGGGCTGGGCGTCATCTACAACCGGCTCCGGATCGCGCAGCACATATCCACGGCCCCAGACGGTTTCGATGTGGTTGTCGCCATCGGTGGCCTCGGACAGTTTTTTGCGCAGTTTGCAGATGAAGACATCGATGATCTTCAATTCCGGCTCATCCATGCCGCCATAGAGATGATTGAGGAACATCTCCTTGGTCAGGGTCGTGCCCTTGCGCAGGCTGAGCAGTTCCAGCATCTGGTATTCCTTGCCGGTCAGGTGCACGGTGCGCCCGCCCACCTCAACCGTCTTGGCATCAAGGTTCACATTCACCTTGCCCGTCCGGATGACCGATTGCGAATGACCCTTGGACCGGCGAATGATCGCGTGGATCCGCGCCACCAGTTCCTCGCGGTGGAAGGGTTTGGTCAGGTAATCATCCGCGCCAAATCCAAAGCCCTTGATCTTGTTCTCGGTATCGGCTTCCCCGCTCAGGATCAGGATGGGCGTATCCACGCGCGACAGCCGCAACTGGCGCAGAACCTCATGCCCATTCATGTCCGGCAGGCCCAGATCCAGCAGGATCAGGTCGTAATCATAGAGCTTGGCAAGGTCGATGCCCTCTTCGCCAAGGTCCGTCGTGTAGACGTTGAGATTGGCATGAGTCAGCATCAACTCTATGCTTTTCGACGTCGTTGGGTCATCTTCTACAAGAAGCACGCGCATGCTTAGTCTCCAGTTAACCGTCCTCTTCGATTGCACAGTGACGTGATATGGTTAACCACAGGTTACTGATGGGAGAGAAAGTAGCATTCTACCTTAGGTTGTCTAGAAAAATTTACAGCTTACCTAACGGTGTGTCGCTTTCAGGCCCTCTGTCCCGCGTTCCGACAACGATGTCAGCCATTCCTGGAACTCCTCGTCGCTCAGGGAATAGCGTTCGATCGCCTCATCCTGACCGATCAGCCCGTGCATCACCCCGCGCACAACCGCCAGCTTGCGCGACGCGACCCAGCGCGTGGTGGTCTCAGGGGGCAAATCGGCACGGGTCATCACCGTCCCATCGGGAAGTTTGACTGCTCTTGGTCCATCGACTTTCTTGAGATACATGGCGCAACTCTCTTTGATCGATGACGTGTTTGGCCAAATTCGCTTAACACCCGGTGAAATTGACACACTCTGGGGGCTTGAGAGTAATTAGGATTTTCCTATATTCCGCAGCACTTCCGTAATCCTACATTCGAAAAGATATGGCACTCGACCGCGATCTCAACTCTTTGGGCCTGCCTAAGGCGCCCGCCGACACCCGTGTCGTGGTGGCGATGTCGGGCGGCGTGGACAGCTCTGTTGTGGCCGCGATGCTGGCTGAAGAAGGCTATGACGTGGTGGGCGTGACACTGCAACTCTACGATCACGGCGCGGCCCTGGCCAAGAAAGGCGCGTGCTGCGCGGGCGTGGATATCCATGATGCCCGCCGCGTGGCCGAGGAAATGGGCTTTCCCCATTACGTGCTGGATTATGAGAACATTTTTAAAGATGCGGTGATTGATGAATTCGCCGACAGCTATCTGGCGGGCGCCACGCCGGTGCCATGTATCCGCTGTAATGAACGGGTGAAGTTCAAGGATCTGCTGGAAACCGCGCGCGATCTGGATGCCGATTGCATGGCCACGGGTCACTACATCCAACGCAAGATGGGCGCTTTGGGTCCCGAACTGCACTGCGCGGAGGACGCAAACCGCGACCAAAGCTATTTCCTGTTCTCCACCACGCCCGAACAGCTCTCTTTCCTGCGCTTCCCGCTGGGCCACCTGCCCTCCAAGGATGCCACCCGCGAACTGGCCGCCCGCTACAACCTGACCGTCGCGGGCAAACCCGACAGTCAGGACATCTGTTTCGTGCCAAACGGCAACTACGCCGCCGTGATCGAAAAACTGCGCCCCGGTGCGGCGGAGCCTGGCGATATCGTCGACATGGACGGCAACGTTCTGGGCCAACACGACGGCGTCATCCACTACACCATCGGCCAACGCCGCGGCCTCGGGATCGGCGGGCTGTCAAAGCCGCTCTACGTGGTCAAACTCGATGTCGACACAAAGCGCGTCATCGTGGGCGGCAAAGAACATCTCTCCACCCGCACCATTCCTGTGCGCGAAATCAACTGGCTGGGCGTCACGCCCCTGACAAGCCGCGATGAATGGCACGTCTCCGTCAAGGTCCGCTCCACACGCCCTCCGCGGGAAGCGATCATCCGGCCCCTTTCAGACACCGAAGCCGAGGTGGAGCTCTTTACCCCAGAGGCCGGTATCTCACCGGGTCAGGCCTGCGTCTTTTATGAAACCGGGGGCTCCCGCATCCTCGGCGGCGGCTGGATCTGGCGCGGCTGAAACCAACACCTGGCGTGACTGGCACATGAGGATGCCTCCGGCGGAGGTATTTCCGACAAGAAAGAAGCACAACGTTAGGCTTCTTTCTGGTCTTAAATACCTCGGGGGAGACGCGCTTAGCGCGGCGGGGGCAGCGCCCCTAACTGGCTCGGGCTACATGCGCAAGCGATCGCCATCGGGGTCAAAGGGCGGCTGGGCCAGAACGCGCGCCCGGTGCGGCTGACCAAGCACCATAACTTCAACCGCATCACCCGGCAGTGCCGTGCCGGCCTTCACATACCCCATGGCCAGCGACATCCCCACCGAATAGCCATACGCGCCCGAGGTCACGCGGCCCACGCCGTCTCCATTGAAGAAGATCGGCTCCCCACCCGTGGCATCAGCGCCCGAGGCAGTGACATCCGCCTCATCAAGCTGCATAAGCACCAGCGTCTCGCGCGGCTCCATATCCATCGCCGCGCGCGCGGCATCGCGGTTGAGGAAATCCTTGTCCAGCTTGCACAGCCCCGCAAACCCCACCTCATGAGGCCAGTATTCCGGGCTGTATTCCCGGCTCCAGGAGCCATACCCCTTCTCCAGCCTGAGCGACATCAGGGCGCGACTGCCAACCGGGCCTGCCCCCACCGCCTCGCCTGCCTCAAGCAGCGCGCGATACAGCGCCTCCTGATTTTCCGTGGCGCAGTGCAATTCCCATCCCAGATCGCCCGTGAAACTGACGCGCAGGGCAAGGCATTCCACGCCGCCCAGCTCAATCACTTTGGAGCGCATGAAGGGAAAATCCTCATTGCCGAGGCTCGCATTGGTCAGCCGCTGCAACATCTCCCGTGATTTTGGCCCCGCCACGTTGAACCCGCAATGGCTCTCGGTGAGGCTTTCAAACGTGGTCCCTTCCGGCAGATCGACCATCTGGTAGAACCGGCTCTGATACCGCTCCGCCATGCCCGATGAGATCACCCAGAACTCATCCTCAGAGACCCGCGTCACGGTCGCATCCCCCGCGATCCCCCCTCGCACGGAAATGAGCGGCGTCAGGCACGACCGCCCGACCTCTTGCGGCATGCGGTTGGCAAAGACGGCATTCAGCCACTCCTCCGCGCCGGCCCCCGTCACGCGGTATTTGGCGAAGTTGGAGATGTCGATGATCCCCGCCCGATCCCGCAGCATGCGGCATTCCTCACCCACCGGGCCCCACCAGTTCTGCCGCGTGAACCCGTTGGTATCGACTACCCCCGGCGCATCGGCAAACCACAGCGGATGCTCCCAGCCGTAATTCAGCCCAAAGACCGCACCCATGTCCCGCTGCATCTGATAAACCGGCCGCGTTTTCAATGGCCGCCCCGCCGCGCGCTCCTCATTGGGGTAGTGGATGGCGAAGCGATGGGTGTAGACATCCTCTACCTTCGCCTTCACGAAGGCGCGGTCATTGGCCCAGGCCCCGAACCGCGCGATATCCCACGGGAACATGTCATAGGCCATCTCCCCTTCGATGATCCATTGCGCCACCATCAGGCCCATCCCCGCCGATTGGCTGAAGCCCGGGATGATGCCCCCGCACATGAAATAGTTCCGCAGCTCCGGCACCGGGCCGAGGATCACATTGCTGTCGGGCGACCAGATCATCGGCCCGTTGATCACCCGCTTGATGCCGGCCGTCTCTGCCACTGGCACGCGCACCATCGCGCGCATCACGTTCTCGGAAATCCGCTCCAGATCATCGGGGAAGAGATCATGCGCAAAATCCAGCGGTGTGCCGCCCTCCGCCCAGAACCGCATGTCGCGCTCATAGGCACCGATCAGCAGGCCCTTGCCCTCCTGGCGCAGGTAATATTCCCCATCCCGGTCCGCGACGGAGGGCAACCGCCGCCCCACGGCCTCAATCTCCGGAATGGTCTCCGTGACGAAATACTGATGCTCGGTGGGTTGCAGCGGCACCTCGATGCCCGCCATCGCCGCCACCTCACGACCCCAAAGCCCAGCGGCATTGATCACCCACTCACAGGCAATATCGCCCTTGGGTGTCTCCACCACCCATGTCCCATCCGGCTGCGGTTTGGTCCCCGTCACGGGGGTAAACCGCTCAATCTCCGCCCCCATCTGCCGCGCACCAATGGCATAGGCATGGGTCACGCCCGACGGGTCCACATTCCCGCCCGAGGCTTCCCACATGATGCAGCGCACCCCGTCGAAATTCACCAACGGGTGCTTCTCTTCCGCCTCCTCGCGGCTGATCTCATGAAAATCCATCCCGTAGAGCCGCGCCTTGGCGGCCTGCAGCTTCAACTGATGCTCGCGATTCTCCGTCTGCGCGAGATAGAGCGAGCCCGGCTGAAACACCCCACAGCTCTGCCCTGTCTCCTCTTCCAGCGCGTTATAGAGGTTCATCGTATAATGCTGGATCCGGGAAATATTGGCACTGTCATGCAACCCGTGAATGCCTGCCGCCGCATGCCATGTGGAGCCGGAGGTCAGTTCATCGCGTTCCAGCAGCACCACATCGCGCCACCCCGCCTTGGCCAGATGGTAAAGGATTGAACACCCAATCAGCCCGCCCCCGATGACAACCGCCTGCGCGTGGGTTTTCATGTCTCGTGTCCTCTCCTTTGGATCTTGTCCAATCCTGACGCCGACATCACCCCTTCAAATGCCCGTTTCCGACATCCTTCGTCGCAGGCGATACATTTCCTTGAAAGCTCTGCGTCGCCGCGCCGGCCAGCCAGATCGCGGTCCCTCTGAGATGCACAGGCGGTTTTCACACGCGCCTTGCTCCGCCGCCGCGACTGCGCCACGGTACCTGCATCGCGGACACGACGAGGCTGGCCATGTCCCTCAACTACATCATGCTTGGCACAAATGATGTGCCCCGCGCCCGCATCTTCTATGACGCGCTGCTGCCTCTCATCGGCGGCACGCTTGAGGCCGAAGACATGCCCCATGCCTTCTGCTACCGCCTGCGCGATGGTGGGCGCATCTGGGTCGCGACCCCTTACAATGAAAAGACCGCCACCCTGGGCAACGGCACCATGATTGGGATCCTCTGCGCGTCCACATCAGAGGTCGACGCCGCCCACGCCATGGCCCTCACCCAAGGCGGCACGGATGAAGGCGCCCCCGGCCCCCGCCCGCACTACGGGCCCGAGTTCTACGGCACCTATATCCGCGATCTTGACGGCAACAAGCTCAGCTTCGTGCATCTGGGCGACGGCTGACCACATCCACCCCCCGAAAACAGATTGTTTCCTCGACAAAATTGAAAGCGTGTTCCTAACCTAGCTTAGATTGCACGCGTGGGTGGTCACGCCGTTGTACTGGGGGGTGCGACATGGGTTTGGGGCTACTTGCATTACTGGGCTTTGGCCTGGCCGCGCTTCTCTTTCTTGACGACGATGATGACGCAGTGCCGCCTCCGGACGGGACCGACACGATTGATGGCACTGATGGCGACGACACGCTCAGCGTTGCGGGCAATGACCTGCTGCTCGGGGCCTTGGGCGATGACGATCTGGACGGCAGCGATGACAGCACGGTTGAGGGCGGTGCGGGCGACGACAGCATCGCCGTGCGCGATTTTGCGGTGGGTGACGGCGGCGCGGACGACGACACCATCATCGCCCGCGATCTGGCCACGGCCTTTGGCGGCGACGGGGATGATGCCATCCGCGGTCGCGAGGACAGCCGCATTTTCGGCGAAGACGGCAACGACACGCTGCGCGCGGAAAACACGACGATCGCCCTCGGCGGTGACGGCGATGACACCCTGACGTCAAGAAGCGCGGCGCAGGTCTTTGGCGACGCGGGCAATGACACCATCGATGCCAGCGATGTCAGCCAGGGGTTTGGCGGGCTGGGCGATGATATTTTGTCCGCCAACCTACAGGCCACCGTGTCGGGTGGGGACGGCAATGACAGCCTGACAGTCACAGGGCTGCGCAGCTTGGGCCTTGGCGATGCAGGCGATGACACGCTCTCAGGCGCTGACTTCAGCACAATCGAAGGCGGCGAAGGGGATGACATCCTGACCCTCACGGATGAAGCGCAAGGCTTTGGCAATGCGGGCAATGACACGCTCACCTTGGAAGATGCTTCCCTGGGTGACGGCGGCGCAGGTGATGACAGCATCACCTCAAGCGACTCCGCCATGGCCTTTGGCGGCGAAGGCGATGACCGGATCCTCGTGACGGGCGGCGACGGCACGGTCGATGGCGGCGCGGGCAGCGATGTGCTCACACTCCGCGGCACCTCCACCGGCTTTGGTGGTTTGGGGGACGATTTCATCCTCGCGCAGTTTTCTTCCTTCGGCGATGGCGGCGCGGGGGATGACAATCTGACGGTGCAAAGCAATTCCACGGTCTCAGGTGGCGAGGGCAACGACACCATTGAGGCCCAATCCGGCAC
>CAYMEC010000097.1:0-6902 GCA_964389425.1 uncultured Roseovarius sp.
GGCCAGCGCCATGGCGATCATGACGCGCTGGCGCTGCCCGCCCGACAGCTGGTGGGGATAGGAGGTGAGGCGCGTTTCGGGGTCACGGATGCCCACCAAGGACAGCAGTTCGATGATGCGGGTGCGGGCGGCGTCGCCGTCGAGGCCCTGGTGAAGGGCAAGGCTTTCCCTGATTTGTTTTTCCAGCGTGTGCAGCGGGTTGAGGGACGTCATCGGCTCCTGAAAAATGAAACTGATGTCATTGCCCCGGACGGCGCGCAGATCACGTTCCGACGCGCCGATCATTTCGCGACCTTCATAGGTGACCGAGCCGCCCATGCGGGCCGACGCGGGCTGAAGCGCGACGGTGGAGAGCGCGGTCAGGGATTTGCCGGAGCCGGATTCGCCCACGAGTGCCACTGTTTCCCCGCGGTCGACGGTGAAGGACACGCCGCGCACACAAGGCACGTCGCGCCCGTCCTGGCGAAAGGTGACGGTGAGGTTGTCGACACGCAGAAGGCTCATTCGAAGGTCTTCCTTGGGTCGAACGCATCGCGCACGCCTTCGAAGATGAAGGTGAGGAGCGACAGCATTATGGCCAGCGTGAAGAACGCGGAAAAAGCAAGCCACGGGGCCTGAAGGTTTTGTTTGGCTTGCAGGGTCATTTCGCCCAGCGACGGCTCGGACGAGGGCAAGCCGAACCCGAGGAAATCAAGGCCGGCGAGCGTGCCGATCGTTCCGGTGATGATGAAGGGCATCAGCGTCAGCGTGGCGACCATGGCGTTGGGCAACATGTGGCGGAACATGATGGTGAAGTTCGACACGCCCAACGCCTTGGCCGCGCGGACATATTCGAGATTGCGGGCGCGCAGGAATTCGGCGCGCACCACGCCCACCAGCGCCATCCAGCCAAAGAAGATCAGGACACCCGCCAGAAGCCAGAAACCCCGCGGCAGGATCGCGAATAATATGATGAGCACATAGAGTGAAGGGGTCGCGGCCCAGATCTCAATAATGCGTTGGAAAATCAGGTCGGTGAGCCCGCCGAAATATCCCTGCACTGCGCCCGCGAAAATGCCGATCAGGCTGGAGGCGAGCGTCACCACGAGCGTGAACAGGATGGAGGTGCGGAAACCATAGATCACGCGCGCCAGCACATCGCGCTTCGTGCCATCCGTGCCCAAGAGGTTTTGTTCATTGGGCGGCAGGGGCGCGGCGCCCGGGCGGTCGACTGGGGTGTCAAAACTGTAGGGAATGAGCGGCCAGAGCGTCCATCCCTTCATGATGTCCGAACCGTCCACCACGCCATCGGCGGCGTCTTCAAGGATCCCTTCCGGATCGTCAAAACAGTCTTCCAGCCCGCCGGACACGATCAGGCATTCGACCTCCGGGTCGGAATAGATCGCCTCTGTCCGGAAATCGCCCCCAAAGGCGGTCTCGGGGTAGAAGCGGAAGATGGGCGTGTAGTAGTCGCCTCGGTATTGCACGAGGATGGGTTTGTCATTGGCCACAAACTCGGCCGGCATGGTGAAGAGGCAGAGCACCGAGAAGATGATCAGCGACCAATAGGCTCGGCGGTTCGACTTGAAGTTGCGCCAGCGGCGTTGGTTGATGGGAGAAAGGGCCATGTGCGTCAGCCCTGCCGCTTTTCGAAGTCGATCCGGGGATCGACGAACACGTACATCAGGTCACTGATGATGTTCACCACCAGCCCCACAAGACCAAAAAGGAAGAGCGTGCCGAACATCACCGGGTAATCCCGGCTGATGGCGGCCTCAAAGCCCAGCCGCCCCAGACCGTCGAGCGAGAAGATGGTCTCGATCAGAAGCGACGCGCCGAAGAAGACGCCGATGAAGACCGCCGGGAAGCCCGCAATGACAATCAGCATCGCGTTGCGAAAGACATGGCCATAGAGCACGCGGTTTTCCGTCAAGCCCTTGGCGCGGGCGGTCATGACATATTGTTTGCGGATCTCATCGAGGAAAGAGTTCTTTGTCAGCATCGTCAGAAACGCGAAGGCGGAGATGGTCGACGCGGTGACCGGCAGGATGATGTGCCAGAGATAATCGAGGATTTTGCCGATCACGCTGAGTTCTGCAAAATTGTCGGACGTGAGCCCCCGCAGGGGGAAGATCTGAAAATAGCTGCCCCCGGCAAACAGCACCACCAGCATGATCGCGAAGAGGAAGGCCGGAATGGCGTAGGCTGCGATGATGATGCCGGATGTCCAGCCGTCAAAGCTGGATCCGTCGCGGACGGCCTTGCGGATGCCAAGGGGGATGGAGACGAGATAGGCAATCAGCGTGGACCAAAGGCCCAGCGTGATCGACACCGGCATTTTGTCGAGCACCAGTTCGGTCACATCCGCCGAGCGGAAGTAGCTTTCGCCGAAATCGAAGCGCATGTAGTTCCACATCATGTCGATGAAGCGTTCAAGGGGCGGCTTATCCAGCCCGTATTGGGCGCGCAGTTCGTCAATGAATTCCTGCGGCAACCCGCGCGCCCCGGCATAGGCGCTGTCATTGTTTTCCTGAAGCGTGGCGTCTTCAGCCCCGCCGGAAAACCCTGCAAACACGTCGCCTTCGCCCTGCATTTCGGCGATGATCTGTTCAACCGGGCCGCCCGGCACGAATTGGACCAGGGCGAAATTGATCACCATGATCCCGAACAGTGTCGGGATGATCAGCAGCAATCGTCGCAGGATATAGGCGCCCAAATGCGGATCCTTTCCTTCGCCCGTGATCCGGTTACTTCAAAGCGCCGGAAGCCTTCAATGCCGCTTCCTTTTCAGGGTTCACCCACCAGAAGTCCAGCGTACCGAGTGAGAAAGGCGGGATCGTTTCGGGATGTTCGTACATGTCCCAGAAGGCCACCCAGTGATTGGGTTTGAAACCCTGAGGCACGACGATGAATTCGTAGCGAAGCGCGCGGTCGAGCGCACGGATGGTCATTTCCTCTTCTTCGCGGCTTGTCGTCAGCAAAGAGGCCTCGATGATCGCGTCCACCATGGGGCTGGCCAGCCCTGCGGGGTTGAAAAGTGAAAATTCTGCTGCTTCGGACCCGAAGCGCTGATTGAGGCCGGTGCCCGTGCCAAGAAGGGCAGGATAGGCATCCAGCACCAGATCATAATCGCGATCCCGTTCGCGGTTGGTGTATTGAGAGGGGTCGACGACCTCCAGTGTGGCGGCGACGCCCATGGCCTTGAGGTTGGCAATGAAGTTTTCCACCAGAGCACGCGATGTGGGGGAACCGGAGGAATTCAGCAGGAAATCAATCTCAAGCGCGGCACCGGCCTCATTGGCCAGCACACCGTCGCTGCCCGGGGTCCAGCCTGCCTCTTCAAAGAGTTTCAGTGCTTTGCGCAGGGTTTTGCGGGATGTCAGGCGATCCGCGTCGGACACATGGGGCGTCCAGGGTTCTTCCGTGAACACGCCGTCAGGGACCACGTCACCCAGCGATTCCAGGAAGGCCAGTTCGTCGCCCTCGGGCAGGCCCGTGGCCTCCATCACCGTGCCGTTGGAGTAGGATTTCTGCTGTTCGTGCAGGCCGTAGAGCAGCGATTTGTTGGTCCATTCGAAGTTGTAGGCCAGCGCAATCGCCTCGCGGACGCGTTTGTCTTGCAGCGCCTCTCGGCCGAGGTTGAACACGATCCCGTTCATGGAAGGTGGCGTGCCGTCCGGCAGTTCCGCACGCACGACATCCCCACGGGTCAGGGCGGGGAAGTCATAATCGCTGGCCCAGAGTTTCGGGTCCCGTTCCGTTCGGTAGGTGACTTCGCCGGCTTTGAAGGCCTCAAACGCGGCCGTGCTATCGGCGAAGTATTCGAGGCGGATGCGATCGAAATTGTGGCGCCCCTTGTTGAACGGCAGGTCCTTGCCCCAGTAATCGGGGTTGCGTTTGTAGGTTATCGACCGGTTCACATCCACGTTTTCGATCATGTAGGGGCCGGAGCCGGGGGATGTTTCCAGACGGCTTTCATCCAGTTTCGCACCGGTTTCTTCGTACCATTTCTTGGACCAGACAGGCACACCGCCCACCTGGTCGATGAGCGACCGGCGCGAAATGCCTTCGGCGAAGTAGAACTTGATCGTGTGGTCGTCGATCACCTCGGCCTTGGGGATGCGTTTGCGGACGGCCTCCGCATAGGATCGCAGGCCTTCGTCCAAAAGCAGGTTGTGGCTGAAGAGCACGTCGTGGGCGGTCACGGGCGTGCCATCGGAAAACCGCGCCTCGGGCCGCATGTGGAAGATCACCCAATCCTTGGTTTCGGGGTATTCCACCGTATGGGCCAGAAGACCGTATTGTTCACCGTAGACATCGGCCGGCGCGGGGCCGCCTGTCGGGGCTTCGCCCAGAAGGCTTTCATACATCGACCACGACAACGCGCCGGCCCGGGCCTTGCGCGTGTAGGGGTTCATGGAATCAAACGTGCCAGACACCGCAATGGAGATTTCACCGCCCTTGGGTGCGTCGGGGTTCACGTAGTCGAAATGGGGATAATCGGCCGGGTATTTGAGATCGCCAAAGAAGGAATAGCCATGGCTTTCGATCATGGGCACGTCAGAATGGTCATCCGCCAGGGCAGATTGGGCCAAAAGGGCGGCAATACCGCTACCTGCGAAGGCCGTTATGGCCATACGGCGGGTTATGCCAAAGGTCTTCGCTCGGGTCTTCTCAAGCAGCATGTCTGCCGTCCTCCTCACAAGTCACTCACGTTTCACCGGGTTGTGAGTTAGCTAAGGGCGCAAACCCGCGATGTTCAAGCGCGGGTCACAGGTTTCTTTGAAATATGGCATCACAAAAGCGAAAGGCCACTCCTGCGGGTGCAGGGTGGCCAATCGCACGGCGATGTCGCCGGAATGTCGGTGGGTGATCAGTTGCCGATGGTGGCAAGGTAGGCGATCAGGTTGGCGCGGTCTTCGCCTTTCTTGAGGCCCGCGAATGCCATCGTGGTGCCGGGCGCGTAGCCTGACGGACTTTCGAGGAACGCATCGAGGTTTTCGGGTGTCCACGTTTCCGCCACGGCAACGAGGTTGCCGGAATAGCCGAAGCCGTCCGCCGAGCCCACTGCGCGATCCACCACGCCGTAAAGATAAGGACCGGTTCCGTTGGCGCCGTCATCCAGTTTGTGGCAAGCCTTGCACTTGTTGAAGACTTTTTCGCCCTTGCCTGCATCGGCGGCGGCGAACAATTCTGCAAATGTGGGGCCTTCTTCTTCTACTACCTCGGCCCCGTCTTCGGTGCCGGTGTCGATCACGTAGCCCTGTACCTTCTCTTCCCCATAGCCCCCGCCGGACCCGTGGTAAATCAGGTCAGCCGCGAATTTTCCCAAAAGCAGTACCAGCAACGATCCGCAGAACGCGCCAGTCAGCTTGGTTACGGTCATTGTGTCCATACCAGACACTCCCTTGCTTTCTGTCAGGAAAGGACTATGCGCATATGACACGCCTGCGCAAGGTATTCAGGCCGCGACCAAACGACCGATCCGACATTTTTGTCGGCAAGACAGTGAAGGACAACCATGACTGACCGCATCGCATTTCAGGGAGAGCTTGGAGCCTATTCCCATCAGGCCTGCCGTGACGCGTACCCTGACATGGAGCCGATGGCCTGTCGCACCTTTGAGGATGCGATTGAGGCTGTGCGCAGCGGCGCTGCCGCCTTGGCCATGCTGCCGGTGGAAAATTCCACCTTCGGGCGGGTGGCGGATATTCATCATCTGTTGCCGCAGTCGGGGCTTTTCATTGTGGATGAGGCGTTCGTGCGGGTGCGGATCACGTTGCTGGGCGTTCCGGGCGCGAAGCTGGGCGATGTGACCCACGCGATGAGCCACACCATGCTTCTGGGCCAGTGCCGTGCGTTTCTGGGAAAACACGGCATTCACCGCGTCACCGGCGCGGATACGGCCGGATCGGCCAAGCAAGTGGCCGAAGACGGCCGTCCGGAGCAGGCCGCCTTGGCCAGCGAGTTGGCCGGAGAGATCTATGGCCTTGACGTGCTGGCGCGGGATATCGAGGACGAGGGCAACAACCGGACACGGTTTCTGGTGATGTCGCCCAAGCCCAACTGGGAGCGGCGCGCTGAGGCGGATGGGAAGATGATGACCACCTTCGTTTTTCAGGTGCGCAACATTCCGGCCGCTCTCTACAAGGCGATGGGCGGGTTTGCGACCAATGGCGTCAATATGACGAAGCTGGAAAGCTATATGGTTGGCGGACAGTTCACTGCCACGCAGTTTTACGCGGATATCGAGGGGCATCCTGAGGATCCGAGTGTAAAGCTGGCGTTGGAGGAGTTGGAGTATTTCACAGACAACGTGACCATGCTGGGCGTCTACCCGGCAGACCCTGAGCGAGATTGAAGAACTCCCCTGTGCGGGATCAAGGGCTTTAGCCTACCGCGCCTTCGGCTGGCCCCACCCAGGGCCTGGCGAATAGGCAATTGCAGGGCGCCGCTCCGACGTCGTTCGAGACCCGATGAATAAAGTGCTGCCGTTCAGCGGGCAGGCTTGCCAGACCGACCTGACGAAGGCGCTCTGCTTGTAACATGATTAAAATATTGGAATAGTTGGAAAATCCCTGATTTTTCATCACGGCCCGCTCGCGAAATCGCGACCCGGGATCACGGAACCGCGCGCGGCGGTGAGCGGATTATCACGTGCTCCGGCGTTTCGTTGCACCCTGTGTTTCACCTCCCATTTGTTGGTCATGCAAGGCGCCAGAGGCAGCCACGCAATAAACACACACGGCTTACATAGGAGGCCAAAACAATGACAATTTTCAAACTGACGGCCATCGCAGCATTCACCGCCATTCCGGCTGTCGCAACCGTTGCTGACACGAATATTCTGGACATTCCCCAGCACGTGGAACTGAGCGTTGAGGAACGCGGCAACCAGATCGCCGAACTGAGCGTTGAGGAAC
>CAYMEC010000097.1:7002-11137 GCA_964389425.1 uncultured Roseovarius sp.
AGGAACGCGGCAACCAGATCGCCGAACTGAGCGTTGAGGAACGCGGCAACCAGATTGCCGAACTGAGCGTTGAGGAACGCGGCAACCAGATCGCCGAACTGAGCGTTGAGGAACGCGGCAACCAGATCGCCGAACTGAGCGTCGAAGAACGCGGCAACCAGATCGCCGAACTGAGCGTCGAGGAACGGACCCATGTGATTGCGGGCTTTGACCCGGAAGAACGCAAGAACCAGATCGGTTGATCCCCAACGACCGATCAGGCGCTAAGCGCCACTGAAGCCCGGGTGAGTTGTGCAGACTTGCCTGGGCTTTTTCGAATAAAATGACCGGTCGTGGATCAGGCGGATTTCTTGTACCGCGTCTCGACCTCGACGGCGTAGGAGGCCAGACGTTCAGTCAAGCGCTGGGAGACGTTTTTGCGCGCCAGCTTCAGCGATTGCACCAACAGTTTCGATGTCAGGTTCTTCGGTGCCAGTTGAATGGAGGTGTCCACTCGCGTGCGATTGCGGGACAGCGCGATCAGCTCCACCACCATATCTCCGCCCATGGAGGGTGCGCGGGACGAGACGACCACCCGGTTGGGATGGTCGAAATCTGTTACTTCTATCTGCACTTCGCGTTCCTTGCCGCGCATCTTGAAGGTGGCATCCCAGGCGGCCCCAAGCCCGCCGTTTTCGCCTTCCTTCACGCGTTGCACTTCTGCACCGCGGCGCATCGCAGCGCGTTCAAAGGCTTTGAAATCGGTCATTTGTTGGAACACAAAATCGATCGGTGCTTCGATATCGTGCTTGATCTGAAACTTCATGGGTGCGTGTCCTGCTCGTCTTTTTATTATTCTTAGACTGTGTCCAGCCATACCCCGGCTGACCATCTACCTGCACTGCCCTTGGTCGCCAGAATACCGCCTAATCCAGCGTGTCGGCAAGCCAGTTTCGCAGCAAAAAATGCGCGATTGCGCCTTTTCGGGCGGGCAGGATACTGGGGTTCTGACCGGCAAAGGCCTCGAGCAGCTCAGACTTGGTGACCCAGATCGCCTCTTCGATCTCGGTCGGGTCGATGGTGATCTTGTCGCTGAGCGCCTCGCCGTGACAGCCCAGCATCAGCGAGGCCGGGAAGGCCCATGGCTGGCTGGACAGGTACCGCACAGGCCCCACGCGCACTCCCGCTTCTTCAAAAACCTCGCGGCGCACGGCGGCCTCGACCGTCTCTCCGGGTTCGATGAACCCGGCAAGACAGGAAAACATGCCTTCGGGCCAGCCGGGTGAGCGGCCCAGCAATGTGCGGGAGCCGTGAGTGATCAGCATGATGACCACCGGGTCGGTGCGGGGGAAATGGCTGGACCCGCAACTTTCGCATCGGCGCTGCCAGCCGCCTTCCACCATGCCCGATTCCGCACCGCACACGGCGCAAAACCGGTGGCTGCGATGCCAGCCCAGCACAGCCTTTGCCGTCGCCGCCAATTCCGCGTCGCGCGCAGTGAGGCGCACCATGATGCGGCGCAATTCAACAAACATGGCACTCTGCGGCAGATCGGGGTGGTGCTGTTCCGTGGGGTCGAGGAAGTCGTTGGTGGGACGGTCCGCATCCGCAGGCGGTTCCCAAGCGGAAATATCGTAGGCAAAGATATGTTGGCCGTCCTCGTTTCGGCCCAGAAAAACGGGGTCGTCCTTGGCATGGTTCAGAACTGGATGACCGGGTTCGACAGTGAAAAGGCGGTTGAAATCCGGACCGTACAGCAAGGGTTTGCCGCGCCAGAGGACTATGATTTGCGTCTCGGGATCGGAGCGGGCGGCCAGAAGCGCCTGCGGGTCGCCGCGCAGGTCTGCCGCACGGTCGAGGCCCGATCCCCCGAATGTAACTTGTTCTGCGGTTCTCATGGGCCTCAGGTGACATGTTCCTTACCTCCCGGCAAGGCGGAGTTTGCACCAAACACATGAACCCTCATCAGCACTGATTTACAACCTATGCGTGTTTATGGTATTCGTCATACTTGGTTTGTCGCAAAAGGATCAGACGGTCGGGTCGCCAAAACTCCGGTCGCAGAGTGCAACGGGCAAGCCGGAAGTTTGGGGTTCATGAAAGTGCAGAACAAAGGCTCAGGCGCCGCTGGGGCGCAGCATGTGGTGGACCCTGCAAGACGGGGTGACGGGGCGTCGTCCCTGACGCTGCGGGTGCTGGCGACATCTGACGTGCATGCGCATTTGCGTGGGTTTGACTATGCCCGTGGGGTGGCGGTGGACGACTGGGGCCTGACCAGAGTGGCCAGTCGCGTGACTCAGGCGCGGTCGGACGCACCCGTTTCGGTGCTGTTGGACAATGGCGACATCTTGCAGGGCACGCCGCTGGCCGAACTTTTCAATGATGCGGCCCGTGATGGCCTCCATCCCGTGATGCAGGCGATGCAGGCGATGGGGTATGATGCGGTCGGCCTTGGCAATCATGAGTTCAACTATGGTCTGGAGGTGTTGGACAGGGTGTTGGAGGCCAGTGACATCCCGGTCCTGTGCGCCAATGTTCTGAAGCAGAAGGGCGCCGATGCGGGCAAGGATACGCCGTTGCGCCCGGCCACTGTAATGCTGGAGCGGACCGTTGATGATCCGCAGACCGGTGAGGTCTGTGTGCTGCGGATCGGCGTGCTGTCCGTGATGCCCGTACAGGTGATGAATTGGGATGGAGCGAACCTGCAAGGCCGGGTGGAGACGCGCGACATGGTTGAGGCCGCACGGGCCCACGCGGCGCGGTTGCGCGAGGACGGTGCGGATATCGTAATTGTGCTGGCACATACCGGGATCGACCCCGGCGGCACGCATCCGGAGGCAGAGAACGCTGCCGTCGCGCTGGCGCAGATACCCGGCATTGATGCCATGGTGACAGGTCATACGCATGGTGTGTTTCCGGGAGATACGGCGACGGGAGAGGGGATCGACCCCGAGCGTGGCACGTTGCACGGCGTCCCCACGGTGATGCCGGGATTCCGCGGGTCGCATCTTGGGGTGATCGATCTTGAAATGACGCGCTCGGGCGGGCGGTGGCAGGTTGAAGGCCACGCGGTTCGAGCCGTGTCCGCACAGGGCGCGCCGGAAGATGAGGCCATCCTGCGGCTTGTGGAGCCTGCCCATCAAGCGACGCTTGATTATCTGGCTCAACCGCTGGGTCATACGACCCGTCCGATCCACAGTTATCTCAGCCGGGTCCGCGATGACTGGCCTACGCGGCTTGTGGCCATGGCGCAAAAGGCGGTGATCGAGACGCGTCTTGCCGGGTCTGAGTTCGCCGGTCTGCCGCTGCTGTCGGCCGCGGCCCCTTACCAGACTGGCGGTCGTGCCGGGCCGCTGGCCTATGTCGATGTTCCCGCGGGGCCATTGACGATGCGAGAAGCCACGAGCCTGTATCCGTTCCCCAACACGCTTTGTGCCGTGCACGCGACGGGCGAGGATCTGCGCGATTGGCTGGACCGCGCCGCGTCGGCCTTTTGCCAGATTGTCCCGAGGCAAGGGGACCAATCGTTGCTGAACAGCACCTTCCCGGGCCATGCGGTAGATTCGCTTTACGGGCTGACCTACCGGATCGATCTGACACTGCCGCCGGCCTATGACGACAAGGGCGAGCGGATTGCCCCCTTTGGAACACCGTCGCGGGTTGTGGATTTGAAATTTGAAGGTGCGCCGGTCAGAGCCCAAGATGAGTTTGTTGTCGCCGTAAACGGCTATCGCGCCTATGGCGGCGGGCCGTATGCGCCGGTGGCTGCTGACCGGATTTTGGTGCAGACAGAGCCCTGCGCGCTGCAAAGCGTGGCGGACTATCTCGTTGCGGGCGGCGCGGATCACAATGAAAAAAGCGCGCCGATCTGGAGCCTTTTGCCCGTGGCCGGTGCATGTGGAGTGTTTGAGACGGGTCCGGGATTGGCCGGACATGCCGACGAGGTTGCGGATCTGGGGCTGTGTCTTGATGCGTTGACGGAAGACGGGTTTCTGACCGTGAGGGTGCCGCTTGATCACAGGGCTTGCGAATCCGCGGCCTGAAGCCTATTTGATGGGATGAGAGGTTGGCGCGGGCAGGCACCTCGCCAACCCGGTCAGATCCGGAAGGAAGCAGCCGTAACGAGCCCCGCTTGGGTCGTTGTCCAGCCTCTCAC
>CAYMEC010000098.1:0-11078 GCA_964389425.1 uncultured Roseovarius sp.
GAGGGCCTGGATATCCCCGAATGCGGGCTGGTGGCCATTCTGGATGCGGATAAGGAAGGCTTTCTGCGGTCCGAGACATCGCTGGTGCAGACCATCGGACGTGCGGCGCGAAATGCGGATGGCAAGGTCATCATGTACGCCGACCGCGTGACAGGGTCGATGGAGCGCGCAATCGGGGAAACCAACCGCCGCCGCGCCAAGCAGATCGCCTATAACGAAGAACACGGCATCACGCCCGAGACGGTGAAGAAGAACGTCGAGGACATTCTCGCTGGGCTCTACCAAGGTGATGTGGACATGAACCGCGTGACCGCCAAGGTCGACAAGGTCGCGGCGGGCGGAAACATGCAGGCCCATCTCGATGCCCTGCGCACGGATATGCGCAAGGCCGCCGAAAACCTCGAATTCGAAGAGGCCGCCCGCCTGCGCGATGAAATCAAGCGGCTGGAGGCGGTGGACCTGGCGATCGCCGACGACCCCATGGCGCGGCAGTCAGCAGTGGAAGCCGCCTCCGAGGCGGCGGTGGGTCGGTCTACGGCTGGGCGGCCCGGGCAACGAGGCGGGAATGTGAAGCGGCGCAAGCGTTAACCGTGACTTAACCAAGGTGCTGGCAGATTGCCTTCATGCGAAACCTGTCTTCCCCCCTCGCCCCGGATGTCTGGATTGCCGATATGTTCATGAGCAAGGCCGTCATGAAGGGCGGCGTTGTGCGACGTTCCAGGCGCGATATCGAACGGTTCGCCGGCATGGATCTGTTCCTCAGGGAGTTGGAGCGGCGCGGGTTCCAAGCGGTGCAAAACGGGGACCAGATTGTGGTATTTTGCAACCGCGAACCTGTGCGCCGCATTGCGTAATCGGGCGCCACGCATTCTTTAAAAGAATGCGCTCGAAGTCTTTTAAAGACTTCGCACGCCTGATACCGGTATTCGCTTCTCTCGAAAGGCGCGCTAGCTTGGCAAACATGCGCAGTCTTTTTGCCCTGATCCTCTTGGCCGCCCCCGCCCACGCCTGGACCTTCACCCCCGGCGCACCCTGCCTGCTGACCCATGAAACCGCAGCCTTCCAGCTAAAACTTACCTACGACCCGATACAGCCCCTCTATTCTATCACTGTCACCCTGCCCGATCCTTGGCCCGATGCCGACGCATTCGCGATGCGCTTTGACGGGCCACAAGGCCGGGTCATCGGCACCGATCAACACCAGCTGAGCAATGGTGGCCGGTCGCTCACCGTCACGGACAAGGGTTTTGGCAATGTGCTCAACGGTCTGCAATTCAACCATACTGCCACGGCACAAAGCGGCGATACCGCAGTGACCTTCCCTCTCGACGGCGCGGCAGAGCCCGTCGCCGCATTCCGTGCTTGTGAAGGCGTGAATCTCTCCAGTTGAGCGAAAAAAAGGACGGCGCGAACGCCGCCCTTTGAAGGTGGGGAGAATGGCTTCAGAGATTGCCTTTTGACATTTCACTTGCCAAATGATCGGCCTGCCGGATGGCCAGCGCCACGATGGTCAGCGTCGGGTTCTCCGCTGCCCCTGTCGTGAAGACCGACCCGTCTGAGACGAAGAGGTTGTCGATGTCATGGGTCTGGCCCCATTTGTTGACCACCCCGTCCTGCGCATTCTCGGACATCCGGTTGGTGCCGAGGTTATGCGTCGACGGATAAGGCGGTGTCGGGAAGGTGCGCGTGGCGCCCACCGCGTCATAGATCGCCTGGCCTTTCTCATAGGCGTGGTTGCGCATGGCGATGTCATTGGGGTGATCATCGAAATGCACATTCACCACCGGCATGCCGTACTGGTCCTTGACGTCGTGGTTAAGCGTGACGCGGTTGGTTTCCTGCGGCATATCCTCGCCCACGATCCACATGCCTGCCATGTTCTCATAGAGATCAAGGGCAGAGGTAAACTCCCGCCCCCATGCTCCGGGATCAAGGAAGGCCGCCATGAACGGCAGACCGAGTGAAAGCGTCTCCAACTCATAGCCGCCCACGAAGCCGCGCGACGGATCATGGCGGCTTTCATCCTGAACGATGCCCGCCATGGTCGTGCCGCGCCACATGCGCACAGGTTGATCGAACACGGCATACACGGACGCTGTCATGTGCCGCATGTAGTTGCGACCTACCTGACCAGAGCTGTTGGCCAGACCATCGGGGAACATGCTTGAGGCCGAATTGAGCAGCATGCGCGGACTTTCGAAGGAATTGCCCGCCACACAGACCACCCGGGCTTTCTGCATTTGCAGATTGCCATCGGCATCGTGATATTCCACACCCGTGACCTTACCCTGATCATTGTGCAGGATACGCGCCACTTGTGCGTTTTCACGGACCTCCAGATTGCCCGTGGCCTCGCCTGCCGGGATGTCACGGTAGGCAGACGACCATTTCGCGCCAAACTTGCACCCTTGAAAACAGAAACCGGACTGCTGGCACATGTTGTAGTCGCCATTTTCATCCGACTGGATCGCCATGCGCCCGGTGCTGACCTGTTCATACCCCAGCGCTTTGGCGCCTTTTTCGAAGACTTTGTAGTTGTTGTTGCCCGGCAGTCCGGGCCGGTCGCCCGTGCGGGTCACAAGCAGTTTGTCTTCGGCCTTGGCGTACCACGGATCCATTTCCGCGGCATCAATCGGCCAGTCCAGCAGCGATGCGCCCTGGACGTTGCCGTATGTTGTTGCCGCTTTCCATTCATGCTCCTGAAAGCGCAAGCTCGCGCCGGCCCAGTGGGTGGTCGCCCCGCCGACGGCCTTCACGATCCACGCGGGCAACCCGGCAAAGTCGCGGCTCACGCGCCAATCGCCCGATGTGGTGCGTGGGTCGAGCCAGGCCAATTGACCAAAACTCGCCCATTCGTCGTTCACATAGTCCTCTGGAAGGTGCCGTCCGCCCGCTTCCAGGGCCACAACACTCACGCCTTTCTGCGCCAGTTCATTTGCAAGTACACCGCCGCCTGCGCCGGTGCCGATCACGACAACCACGCTGTCGTCGGAAAGTTCAAAAGGTGCCGTCATGGTGCCATTCCCCCCTTACAGCCAGTTGATGTCGTCAAAACCGCGGTTGATGTAACCGCCGAACTCATAGGATGAGCCTTCATACCCAAAGAGCGGCCAGACCGCCTTTTGGTTGTAGAGACCGGTCACCAGACCGCCCCGGATCTGTTGAAAGAACGGGCTATCCTCCATTGCCCGCAGCAGATCAACGCGATCTCGCTCCCATCCTGTGGCGAGGTAGCTGGCATGGCCTTTGCCCTGCGCCATGGCATCAAGGGCTGCAATGCCCGCTTCGATGCCTTCAGCGGCCTCCTCGGAATCGTACCCCCGCACGGCGATGGCATAGTATTCATCTGCTACATGATCATGCGGATAAATATCGCGCGCCATCTGCACCAGTGTGGCCATCGTCTCCGGCTTCAGATGCGTGGTCTGCATGGCCCAGGCCGCGTCAGGCGCGGCCAGAAACCCCGTCCCCACCACGAAAGACGCGCCAGCCGCGGTCGCACGCGACAGCAATTGGCGCCTTGTCATTCCCTTTGGATCTTGTTTTTCGGACATCGCTATTCCTCCCTTTATGGTCATGGCTAATCCAGCGCGTTGGGCTATTTGAACCGCCCTCCCCGCTCAAGCACTTCGATTTCGTAACCGTCCGGATCCTGCACGAAGAAAAATCGCGCGACGATTTCGCCGGATGGAGCGAATTCCACCAATTTCCGGGGGTTCAAACCTTCCGCCTCGAACCGCGCATGTTCGGCGTCCAGATCGTCGACCGACACGGCAAAATGGCCGTAGCCATTGCCGAGGTCATAGGGCTCCTCCTGCCCTTTGTTGATCGTCAGCTCCAATTCGAACTCGGACTCCGCGTTGCTCAGATAAACCAGCGTGAAATTGGGAAAATCCAGCCTGTCGGCCACATCCAGCCCGAAAGCGGCCTTGTAAAACGCAATCGACCGCGCCTCATCAAAAACGCGGATCATGGAATGGATTGATTTGGCCATAGCTTCCCCCGGGTTTTTCAGGTTTCCCAAGGAACAGCTTAGAATCGCGGTTTCTCGCCGGGTAGTATCCCTTTACGACGCGCTGTTATTCCGCCGCGAGCGGCGCCTCACCTGTGTCAGTCTGCAACTCCAGATAGCGCAGGCAAGTGCAGCGCAAGAGAGAGGTGAAGTTGCCGGGCTCCCCGTAGCGTTCAAGCACTTCCTGATGCAGGGTTGAGATGAATTGCGGCGTCGTCGTGTCTTCCCCGGCAGCGATGTCATCAATGATGGCCCAAAACGCGTTTTCCAACCGGATACTGGTGCTTTGGCCGTTCAGACGCAAATGCCGTGTTTCGGCGTCATAGCGCTTGGGGTCCTGTCCTGCAAAAATCTCGCACATTTGTTGTCCTCCCTAATAGGAGCGTAGCGCGATTGTTTTATTTCACGAAGGACAAATTTGGCGAAGGTTTGTTTTGAGCCTAGTGGCGCGATGTCAACGTGAATTGGCCGCCGCACCTTTGCCAGACCGGGGTCAGACAAAGACGCTCAGTCAGTGTTTAGTACACATCTCTGACATAGCGCTTCTCACGCTTGAGCCCGTTCACATATTCCACTGCGCCCTCTTCCGTCAGTCCGCCATGGGTCTCCACAACCTTGTGAAGCGCGGCATCCACATCCTTGGCCATGCGCGTGGCATCACCGCAGACATAGAAATGACCGCCCTCTTCCAACGCCGCGAAAAGGTCCTTGCCATTCTCCACCATCCGGTGCTGGACATAAATCTTCTCAGCCTGATCGCGCGAGAACGCCAGATCAAGCCGCGTCAGCAGACCATCATCACTGAAGCCGCGAATTTCATCCTGATAGATGAAGTCGCTTTCCCGATGTTGGTCCCCGAAGAAAAGCCAGTTCATGCCCTCAGCCCCGCGCGCCTGCCGTTCTTCGAGGAAAGCGCGGAATGGGGCAACACCCGTGCCCGGCCCCACCATGATCATGGGGCGGTCATTGTCTTCGGGGACGCGGAACGCCTTGTTGGGCGTCATGAAAATGCCCGCGGTCGCGCCTTCGGGCACGTGATCAGCGAGGAAGGTGGAGGCCACGCCTCGGTGCGGACGCCCTTCATACATCCAGCGAACGGCGGCAACGGTCAGATGCACTTCACCAGGATGTGCATTGGGGCTGGAAGAAATCGAATAGGCGCGGTGCTGCAACGGTTTCAGCCAGCCCAGCACTTGCTCCGGGTCAAAACTCAGCGACGGGTCTATGTTCAAAAGATCCAGCGCGTCCTTGCCCCAAAGATAGTGCTCCAGCGCTTCCTTGTCGCCGTGGCCGACCACGTGGGACAGCTCTTCGTCCTTCACCAGTGGCTCCAGCCCGCGGATCATTTCCCGCGAAGGCGTCATGATCTCAAGGCCGGTGGACAACAACTGCCCCAACGGCAGGTCATGCCCGTCCACCATCGTTTCGGAATCCGCACCAAGGCGCGCGAGCCACAAATCCACCAGATCAGGCGCGTTCACGGGCATGACACCGAGCGCGTCGCCCGCTTCATAGCTCATGCCGCTATCGCCCAGATCAAAGGCGATGTGCCTGATTTCCTTGGCAGATTTTGCACCCGACAGAACGCGATTGTCGAGCATGGTCGACACATAGGGGTTCTTGCGGTTCCACTTTGATTTCTCCGCCCGCTTGGGCGTGTCCGTGACGACGGCTGTGCCACCGCCCTCTGCCTGTGGGATCGCCTCGGCAATCCACGCTTCGGCCACGTCTTCATAATCCACGTCGCAATCGACCCGCGCCAGCATCCGCTTGGCGCCCAATTGCTCAAGCCGCATGTCGATCAGCTTGCCCGCCTGACAGAACTCGTCATAGCTCGTATCACCCAGCGCCAGCACGCCAAACTCAAGGTTTTCCAGACGCGGTGCGGTCGATGCCGTCAGCGCATCCCAGAAAAGCTCCGCATTGTCGGGCATTTCACCTTCGCCATAGGTGGAGACGACGACGATCACCCGTTCCATCGCGGCCAGCTGATCCATCTCAATCTCATCGAGTTCGGCCACCCGAGGCGCATAGCCCTTGGTCCGCGCAAGCTCTGCGGCGTCTTCGGCCAACCCTTCGGCATTGCCGGTCTGCGTGCCGAACAGAATATCAAGCGGTTGTGCGGACACTTCTGCCGGTGCGGCCCCGCCTGTTTGCAGCAATTGCGAATTCAGCCCAGCCAGAAACCCGCCAATCCACGCCTTCTGATCCCCGGAAAACGGCGCATCCTCAGGAAAATGGGGCAGCTTCTGCCCCTTCTGATCCACTTTCTGGTCCATGCGTTACTCCGCCGCGTGCCGCGCTGCCACATCGGGCACCGCATTCTGGGCAAATAGCGCATCGAAGCTGGGGATGTCACCCAGTGCGGCGCGGTTCTTGGCGTTCTGGTGCAAAATCCACGCGTAAGTGCCGGGGCTGTCCATACTAAGGATATTGCGCAAGGAAAGCGCGCGTTTGAAGTCGTCAAGCCGTTTATGCGCCACCAAGGTGGCGAGCCCTGCATCATCATAGCTGTCGACGGCCTTGCGCGCGTGCTTGGCCAGTGCGGCCATCAACGCGAAATCCTCGGTCAGGATCAGGTTGCGCGCAGCTTTGTCTCGCTCAGGCTTCGACGCATGTCCGCGCTTGTCCGCGATGACCTGCGCCTGTTCCAGCACCGTATAGCTGTTGAGCAGGCGGAACATTTCTTCCGTGTCGCGATCCGCATATCCCGGGGTCTGCCCGCTGTGAACCGGCTTGCCCTTTTTCCATGCGGCTTTCAACTGTGCGATCTGGTGGGCGGCCAGCGCCGTGGCCAGCTCCTCCACCAGTTCCTTGCGCGACCGCGCGGCAAGGATTTCATCAGAATCCTGATATTGCAGCAGCGCTTTGGGCATGATCCACGCCATATGGGTGCGCGTCACGTCCCAATCCTTGAGCAGCGCACGCGCCTTTTCAGACCCGGTTGCTTCCAGATGCCACTCCAACAACTGCTTGATTGCATCTTCATGGATCGCAGAGGTATCGGATCCATCATCCAGCATCCCCATGAAGACGGAATCCCGGCTGATCATCTCGGGCAGTTTGCCCTCGGGATCATATTGATACGCAAAGCCACCGGACATCCCGTTGCCGTAGCCTTTTGAGAAGCCACCCAAATTCAACAATGCACCGTTGGTCATGTATTCCGCGCAGAAATCGCCCACACCTTCGACCACCGCCGTGGCACCCGAATTCCGGACCGCGAACCGGTCACCCGCCTGCCCTTGGATGAACGTCCGCCCACCTGTCGCACCAAACAACGCGAAGTTCCCGATCAGCACGTTTTCCCCATGCGCTGAACCGCCACCTTCGGGGGCGCGCACAACGATCTCACCGCCAGAAGCGCCTTTGCCCACGCCGTCATTGCAGGTTCCAGTGTGGTCCATCACCATCCCGTCGTTGCAGAAGGCACCGAAACTCTGCCCGGCGGATCCTTGGGTCACCACGCGAATGGTGCGCATATCAAGGTATTTACGCCCGCGCACATCTTTGAACGCGGCTTTGGGTAGCACCTCCAGCCCATGGTTCAGCATGCGTTCGATATCAACACCGAGCTGCCCACCCACGGTTTTGTTGCGGTTGTTGAGCGACGCATCCGGACGCAGCTCTATGGATGTCTCGCCGCCCTCGATGACACGCGTCTTCACCTGTTCAAGCAGCGCATCATCGACCGCGAAATCCCGTTCCAGATACACAGGGTCTTCGACCTTGTTTTCTGGTACACGGGTCAGCATCGCACGCAGGTTCAGTTTGCCCACGGATGCCGGATGATCCAGCAGATGCAACAGATCCGCCCGGCCCCGCGCCTCATCAAGGGACTTCAGGCCCAGCGTTGCGAGGATTTCGCGCACTTCATGAGAGATATTCAGCAAATACTGCGCCAAGGCCCGAGGATCACCGTCAAACGCCTCCGGGTTGGTCGTCAGACCGGCAGGGCATTTGACATTGCAGTTCTTCGCCATCACGCATTTCAGCATCATTAAGGCGGTGGTGCCAAACTCAAAGCTGTCCCCGCCCAAAAGCGAGGCTTTCACCACGTCAGATCCTGTCTGCATCGCGCCCGAACAGCGCAGATGCACCTTTTGGCGGATGCCATTGGCACACAGCGCCTGATGCACTTCCGCGATGCCGATCTCTGCCGCGCGACCAGTGTACTTCAGAGAGGTGACGGAGGCCGCACCGGTTCCGCCCGTGCCGCCTGCCACGTTGATCAGATCCGCGCCTGCCTTGGCTACGCCGACCGCGATGGTGCCAATGCCCTCGGAACTCACCAGCTTCACGATAACCCGCACGCGGGCCGCTTTGCAGTCATGAATAAGCTGCGCGAGGTCTTCGATCGAATAGGTGTCATGATGCGGCGGCGGACTGACCAGTTCAACGCCGGGGGTTCCGCCACGCGCGGCTGCAATCTCAACCGTCACTTTCGGCGCGGGCAGCTGACCGCCTTCACCGGGCTTGGCGCCCTGCCCGATCTTGATTTCGATCTCTTCCAGGTTGGGATCAGCCAGATACCCGGCCCAGACACCGAAACGACCAGAGGCAAACTGTTTGATCCGGCTGGCCCGAATGGTGCCGTAGCGGGAGATATGTTCGCCGCCTTCACCTGAATTTGACATGCCGCCGACCATGTTCGTGCCATGCGCCACGCTCTCGTGCGCTGTGGCCACCAGCGCCCCGTGCGACATCGCGCCCGAGGCCATACGCGGCGTAATCTCGGAGGCAGGTTGCACCTTGTCCAACTCGATCCGCTGCGGGGCAGAGCGCAGGCGCGATACGTAATCCAGCGCCATGCCTTTCACGGCCATCTTCAGGGCACCCTTGGTGACAAAATGCCCGTCCACGTCCTTGCCGAACCGCTCCACCAGCGATTGTGCCAGCGCGTCCAGACGGCCGAGATCATGCTTCTTGGGTCCGGTCAGCGTAAGCAAAAACTCATTGTTTCCAATCGGTTCCACGTCGAGTCCGCGAATGACGAAATGATTGTTGCCCGCACGGTTGAAGAGCATCATCTCCTTCTTGATGTCCTCGACCTTGTCGAGGAACGTGATATCCGCGGGGAAATCCAGAACGTCCCGCAACGCAGCAGGTCGCCGGTGCCGTTCTTCGCGCATCATATCGGAAAAGGCGCGATAGCCGGGCGTGATCTTGAAATTGTCGATCTTGTCCTTGCTCAGCTTTTCAAAGGACGTGTTGACATAGCCCTTATCATCAATGCCGAACGCATCGTCCATCTGGCGGAGCGTCAGCAGACGGAAAGGATCGTTTTCGCCTTCGGCTTCTGCAAAGGAAATCTCTTCTTCCGTCAGGTCCACGAAGCCACGCACAGCGGTGGTGCCATAGCTGTGGCCTGCGCCCTCCGAGCGTTCCTTGAAGAGCCCAAGGATCGGGATGTCCTTATCACTTTCCACGCTCAGCGCGCGCTCATGCCAATCGGCGACAGATTGCGCCACCACGTTGAAGCGCACACCACCCACAGGTGTCTTTATGTTGGGCAGGTACTTAGCAAAGACAGGATCGTTGGTGTCGAGGAAGTTGGGTTCAAAAAACTCCCCGCCCGAATAGGATTCAACCGTGCAAAGCCCCACTTTGCCCATGGTTTTCATCAGAGCCTTCTCGGCGGCCTTCTGGAACTTGGCGTAATGTTCAAACGCCTTGTCACCAAAAAGCTCCTCCGCGCGCAGCCGCACGGCCAGAGGGTACACCGCAGACGCGCCAAAGCCCAACGCACAGGCAATATGGTGCGAACTGGAAATTTGCCCGCTTTCCACGACCAGAGACACCTTCAGCCGCAGCCCTTCTTCGATCAGCCGCTGGTTCACGGCGGACACCGCCAGCGTCATCGGCAGTGGCGCTTGCGCCTTGGACACGTGCCGGTCCGTCAGGATTGCAATGCCGCCCCGTTCGCGGGCAAACTCCACAACCTCGCCGGCCACCTTGTCCATCGCCTCAACAAGTGCGCGCTCATTGGCAGAGCCATCGCCGAAGACAGGTTCATACAGGATATCGAACCGATCCCACGGGCAGACATCCTGCGCCTTGATCTTCAACACGTCCGACATGCGCAGAACCGGCGAATTCACCACGATCTGCTTGGATCGCGACTGCCCCAGATAGGGCTTTTCCCCCAGCGCCACGCGCAGGGTCATGCCATCGGCCTCACGAATGCTGTCGAGCGGTGGATTTGTCACCTGCGCGAACCGCTGGCTGAAATACTTGGCCACGCCACCTTCGTTGTCAGAAAGCGCGTTGATCGCGTTGCCGTAGCCCATTGCCGACACTTTCTCGACCCCGGTCTGAAGCATCGGATCCATCAGGAATTTGAAACTTTCCTGATTGTGCGTGTAGGCCACGTAGCGCGCAGGCGTTTCCATGTCACCCAGATACCGCGTCGCGGCAAGTTTGGGATCGGCATCCGCAGAGGGCAGATCTGCAATGTTAACCTGTGCCGCCTCAAGAAGCACCGCGTAATCCTTTTGCGCGGCCAGCATCTCCAGCGCGTCTTCTGTTTCGTAGATCCTCTTTTCGCCATGATTGTAGTAAATCATCCCGCCCGCTTCGACGCGGCCACGGCGCAGAACCGTCTCTGCCGGAAAATCAATCTGACCGGCCTCGGACATCACGGCGAGGTACTCATCGGTTTCCACCGACCGCATCGGCCGCAGACCAAGGCGGTCCAGCCGCGCGCCAATGATGTCGCCATCGCCAAAGATCAAAGCAGCGGGGCCGTCATTCTTTTCTTCGGACAAAGAGAAATATTCCAGCATCGCCCGCACCTGCGGCGACACCTGGCTGTCATTCTCCCAGGCAGGCGGCATCATCGCGACGACCGCCGTCACCAGATCGAGCCCCTCATCATAAACCCGCGCGTTCAGCGTCTGGTCCAGACGGCAGCTGTCAGATTGCCCTTTGGGCCGGATGATCGCCTTGTTGCGCGCCAGCGAAATCGCGGCCTCGGACAGGCGGTTCTTCTTGTCGGTGTTCAATTCGCCGTTATGGGCCATCAACCGGAACGGCTGAGCCATGGACGGGTGCGGATCGGTATTGG
>CAYMEC010000099.1:0-10810 GCA_964389425.1 uncultured Roseovarius sp.
TAGTAGTCTGGCAGATCGTCGGACATGGGTCCTTTCCCGTCTTATGTCAGCTGCGCGCAGAACGTCGTGATGCGCGCGCACGCCTCCTTGAGGGCCTCGTCCGATGTAGCGTAGCTGACGCGAAACGCGGGCGATAGTCCAAATGCAGCGCCAAAAACCACCGCCACGCCTTGCTCTTCCAGAAGGGCGGTGGCGAAAGCCTCGTCATTTTCGATCACGGTGCCACCGGCGGATGTTTTGCCAATAAGGCCGGTAATGAAGGGGTAGACATAGAACGCCCCTTCCGGCGTGGGGCAGGTGACGCCGGAGATGGCGTTCAGTGCCTTGACCACCAAGTCCCGACGGCGCGCGAACATCACGTTGTTCGGTTCAATGAAATCCTGCGGCCCGTTCAGCGCCTCGATCGCCGCCCATTGGCTGATCGAGGAGGGGTTGGAGGTGGATTGCGACTGCACCTTGCGCATGGCGGCAATGAGGTGCTGCGGCCCGCCCGCATAGCCGATGCGCCAACCGGTCATGGCATAGGCTTTGGATACGCCGTTGACCGTGAGCGTGCGGTCATAAAGGGCGGGTTCCACCTCGGCCGGTGTGCAGAATTTGAACCCGTTATAAACAAGGTGTTCGTACATATCATCCGTCAGCACCGCCACATGGGGGTGGCGCATCAGAACCTCTGTCAGTGCCTTGAGTTCATCCCATGTGTAGCCCGCACCCGTGGGGTTCGAGGGCGAGTTGAAGATGAACCAACGCGTTTTTGGGGTGATCGCCTCTTCCAACGCTTGCGGCGTCAGTTTGAATGACGTCTGAAGCGAGGTTTCCGCGATTACGGGCGTGCCGCCTGCCAGCAGCACCATGTCTGGATAGCTGACCCAATAAGGAGCCGGGATGACCACCTCATCGCCCGGGTTCAGCGTGGCCATGAAGGCGTTGTACAGCACCTGTTTGCCACCTGTGCCCACGCTGATCTGAGCAGGCGTGTAATCCAGCCCGTTGTCACGCTTGAACTTGTCGCAGATGGCCTGCTTCAGCTCCGGAATGCCATCGGGGGCGGTGTAGCGCGTTTTGCCGTGATCGATGGCGCGCTTGCCAGCCTCTGAGATATGGACAGGCGTGTCGAAATCCGGTTCCCCCGCGCCCAGCGAAATGACATCCTTGCCCTCCGCCTTCAGCTCCATCGCCAGTGTTGAGATCGCGACAGTGGGCGAGGGTTTTACACGCGAAAGTGTCGTGGATAGGTCAATCATGTCGCGCTCCGGTTGGAATTGGCGTGGGAATTGCTAGATACCAACGTCAAAGCGGACAGAAACTGGGATGTAAACCTTTTTGCCCCCGAAATCTTCGGAAAGGACGCAGAAATGAACGCAGAGCTGAAAGACACTTGGTATGATCCGGCCGCCACGACATTCGGAGATCGCTTGGCTGGCGCGCGCGAACAGGCGGGCATGACCCAATCAGACCTGGCCAAGCGTTTGGGGGTGAAACTTGCCACGCTCAAGGCATGGGAAGATGACTTCAACGAGCCGCGCGCCAATAAGCTGCAGATGCTGGCGGGGATTTTGAACGTCTCGCTCAGCTGGCTGTTGACGGCAGAGGGCGAAGGGATCGATGCTCCCGATGATGCCAGCGAAGTTGCAGGCGACGTGCAAGATCTTTTGCTCGAAATTCGCGATATCCGCACACAGCTTGCTCGATCCTCAGACCGTTTGGGGCGTCTTGAAAAGGCCCTGAGGGTGCGCCTGAAAGACAGCGTGGCCGCCTGATCCCGTGCCTGTTGAACAGCCAGAACACCGCCTCAAGCGCCTGTACATGCGGTCGATGCGGCGCGGGATCAAGGAGATGGATATCATCCTCACCCGGTTTGCGGATGCACGGCTGAACGAGTTGAATGAACAAGAGCTCGACCTCTATGACGGGCTTTTGTCTGAAAACGATCAGGACCTGTTGCAATGGGTGACAGGGCAGATGGCAGCGCCCCCCATGTATACGGATCTGGTTTCACAGATTGCCCACGTGGTAGAGGACAACGCGCCGTCCTGAAACGCGCACAGATAAGAATACCTCGTATTTTATTGATCCGACGGGCGTTTACGTAATTTTCGGTGTTTTGGGAATAAAACAACTTCGAGCAGTTTTTGCACGGAGTTTGAAATGAGTTTGCACAATCCCCCTGTGCTGTCAGTGGAGCAGCAGAGCTTCATGGCCGGATATCTTGATTCCCTGGCCTTGGTTGAGCGGCTGCATCGTTTGCTGCTGGATGTGATCAAGGATGAATTTGAGCGCTTGAATGTGTTGGAAATCAACGCAGTGCAGGCCCTGTTGTTGTTCAATATCGGCGACAATGAGGTGACAGCGGGCGAGTTGAAATCGCGCGGATACTATCAGGGCAGCAATGTCAGCTACAATCTCAAGAAGCTGGTCGATATGGGCTACATGCACCATCAGCGCTGCGAGATTGATCGCCGGTCTGTGCGGGTGCGGTTGACCGAAAAAGGGCGGAACATTCGCGATGTGGTCAGTGCGCTGTTTTCCAACCATGCCGAAGGGTTGCAGAGCAAGGGTGTTCTGGGCACGGACGGAATTGACCAGATCAACAGTTCGCTCCGCCGCGTGGAACGGTATTGGACGGATCAGATCCGCTACATTTACTGAGGGCTGGCGTGGCTCATCGCTCCCTGCGGTCGCGTCGTGCAGCGCAGGCGTGCCCTTCGGGCCGTCGACAGCCGCGCTCGCTCCGCTCGCTTTTTTGGCGGTTAAGGCGCCCATCGGGCGCCATGTTAACCAGGGTTTTGCCGAAAGCCATTGATCAGTGACACAGCGGGGGGCTGCAACTCCCGTATCAGCTTGCGCCGCATGGCAGCTTCGAAATCCTGAAAGTCGATCGCCGGTTCGGCAAAGGATCCCGCGCCGCGCAGAACGTAGTCCGTGTAATATTGCATCAGGGTTTTCAGGTTGTATCGGTTCTTGTTGATGTTTGCCGGACTGTCGGGGCCGATCACCAACCCGTTTATCAACACATCCCCCACGGCCTTTTCGGACACCATTTCAGGATGAAGCCCCAGGTTGGCAGGGCCATCCCCGGAGATGTCCAGCGTTTTTTGCCAGCAATCGCGCTGTGCGTTCAGTTCGCGTGCACCGTAGATCATTGCCTCTCCAATCGCGGTAGAGGGGTTGTCGACAGGCGCGGCTTGCGTGCGCAGCAACGCATCTGCGACGCGGGCGATATCGTCGCGATCGTTGATGTCAGTCCAGCCAATGATTTGGCGCTGATCATTGCGGGCGCTCCATTCAAAAATCATCAAGCGTACAGGAGCCGACGGGATCATCAACAAAGCGGCCTCCACGTCCGGATGCAAAAGCGCCCGCGCAACGCCGTCAAGTTGCAACCGATATTCCGTCGCATCGACTGAACCCGATACATCCAGTCCAAGCGCCAAGGCCTGTCGGCACTGCGCCAACGCCGGTGGTGTGGCGGCCATGACAATGGCCAGGGCAAGGGCCCAGCGGGTCATCCGTCCTGTGCCTTACGCAATGGCGCAACCTGTCCCAGGATCAGATCATTCACCTCCCGGAACAGCTTGCGCACCATGGCGTCGCGAAACGATGTGTAGCCTTCGGCGAGGATCATGAACGATTGATCCCCATGCAGCACTTCGGTCAGGTAATATTCCGCGACCTCAGGATCGCTGCCCAGAATCACAAGCCCGTTTACCGTCACCCCCGAAAAGTCAAAATGCCGATAGGCCTCTTCCGGGCCGAACCGGTCATTGTTGACCCCGTCACCAGACACGTCGATCACCCGGCGCGCGCAAATCGGTCCGCGCGACAGCAGCCGCGCGCCAAAGCCCAGCGCGGGGCCAATGGACGTGGGAAAATCGTCATGACTTCGCTCCATCTGGCTCAGCGCCACGATGGCACGATCGATATCCCCATGACTGCCAAGGATCTGCCAATCAAGCTGAAGCACCTGCTGGCCGAACCCGCTCCATTCGTAGACAGCCAGTGCAACATGGCCATCGCCGCCATACAGGATCGCGTTGCGCACTTCTGGCGCATCAAGCGCAGAGGCAAGGCCGTTTTTCTGTAAATCGTATTCCGCCTCATCAACCGATGAGGACACATCGAGCGCCAATGCCAAGGCAAGGCGGCATGTCTGCGCTTGCGCTGCCGCCCCCCAAATCAAAGCGAGACAGATAAATGTTGCCCTTACCAATGGCCGATGTTTTCCATGCTGGTCCACGGCTCGGACGGGGGCAGAGCATCACCCGCCTGCAAAAGCTCCACCGAGATGTTGTCCGGGCTGCGCACAAAGGCCATCCGCCCGTCGCGAGGCGGGCGGTTGATGGTTACGCCATTGTCCATCAGGTGCTGGCACATGTCGTAGATATTGCCGACCGAATAGGCCAGATGCCCGAAATGGCGGCTGTCGGAGGGGAGTTCATCATCGCCATCCCAGTTATAGGTCAGCTCCACCGGGCACTCTTCCTGCCCTTCGGGCGCCATGAAGATCAGCGAAAAACGACCGCCTTCATTGTCAAATCGCCGGGTCTCCTTGAGGCCAAGAAGTTCGTAGAAGCGGATGGACGCCTCCAGATCCTTTACCCGAACCATGGTGTGAAGATATTTGATGTCCATGTGTGCCTCCGAATGCTTTGTGCTTGACGAAGAATAACCCGCGCGGGCCCCGTGTCGAGGGCAGGGGACATCACAAATCAGATCAGAACTCGGAGCGGACGCCCACGGTGAACCCGGTCTGGTCCACATCAAAGCGGCTGATATTGGAGCGGCTCTGTTCCGTGCGCAACGATACAACGGGCACAAAGCCCATATAGCTTGCGGATTTCAGCGTGGCGGACACTTCTCCGAACCAGGAATCGTCCTCACGGCCGCGGAAGGTGGTCGTGCCCAAAATGGCGAGGCTATAGGCATAGTAATCAACCGTGGAGTGGCCGACACTCACGCTCAGCACTGCTGGGCCGATCTGTTTGCCGTGTGTGTAGCGCACGATGCCGGACCATTGATTTGATGCGCGCAGGGAAAAATCCGTCACTGTTTCGCGGTAAAGCGCCGTCACACTCACTGCACTGCCTGATTCGAACACATGGGTCAGCCCGACATTGCCGGACCACACGGTCGCATCGCGCGTAGAGCGCGCATCATCGAATTGTTCTTCCACGGCTGCCCCGAAGTACAGGCGCCAGCGATCGTCGAGCTTCTGGACGCGTTGAACATGTGCCGTCAGGAAATCATAGGACGGTTCACCGCCATACCAGACCCGCCCGCCGTCACCATTGAAGCGCCAAAATCCGTTCTTTCCGGGCTGCCAGATATGCGAAAGGCCCACACCGAGCCGTTGCGACGCCAGATCAGAGGCGCTGAGGCCCGGCACCGGATCGTTGAAGTCCACATGATAGGCCAGCCCACTGGCCACAACGCGCGTTTCAGAACTTTCGCTTTCCCGAAGACGATAAGAGCCCTGCACCTTGAGCGTGGAGGTCCATCCGCTGACGGCTCGGGCACTTTGCGACAGGATGCCAGATACCGGAACGCCGTCGATGATATTGAGCGGGCTGTTGGCCCCGTTATTGACGTTGTCGGACGGGCTGACCGAGAACCTTAGCTGTACATTCAGCGGATTGCGGTTGCGCGCCTGACGGAAGGCCGCGATGGCCTCGCCGCGGGTTTCCTCGTTTGGCGCGTAGTGCGTCGCCCGGCGCAGCCACAGCTGAGAATGGGTCATGCGCTGCCCGGCGATGCTCAGCTGGGCGGCCAGTGTCGCACTTTCAAAGTGCTGGGTATCCGTTTTTGCCACGCGATAGGCTTTGGCCGCCTTTTTGCGGCCTTCGTCGAAGTCGCGCAACTGTGCCAGCGCGCGGGCCTGAATGTAGAGGGCATGACCATCCTGCGGGTTTGCCTCCAGCAGGCCGCCCCCAAGAGAATAGGCAAGACGCGGTTGGTCTGCTTTCAGGGCCGCAATAGCGACCTCGCGCGCCTGATCGAGACCAAAATGCAGGGCCGCCGGTTCGTCGCCGGTCTGCGCCAACAAGGGCGAGCTAAGAGAAAGCCAAAGCGCCAGAAGCGCTTTGACCGCCTTTGCGCGGGGCATTAGGGGATCTGCGCGCAGATCGGATTGGGGGCCGCGACCGCACAAGATTGCAGCACGAATGCGCCGCTTTCCTCTTCAGATTCGATGCCGAGCGGATCTCCGTTGCCGTCAAATTCCGTCAATTCGACACCGCCGGCCACTTCTGACGCATTTACGCCGCCGAACAAACCAGCATAGGTTCCTACCTCAATGAAGGCCCCGTTCGTCTGTCCGGCCGGATCCAGAATGTCGTATTCCACGGTGCCGCTGAAATTGCCGTTGTTGTCGACGTCAGAGGCGATCAGTACAAGAGACGGCAAGTCAAGCGTCGAGCCGTCACTGCCGATCAAACGCCGGTTGAAGATGTTGCCTTCTACCGATCCGTCGGCGAAATCGGCATTCAGGAAGACATCCCCGTCGACCAGCAAGGCTTGAAACGGCTGCAGTTCAGGATCCGTGATGGTGGTCGACAACAGGTTTTGCGGGTTGGGGTCGCCGCCATTGGTGACACCAGCATAGTCACCCACATAGCTCACAAGGCCTGTGGTCGCGGTGACGGTCGGCGGTGTGTATCCTCCGTCGCGTTCAAAGAAGGCCCCTCGGAAGGCGCGGTTGCGGGGCAGGGGGCTGCCGACGGCGGCGGCGCGCACCGACGTGCCTTGGGCGGCCAGTGCTGTAAAGTGACGGTCCAGCGGGTCGTCTTGTGACGTGTAGGCCAGGAACCCGTCTTTATCGAGGGAAGGCGTCCGTGTGTAGACGGTCGTCACTGGCACATTGTCCAGGTTAACCCCGGTCACGGACAGGGTGTTGGTTGTGGGATCAAACGTCACGCTGTCCACATCCCCTGCAATCGCGTCAGGAATGGCACCAGTCACCGGGGTTGTCGGCGTCGTTGGTGTGCCCGGTGTGGCGGTGCTGGTGCTGAAAGGATTACCCGCTGAGTCGCAGCCCATGAGAATGGCACCGACCAGCAGGAGCGCTGCTGTGTTTTTCATATTTCTACTGCCCTCAACTGATGTTGATTTTTTATCTTTTGTCGTAAAATCAGATGGCTACGGGCTCAAGTCAATGTTTTACTTGACTAAAAACGGGCTAAAAAAGCGCTCTGTTGCAGGATGTATATACCCGATATTGCGAGTTCCGAATGCCCGTTCCGCAAGATATAGTCGGGAACGACTCACTCTTGTGGAAAGGACCGGTTCATGCCCTTGAGCCCCGAGCAGCAGGCCGAAATCGATGAACTGCGCAAATCACCGCAGAACACCCTGCGTGTGGTGGCCCCGGGGATGGAGGCGCATCTTTATACCGCGCATGAGGTGCTGGACCACGGTTTTGTGCGCGTGGTGGACTACATGGGCGATGACAATGCCATCTGTCAGGCCGCGCGTGTCAGCTACGGCAAGGGCACCAAATCGGTGCAGAATGATGAAGGGCTGATCCGGTATCTGATGCGACATTGGCATTCCACGCCGTTTGAGATGTGCGAGATCAAGCTGCATGTGAAACTGCCGGTCTTTGTCGCGCGTCAATGGATCCGCCACCGCACCGCCAATGTGAACGAATATTCCGCGCGCTATTCGATCCTGGATCGCGAATTTTACATCCCCGCGCCGGAACATGTGGCTGCGCAATCTGTCGTGAACAATCAGGGCCGCGGTGAAGCCTTGACCGGCGAAGAAGCGGCGCGCGTTCTCGAAATCCTCAAGGCCGACAGCGCACGCACCTATGATCACTACGAAGAAATGATCAGTCAGGAGGGTCAGCAGGGCCTTGCACGAGAACTGGCGCGCATGAACCTGCCCGCCAATATCTACACGCAATGGTACTGGAAGGTGGATCTGCACAACCTGTTGCACTTCCTGCGGCTGCGTGCCGATGCCCATGCGCAATACGAAATTCGCGTCTACGCCGAGGCCATGTGCAAGATCGTGGCCGATTGGGTGCCTTTTGCCTATGCCGCCTTTGAGGATTATCGGCTGGGCGGGGCCTCCATGTCTGCCAAAGCACTTGATTGCATCCGCCGCATGTTGAAGGGCGAAGAGGTCAGTCAGGAAACCTCAGGCATGTCCAAGGGAGAATGGCGGGAGTTTCAGTCGGTTTTGAACGGTTAAAGCCGACGATACCTTTCAATCTGCCTGTAAATGCTGATTTTCGCAGTAAAAACCTTTGACCTCTAGGTCAGAGCGGGTAACGTCAGGGCGTCTGCTACGCCACCCCTGAAGGAGGAAATCATGCGTATACTGTCCTCTCTTGCCACCGCCATCGCGCTGGTTGCCGCCCCTGCCGTGGCGGATGGAATGAAATATTATCCCTATCACGGGAAGAACTTCTGCCCTGCGGGCCTACAGCCGATTTCGATGGGCGGGGTGATTTCCTGCGGCCAGCCCAACACCAACGTGACCTACCGCGAAGTTATGCGCCACCCAGCTCCGGTGCGGCACCAGCCGGTTGTGTACTCGGACAAAGGGGCAACAAGCGCGTCGCAGGTTTGCCAGGAAGGCCAAAAGGGCTGCTGATCAAGTCGCTTGGCCCATAAAAGAAACAGCGCGGCCTGAAAGGTGCCGCGCTTTTTGTTGGAAAGGGAGGGGCCAAACGCAATCACCGGCCCAGCATGTTACACGCGCGCCCAGACTTGGCGCGGTGTTGAAGCACTTCAACGCTCACTTTGGATCAGAGAGCCTTGAGATCTCCGGCCATTTGGCGCCCGTCGCGCCCGTCGACCATTTCAAACTCGACCTTCTGATTATCCGCAAGACCCGTCAGGCCCGCGCGTTCAACGGCCGAAATGTGTACGAACACATCCTTGCCGCCATCATCTGGTGCAATAAAGCCGAAGCCTTTGGTGGTGTTAAACCATTTTACGGTGCCGGTCGGCATGCCGTATCTCCTTCATGTCGTCACTTCCCCGGCACAAGCCGGACGTTTGTCGCGAAGGACCGGCACTGGATTGTGCTGTTGTAATGCACAAGCCCAGCAACAGTCTGTTCGCACTTAGGATGATTGATCACGCGGGGCAAAAGGCAAGAAAAACTCGCGTGAACTTTTGGTGAATGAGGAGTAAACCAGCGTTGAGAGACTAAAATTTAGGCGATTGCTCCATGACACTCTACGGCCTCAAGACGTGCGACACCTGCCGCAAGGCCCTGAAAGCGCTCAATAATGCAGAGTTCAAGGATGTTCGTGCGCACGGCGTGCCGCAGGACGTGTTGACTGCGGCATTACATCGCTTCGGCATGGATCTGTTGAACACAAGGTCCACTACATGGCGAGGCCTGTCAGAGGAGGAACGTGCAGGTGCCCCGCTCGACCTGTTGACAACCCATCCCACGCTAATGAAGCGCCCACTGATCGTTGTGGACGACCAGATGTATTTGGGCTGGAAGAAAGACGTGCAGGACCAATTGCTTGGATGACCGGACCGGCATGCTTACATATCGAAAAGGTAACGGAGTAAACACATGCGCAACGCAGCCCTGATGCTGGGTGTTATTGGTGGTGTAATGGCCATCGTGATCGGGTTTTTCAGCTACGGCTACACCGAGGTGATCGACACCTACGGCGAAATTGAAGGCATCGCCGAACAGGTGGATCGCCGGGAACTGATCCGGTTTGTCAGCTTCATTGCCCCGATCCTCGCCATAGCGGGCGGGTCCATGGCGCGGGCGCGGGCGCTTTGGGGTGGCATCCTGATGCTGATCTCAGGCGCAATGATGTTTTACGCCTACAATTTCAACGTCTTCACGATGTTCCCCATCGGGTTCGTGACGCTGGGCGGTGCCCTTGCCATCGCAGCAGGCAAGCCGGATGAGGAAAAGGCGCATTTCTAACGCCTTTTCCCGTGGTCATTCAAGCCGCTGACGCATGCCCCCGCGCCGCCGTATCCGGCGGCAGGGCCTCTTGGCCGAGTGCGGCTTTGACAGCTTCCAGCGTCTCCACGCTGGTCTGCTTTTCGCCAAGGCGACGGACGGTCACGGTGTCTTCCTCCATTTCCCGCATTCCGCAGGCGAGGATTACGGGCACCTTACCGACCGAATGCTCGCGGACCTTGTAATTGATCTTCTCATTTCGAATGTCCGTTTCCGCCCGGACACCTGCCGCGCGCAGGGTGGCGGCCACCTTTTCAACATAGTCATTGGCTTCGGACACGATAGACGCCACGACGACCTGGCGCGGGGCCAGCCAAAACGGCAGTTTGCCTGCGTGTTCTTCGATCAGAATGCCGATGAAGCGTTCGAAGGAGCCCAGACACGCCCGATGCAGCATCACAGGGCGGTGCTTGGCGCCGTCGCGACCGATGTAAGTGGCATCCAGCCGATCGGGCAGCACGAAATCCACCTGGAATGTGCCACATTGCCAATCCCGCCCGATCGCGTCGGTCAGAACAAACTCCAACTTCGGCCCATAGAATGCACCTTCGCCGGGGTTCATCTCCGGCTCAATGCCCGCCGCGCGCGTGGCATGCAACAAGGAGTTTTCCGCCTTGTCCCAGACCTCGTCAGACCCCGCGCGCGTCTCTGGCCTGTCAGAAAACTTTACCTTGAAGCTGTCAAAGCCCAGATCGCGGTAAATCTCCGTCAGGAAATTGATGAAGATCGCGCATTCGCTTTCGATCTGGGATTCTTCGGCAAAGATATGGCCGTCATCTTGGGCAAAACCGACTCAGACCATCCAAGAGGGTATTCTTCGCTTAGAGAACTGGGATATCTCAGCTAAACCTCGAAATGACAG
>CAYMEC010000100.1:0-10390 GCA_964389425.1 uncultured Roseovarius sp.
CTTGTTCAGCACCACGATGGGCCGGAGGCCTAGGGCCAGCGCCTTGGACGTGACGAATTTGGTCTGGGGCATGGGCCCTTCCGCGGCATCGACCAGCAAGACGACCCCATCCACCATGGACAGGATCCGCTCCACCTCACCGCCAAAATCGGCGTGGCCGGGGGTGTCGACGATATTGATCCGTGTTGATTTCCATTCGACCGAGGTCGCTTTGGCCAGAATGGTGATCCCGCGTTCGCGTTCCAGATCATTGCTGTCCATTGCGCGCTCGTCCACGGCCTGATTGGCCCGGAACGCGCCGGATTGTTTCAGCAGTTCATCCACCAGAGTGGTTTTGCCATGGTCCACATGGGCGATGATCGCGATGTTGCGAAGGTCCATTTTATGCTCTCAGTCTGCTGTCCGGCCTCGGGTTGCGCGCGGCTTAACGGGCCATGGCCGGATTGGCCAGAGAGAAAGCACGAAGCAGGAAGAGACTCAGACCGTTTTCATCGATTCAGCGGGGATATCGACAGTGTCGGCTGAAGCCAATTGGGACTGCACCGTTTCCACCAGTTCGGTCAATGAGAAGGGTTTGGGCAAAAACACCGATGGCATTCCGGGTATGACACCACCCTGCACCGAATCCGCAGCATAGCCCGACACGAACACAACCTTCGTACCCGGACGCGTCCGCATGGCCCGGCCGACCCAGGTGGGACCATCAAGACCCGGCATCACCACGTCAGTCACGATCACGTCGATATGCAATGCATCATCTTCCAGCAGGCTGAGCGCCTCTTCCCCGGAGGCGGCCTCAATCACCGAAAACCCCTTCATCTTCAAGGCGCGGCTGGCAAAAGCGCGTACAGGCGCCTCATCTTCCACCAACATCACCACGCCATGCGCTTTATCAAGCGCCGTGCGCACCGGCACGACCGGACTGTCTTGCAGTGTCTCGGCATGATGGGCAGGCAAGTAGATTTGGAAGGTCGCGCCCTGCCCCGGCGTCGAATCCACAAATATGAACCCGCCGGTTTGCTTGACAATGCCATAGGCGGTCGACAGGCCAAGCCCCGTGCCCTCGCCCTGCTTCTTGGAAGTGTAGAAAGGTTCAAATATCCGCTCAATGAAGTCTTCGGGAATCCCCTTGCCTTCATCCTTCACGCTCACCACCACGTAGCGGCCCGGGGCCACTTCCGCCCTGTCGCGCTTGAGCGGCGTCTTCAGCAGGCAGTTTTCCGTGCGGATCACGACCTGCCCTCCGTTCGGCATGGCATCGCGGGCATTGACCACAAGGTTCATCAGCACCTGTTCCAATTGCCGCTTGTCGGCCCGCACGGACCACAGGTCGGGATCATGATCAAGGACAAGCTGCACCTTTTCCCCCACCAACCTATTCAGCAGATGGGTCACATCAGAGAGCATGTCGCGCAAGGACATGATCTCCAACCGCAGCATCTGTTTGCGCGAATAGGCCAACAGCTGTCCCACCAAGGCCGCCGCGCGGTTCGTGTTCTGGCTGATCTGCATCAGGTCGGGATAGGTCGGATCATCGACCCCGTACTTCATCAAAAGCAAATCGCAATGCCCTGAAATCGCGGTCAGCAAGTTGTTGAAATCATGGGCCACACCGCCCGCCAACTGGCCAATCGCCTGCATTTTCTGACTTTGGACGAATTGCAGTTCCAGCGTCTTCAGCTTGGTGGCATCCTGAAGCACCGCAATGATCACCGTTTTGCCCGCATCGCGCACCGGATTGAGTGTGACCTGCACGAACACATCCTTGTCCTTGCGCCGCATCTGCAAAATTTCAGGCCGCACCGTGCCATGCCCTTCGACCGTATCATGCAACCAGTCGGCGATGGACCGCCCCGGCCCTTCCATCAATTCGGACAACCGCCGCCCCGCCCCACTTTCCACGCCCAGAACCACGCGCGCGGGACGGTTTGACAGCTCGATCACCCCGTCCGCAGACAACCGCAAAAGCGGCACAGGAAGATCCTCGATGATCGACCAGGTATCAGCTTCCGGCGGTTGATCCTCAGCAGCCGGAATAATGGCCACCTGCCGAACCGCCCCCCGCGTCGCCGGCCCGGGCGCCCCGGACTTGGTCCCGGAGGACGGCATTTCATGCACAAAACAGCGCAACAGACCCGTGGCCGCACGAATGTCATTTATGTGATCCAGGCGCAAAGGCGGGTTCGGACAGAACAGCGGCACCATATCCGCATGCGGCCCCAGCAGTGCCCGCGCCGCCGCATTGGCGTGCAAGACAACATCCTCATCATTGAGCGTCAGAACCGCCAGAGTATCACTCTGTGCCGGAGCCTCAGTCTCCTGCAAGTCAAAACGCCAGGCCGTCATCCCCGCCGACAGCGCCATGACATCGACATCCAGCGCGCCGGCCACGCGCGTCAGTTGACGCCGCAGACTGCGCGAGCGGCCAAGATCATGCCGCAGTTCTTCGATCGCAGCATGAGGATCTGCCACGAGTCCCTGCAAAACCTCTGCGAGCGCCACGTCCTTCGATACGCCCATGTCGCGCAACGCGACAGTGTTGGCGTAGATCACCCGATCATCGCGACGGGTCACAATGACCGGACAAGGATCAACACGGAAGGCGGCCATATGTCGTCCCAACCGCACATCACGCAGGCGTCCCAGTACGGGTGGGCCGAGATAGGCCGCAAACGAAGTCAAAAGCATGACGCCCGCAACCAGCAGAAAGGTGATTTTCAGGAACACAACGGGTGTGACGATCGCGGCGGCCCCAAACAGCAGCGCAAGACCCGTGATCACCTTCCCCCGCGGGCGCCACAACGACAGCACCGCCTCCAGAGAGGTCACTTGTCCAGAATACGCCTGATCGGACACGCGCGAATGCCCTCCTTGTCCCGTTTATCTGCTCACACCGCATACTGTGGGTGAATTCGTTAATCACAGATTAAGGGGCGCGCATTTTCCCGAGTTTGCCCGGGCATGTGTCAGTTTTTTCGGAGCAGGGACGCAAAGAAAAACCCGTCGCCGGTTTCGCTGATCGGCATCTGGATGTCGTCTTGCAGCGTGAAATCATCTGCGTTTTCGCCGCAAAACGCGCGGATTTGGGCGGCGTTTTCGCGGACCAGAATGGAACATGTGGTGTAGATGAGTTGCCCGCCAGGGCGCAGAAAATTACATGATTTTTGCAAGATATCCCATTGATTTTGAAAAAGCTCTTCTAACCTTTCAGGGGTCAGTCGCCATTTGGCCTCAGGCGCTCGCCGCCAGGTGCCACTGCCACTGCAAGGCACATCGCAGATCACGATGTCAAAAGGACCGTTCTGGTTGATTTGGGCCGCGTCCAGCACCGTGATTTCAACCCCCGCTCGGGCTGCCCGAGCCGGCAAATCGGCCATCCGACCGGGTGCAATGTCATGGGCGAAAAACCGCGCGGGCTCAGCCGCCTCAGGGGCCATCGCCGCGAGCGCGAGGGTTTTACCGCCCCCGCCTGCGCAATAGTCCAGCACCCGCGCCCTTGGCGGAACGGTCACACGTGCCATTGCGCACTGACTGCTCACATCCTGCAATTCAACCACCCCGGTCTGATAGGCCTGTGACTGACGGATCTTGCGGGCACCTTCGGCCACGATCAGAGCGGTATCGCACGCCTCAATAGGAGACGCAAAAACTCCGTTCTTTTCAAGCATTTCAACCGCTTGTGAAACACTCTTCATTTTTAAGTTGACGCGAAGCGCAATTGGCGCGCGCTCCCTTTGGGCGCGGGCCTGCGCCATGGCGTCAGCCCCCAGATCATCCTGAAACACGTGCCAAAGCCAATCCGGCAGATCGGCATTTTGGGCGTTTGACAGCTCCGGGGCCGATAGGGCCTCTTCGTCATCACTCAAAGGGTCTGGCGCATGCCCTTCGCCTGTAAAGTGCATTGCCGGATCGACACCGTCTGCACGCAAGGCCCCGACCATCACAGCGCGCCCACTCTCCCCGCCCCCAAGCGCCGCATAAGACCTGCGGCAACGCAGCGCCTGAAAGACGTGATCGCGCACGGCAGCGCGATCCTTGGATCCGGCATAGCGCGCCCCACGGGCCCAGCGGGTCAGGGCTTGTTCAGCGGCCAGACCGTCGAACACCTGATCCAGAACTTCGATGGCGGCTGCAATGCGTGCGGCGGGGGTCAAAGGTGCCTAGCCGATCCGGTAGTTCGGGCTCTCGCGGGTGATCTGTACATCATGGACATGACTTTCCTTGAGGCCCGCACCGGTGATGCGGACAAACTGGCATCCCGTGCGCATGTCTTCCACGGTGGCGCACCCGGTATAGCCCATGGCCGCCCTGAGCCCGCCCACCAATTGATGCAGAACTGTGCCCGCAGAGCCTTTGTAAGGCACCTGCCCCTCAATCCCTTCGGGCACCAGCTTGTCACTGGCCGCATCTTTCTGGAAATACCGATCCGCACTGCCCCGTGCCATCGCACCAAGGGACCCCATGCCGCGGTAGGCTTTGAAACTGCGGCCTTGGTAAAGGATCACCTCACCGGGGCTTTCATCGGTGCCCGCCAGCATGGAGCCGACCATGGCGCAGGACGCGCCCGCCGCGATGGCCTTGGCGAAATCGCCGGAAAACTTGATGCCACCATCCGCAATCACGGGCGTGTCACCTGCGGCCTCGGCGCAATCCATGATCGCCGTCAGCTGCGGCACGCCGACACCCGCCACCATGCGGGTTGTGCAAATGCTGCCCGGGCCAATGCCCACTTTCACCGCATCCGCGCCTGCGCCAATCAGCGCGCGTGTCGCCTCTCCGGTCGCCACATTGCCTGCCACGATCTGCACTTCGTTGGACAGTTTCTTGGCGCGCTCCACAGCCGCCGCAACGCCTTCGGAATGGCCATGGGCCGTGTCGATCACGATCATATCCACACCCGCATCCACCAGCGCGCTGGAGCGTTCAAAGCCTGCATCACCCACAGTCGAAGCTGCCGCCACGCGCAAGCGGCCCAGATTGTCCTTGCAGGCGGTGGGGTTCAGCACGGCCTGTTCAGTGTCTTTCAGCGTCAAAAGCCCGGTCAGCTTGCCGCCCGCATCCGTCACCAGCAGCTTTTCAATCCGTCGGGACCGCATAAGCGATTTGGCCTCTTCCAGATCGGCGGGTTCCTGAAGGATGGCGAGGTTGTCGGACGTCATCATCACATGCACCGGCGTGTCGTCCGAGGACGCAAAGCGCATGTCTCGATTGGTGACGATCCCGACCACGCGGCCATCGTCACCAACCACCGGGAAGCCTGTGAAATTATAGCGTTCAATCAAGGCCTTGGCATCAGCCAGCGTCTGATCCGACGTCAGCGTCACAGGGTTGTAGACGATCCCTGATTCAAACCGCTTCACCCGCCGTACTTCCTGCGCCTGTTCATCAACGCTGAGGTTGCGGTGGATGACGCCCATACCACCCGCCTGGGCCATGGTGATCGCCATCTGCCCTTCCGTCACCGTGTCCATGGCCGAGCTGAGAAGCGGGATGTTCAGGGCAATGGAGTTTGTGACGCGTGTGCGGGTATCGGCCGTATTGGGCAGCACAGAGGATTTGGCTGGAACAAGCAGGACATCATCGAAGGTCAGGGCCTCACGAATCTCCATCTGGTGTCTCCCGTGGATATCTCGTTTGGCGGTTTGCTATGTCACGGGCAGCGAGGAATGGAAAGGGCGAAAGTGGTCTTTGGCCCTGCGTCACGGCGATATCCGCGACGCCATCTCCCGCAAATGTTGTGAACCGGACCCGCAGCATCCACCGACAACGGAAAGCGCGGGATACTCAGCCACGAGCCGGGCGACCTCCGCCCCCAATTCTACTGGATCGCCCTCGTCCAGCTCCGTCGCATCATCCAATTCGGCATGGCTGCACCGCGACGCATTGACAGCCATGCCCTTCAAGCGCGGGTGCCCCGTCAGGACAGCACTGAAATGATCAGGATGGGCGCAATTCACCATGAAGTAGGCCGCGGTGCTGTTTGTCAGCGTATCGACCCGGTCGATCGCCTCCTCCAGGCCCGTGCCGTTGTCCAGACAGCCGTCAGTTTCGACCACGAAGGACACCACAATCGGCAGGCCGTGATCTTTGGCCGCCAGTGCCGCACCCGCCGCTTCCTCCACTTGGTTGAACGTGTATGCATGGACCAAATCGATCCCCATATCCGCCACGGATGCGATTTGCAGGCCGTGATAGGCCCGCGCGGCCGCCACCGTCATAGGGTCCAGTTTCGCGTAGGGATCGCGGGACGGCCCCACGCACAGCGCAACCAGCACGTCCTCCCGTGCGCTTTCATCGCGCAAATCGCACATTAGAGATACGGCCTTTCGGTTCAACGCCGCCAAGCGATCCGCATCATATCCAAGCGGGGCCGCGCGATCGCGATTGGCCATCCAGGTGAGCGTATCAATGATGCAGCCGAGACCGGCCTCCTCCGCCACATTCATCAGATCGCGCATCTGATCGACGATGACCGGCTGCGCCTTTGGGTCTTCGACCAGTGGGAAAGAGGCGAAGTTGGGCAGGTCCAAACCACGGTTGAAAATCAGGTCTGTGCCCGTTGCGGCGAAGATCAGGAAGGGCGTGTCCGTTTCATGAGGCAATGGCCGTTTCATTGCGTCGTCCTAGGGGCCTTGGTGTTTTCGAAGATCCAATAATACACCATTTTCGAAATTCACGGAATGCACAGCCGTTTGCGCAAAACCTTTTAGGTCTCGAAACGGATTTTAGGTTAGGCTACGCAGTCTGAAGGTTACGGGAGGATGCAATGAGCGGACATGGGTATGAAGGCGGCAGGCTCGATCTGCCCTTCGTGGGGATCTCCACCTTTGGCAAACGGCCTTATGTCTCTGATTGGCGGGCCATCGACGCTGATGTCGCCATCCTCGGTGCGCCGTTTGATTTCGGCACGCAATGGCGGTCGGGTGCGCGGTTTGGGCCGCGTGGTGTGCGCGAGGCCTCGACGCTTTTCAGTTTTGGCCATGCCGGCGCCTATGACCATGAGGATGACGCGACTTATCTGCCTGGTGACGTGCGCATCGTGGATATTGGCGACGCCGATATCGTCCACACGGACACGATGAAAAGCCACGCCAATATCGAGGCGGGCGTGCGCGCGATCCTGAAAGCGGGTGCCCTACCCGTGACCATCGGGGGCGATCATTCGATCAACATCCCTTGTGTGAACGCCTTTGACAACCAAGGCGACATCCACATCCTTCAAATCGACGCGCATCTGGATTTCGTTGATGAACGCCACGGGGTGCGGTTTGGCCATGGCAACCCGATGCGGCGGGCGGCGGAAAAGCCTTATGTCACCGGGCTGACGCAGCTGGGCATTCGCAATGTCAGCTCCACCGCCAAGGAGGGCTACGAGGATGCCCGCGCGCGTGGCTCAGATATCCTGTCCGTCCGGCAGGTGCGCAAACTGGGGCCAAAGGCCACCGCCGCCCGCCTGCCCAAGGGCGCGCGCGTCTATATCACCATAGACATTGACGCCTTCTGCCCCTCTATCGCGCCAGGCACGGGCACGCCCAGCCATGGCGGGTTTCTCTACTACGATGTGCTCGAAATCCTGCAACAGGTGGCGCAAAACCATGAGGTCGTGGGAATCGATCTGGTGGAGGTGGCCCCCGATTACGACCCCACCGGCAGCACATCCATCCTCGCTGCTCAAGTTCTTCTTAACCTTTTGGGGTTTATTTTCCACGCAGCGGGCTAGGTCGTTTCAACACGCGCTACACCACCTACAGACGTGAGGGCGAGCTTTGACACATTACAAATTGGCACTTTGGGGCCTCGGGGCGACATGGGTTGCCTTGGGATTGGCCGGGATTACAGCCACGCAAACCGGGTTTCCTGACAGCGCAGGCCTGTCTTCCGTGACCCTCGCATTCCTGACCGCCTTGGCTGTTCTGACCTTGTCGGAAGTGCTGCGGCTGAAACGCCTGATGCGTGCCGAAAAAATCAAAGCGCAAAGTCACGGCAAATCCTGACGGCGTCACCTCCCCAGAAGGCGCCTTACCTTCGCTGCGATTTGCGCGGCCGAAAGGCCTGCGTCGTCATACATGTCCTGCGGCGTGCCGTGATCGAGATACCGATCCGGCAGTACCATCGCGCGAAAAGTTAAGCCGCTATCAAACATGCCTTCGTCCGCCAAAAGCTGTGACACATGGCTGCCAAAGCCCCCGATCGCGCCTTCCTCAACGGTGATCAGCGCCTTGTGCCGCGCGACCAGATCAAGGATCAGGTCCCGGTCAAGGGGTTTTGCAAAACGGGCATCCGCAATGGTTGGCACGATCCCGTCACCGCGCAGCTCCTCGGCGGCGCGCGTCACCTCCCCCAGGCGCGTCCCGAAGGACAGGATCGCGATGTCTTTGCCCTGCTGCACGATCCGGCCCTTGCCGATCTCCAGCGCCTGAGGGTGAGGCAATTCCACCCCCTGCCCTTCACCGCGCGGATAACGGAACGCGATGGGCCCGGTGTCATGAGCGGCCGCCGTGGCAACCATATGGGTCAGTTCCGCCTCATCGGCGGCGGCCATGACCACCATGTTGGGCAGGCACGCAAGGAACGCCACATCGAACGCGCCTGCATGGGTCGGCCCATCGGCCCCCACCAACCCCGCGCGATCAATGGGGAAGCGCACGGGCAGGTTCTGGATCGCCACGTCATGGATCACCTGATCATAGCCGCGCTGAAGGAAGGTCGAATAAAGCGCGCAAAACGGCTTCATCCCACCTGCCGCAAGCCCCGCCGCAAATGTGACCGCGTGCTGTTCGGCGATCCCGACATCAAACACGCGTGTCGGATGTACCTCAGCAAAAAGGTCCAGCCCCGTACCATCGGGCATCGCCGCCGTGATGGCGCATATCTTGTCATCGAGGCGCGCCGCCTCCGTGAGCGCGGTCGCAAAGACCTTGGTGTAGTTCGGCGCATTGGACCGCGTTTTGGCCTGCTCACCGGTCGCCACATTGAATTTCGCACGGGAATGCCCTGCGTCGCGGGATTGCTCCGCCGGGGCATAGCCTTTTCCCTTTTTGGTGATCACATGAATGAGCGTGGGCCCCGCGGCCCGATCCCGCACCGTGCGCAGCACAGGCAGAAGGTGGTCCATGTTGTGACCATCGATGGGGCCGATGTAGGAAAATCCAAGCTCTTCAAATATCTTGCCGCCGAAAGCTGATGTTGATCCGGTGGTGTCCTCTGGCCGTGTGTCGTCGGGCAAAAGATCAGCGGCTGCTTTTGCCGCGGCGTCCAGGTCTTCCTTGGATTGCCGGTCAGAAAGCCGCGACAGATACCCCGACATGGCCCCCACAGGCGGTGCAATCGACATTTCATTGTCATTGAGAATGACGATCAGCCGCTTGCCCAGATGGCCCGCGTTGTTCATCGCCTCAAATGCCTGGCCCGCGCTCATCGCGCCGTCACCGATGACGGCAATGGCATCGCCCAACCCCTCGTCGCATATGCCGCCCAGATCGCGCGCCACCGCAAAGCCAAGCGCGGCACTGATCGAGGTCGAAGAATGCCCTGCACCAAAGGGATCGAAGGGGGATTCACTGCGTTTGGTGAACCCGCTAAGCCCACCGGCCTGCCGCAGGCCCAACATACCCTCGCGACGCCCGGTGAGGATCTTGTGGGGATAGCACTGGTGGCTCACATCCCAGATGATCTTGTCCTTCGGCGCGTCAAAAACGTGATGCAGCGCGACGGTGAGTTCGACCACGCCCAGCCCCGCGCCCAGATGGCCCCCGGTTTGGGAGACCACCCAGATGGTTTCCGCGCGCAACTCATCTGCGAGCTGGCGTAATTGATCGTCGCTCAAACCATCCAGATCATCCGGCCCGAAAACCATATCCAGCAGAGGCGTTGAAGGACGTTCCGTCAAACCCATCCCCCCGGCTCGGAATCAAGTCCATTGGGCCGCCGCGCCTTCGTTAGGCCCCCGCCAGGGCCTGGCGAAATCCCAATTGCTGCCCATCGTTGAACTCTATAGCGGTACATCACAATAAAGCGCCCTTGCTTGAGGTTAGGATCGCCAGACCGGGGCCAGACGAAGCCGCTCTGTCCGGCATTTAGCCAAAGTCACACCGTACGCGACACCACAAACTGCGCCAAATCGCGCAGGCCCGCCGCATCTTCTCCGTAAGAGGAGAGCGCGTCACAGGCTTCATCCGCAAGCTGAGCCGCCCGCGCCTTGGCCGCATCGAGCCCGAGAAGAGACACGAACGTGGCCTTACCCGCCGCCGCATCCTTGCCCACGGCCTTGCCCGTGGCTTCCGCATCCCCGGTCACATCCAGAATGTCATCCTGCACCTGAAACGCCAACCCAAGCGCCTTTGCATAGGTCGTGAGCGGCCCGACATCCGCCCGTGCCATGCGCGGGCCC
>CAYMEC010000101.1:0-10317 GCA_964389425.1 uncultured Roseovarius sp.
TCAAGCGCATATCCCGGGGGGTGCGGGGGGCTGGCCCCCCGCTCCGACCTTTGGATATGCGCTTGAGACGATCATCAGTAACATGGCTCCAGACGCGTCTCCGCGGGCACTTCGTTCCTGATCGCGGGGATCATCAGCAAGCGCAGGAAGCAGGTTGCTGCCCGGGCGCGGGCTGAATTGCGCTTCAGCATCCCCATCGGGCCACGCAGCTCTTCGGCTGCGGCCAGGTCAGCATTGGCTTTCTGGAGCGCCTCAAGCAGCGGTTGCCAGTTGCGGTGTTCGATATCCAGAACGATCGGGAAGATCTGTTTGGACAGCTCCGAGGTCTTTTCATAGACCGCATGCGCATACCAATCCGGATCCACGCCCAGCGCCTTGTGGAAGACCGGGCGCTGATGGTCGCGTACATACATGGTGGCATAGACCGCGGTCAGGAAGAACTTGATCCAGTAGACATTGTGCCCGCTGGTCAGCTTCGGATCCGTCTTCATCAGCAGGGCGAAGGCTTCGCCATGGCTGAACTCATCATTGCACCATTCTTCGAACCATTTGAAGATCGGGTGGAAGCGGTGTTCCGGGTGGGCCTGCAGGTGCCGGAAGATGGTGATGTAGCGCGCGTAGCCGATCTTCTCCGACAGGTAAGTCGCGTAATAGATGCACTTGGGCCGGAAATAGGCGTATTTCTTCTTCTGCGTCAGGAACCCGAGGTTCACGCGCAGGCCGGCTTCGCGCAGGGCATCGTTGATGAAACCGGCGTGGCGGGCCTCATCGCGGGCCATCAGCTGGAAAAGCTGCGTGATGTCCTTGTTGTTGCCGCGCCGCTTCATTTCCTTGTAGAGGACGCAGCCTGAGAACTCGGCGGTGCAGGACGAGATCAGGAAGTCGATGAATTCCTTCTTAAGTTGCGGCTCCATCCCGTCCCAATCGACGTGATCCCAGTCTTCGTTCTTGCGGAAATGGCCCTTGTTGGGGTCAGATACCATTTGCGCGATCAGTCGGTCCCATTCCTCGCGAATGTCAGACACGTCGATGGCGTCGAGCTCATCAAAATCCGTGGTGTAGAAGCGCGGCGTCAGCAGTGTGTTGGCCATGGCCGTCTGGGTGGCCATCTCATTGGTGTAGATGCGATCCTGTTCTTCCTGAATCGCGAGGCCTTCTTCCACGGTGGTGGCGTCGGCAGTGTGTTTGGCCATCGTATTCTTGGACTGAATGTTCATAGCGTGACCTCCTCAGAGAAGGAAAATTCACACAGCTCCATGATCTCGAAATCGCCCGTCAGGCGGGTCCAGAGCTGTTCGAGTTTGCTGGCGCGGACGATGATCGCCTCACGGTCCTCGGAGACGATTTCACCGAACGGGGCCATGATTTCAGGGCCTTGCACCTGAACCTCGTCGCCGGGGTAAATCACGGCGCCATTGTTGAACCGCACATGTGCGTGCAGGCTCTCGAATTTATGTGAGATTTCGACGGTGCAGGGTGCCCGTTCGATCTCTTTTGTAAGCCATCCCATTTTGGCCTCCTTTCCTGTTTTCAATTGCGGCCAGCACCGGGGCTGGCAGGGGGTGTGACCGCCCGCAGGGTCCGGGCTGCACCAGGCGCGATGCAACGGGACATGATATGCGGACGGACAGGGTTCATCTCATTCGGCTGGCACGTGGGCGGCCCCTGTTGGTTCAGGCGTGACGCGTTTGATCTGTGGGCGACCCAGTTCCGCCTCGGCCACTTCGGCCAGAAGTTCCGCCACCTTGCGGGCATCCTTAATGCAGCGCAGGGCAGGTTTCGTCTGGCGGATGTGCCAGGGCCGAACATGAGGCCAGCATACCAGGTAGCTGAGCCGTGTGCGTCGATCCAAATCGAGGGCAATGGTGCCCGTCCCGGCCTTGCGCAGATCAAGTTCGGCATTCCTGATCTGCGTGAAGGGCAGGTTGAGCGTGATCGTCAGCGCGGCCCCGATGCGCATCACCACCCGCCGGTTGGTGATGGTGTAAACGGTGGTCCGTGCCAGCACATAAGCCATGAGCATAAAGATCCCAGCCGCCACCGCGCCAGCCGCCAGGAAAGGGATCCCGGCGGTGATCACGGTGGTGAAAGGGGCTTTGCCGATCAACGTGGCCACTCGCCAGACAGCCAGCAATGCGAAGTATCCGATGACCCAGCGCACCAGAAGGGCCTCCTTGGCCAGCACCCACCAGTCAGGTTGGCCCTGCCATAGCACCTCTTCGCCTTCTGGCAGGTGTTCAGGCAGGCCGAGGATCGGCTCGATGGTGATGTCTGGGTCTTCGGTTGTCATGGCTCAGGCTCCCGTAACTGGTTGTTCGGACAGGCGCTTATCCGATCTGCGGTTCAAAGCGTTGGCGCGATGCATAGAGGTTGCCGCCACCGTAGTAGCCAACGATTTTGTCCTCCTCGAGCAACGTGATTTGCTTCATGGATTTCGTCTGCGGCACACCGGCGAACTGGTGCGCATAGAGTGATTTGATCATCACACCGAGGCGGCTCATCTTGCAGAGCGTCATGGGCGCAAGGCGCTTGCCGCCTTCGTTGAGTTCGATCTCGATGTAGCGGACGACCTGTTCTGGAGCGTCAATCCACATGTCCGTGCAGACACCGACTTGCGTCTTGTCACCGCCGAAAACCCGCATCCCGCGCGGGTCAAATCCGCAAGAGAACGCGAAATCGGCGTTGGCTGCCATCGGCATGATTTTCGGATGACCGTGGCCATCAAGCTCCGGCTTGTCCTTGCGCGGTGCCCAGGAGGCCGGCCCGACGCCATCGGCCATCGGGTCGCCCGTGGGCATGAACGGATAGCCCGTGCCTGATCCCATGCGTTCCAGCGGCAGGTTGGCCCGTTCCGGCGTTTGCTCGGACGGCACTTTCTTGGTGCCTTCGCCGTGAGGCAGAATGAAGGTTTTGTCAGACGGCACGGGGAACGGCCCCTGGTTGGCGGCTTCATTGCCGTCATCGTCCTCCAGCGGATACCCTTCGCGCATGTTTTCGCGTTGCAGGTAGTAGACGAGCATCGCGAAGAAGAGCCAGAAGCCCCAGATCGCGAGCGATGCCAAATCGAAATTGGCGAAGAAAGCGGAGTTCATTGCGATATCCTTTCCACAGATCGGCGGGTCATGTCGGGAAGTCGGCCAAGCCGATACGAGCCGCCTCCCGTTTTGGTGGTTGGGGCGCGTTATGGGCTGTCCGCACCAGTGGTCCGAGGATCATCAGGGTGACGAACAAAAGCCCGATCTCAGTGTGGTAGACGAAGGAATAGCCCGTTGTGACCGGGTCCAGCGTCTGACCGAAAAGTCCTGTGGCCGCGAGGGAGGTGACCGCATCGCGCAGGCCCCCGCCAAAGGCGATGGCGAGCCCTGCCGCGGTGGCCGTCGCGGCCCCCCATGCCCCCAGGGCGAGGCCGTGGCCTGCTGAGCCCTGCATGGGCAGTGTCATGGCCGCTGTCAGCGTGGCCACGGCGAAAAGCCCGCCGCCAAAGCCGATGAGGCCCGCCCCGGCAAAGAAGATGGCACCTGATTCCGTGGGAGCGGCGAAAATGACGGTGGAGAAGGCCACGATACCGACCAGAATGCCGGTGGCGGCGATGCGGAACGGGTTGCGCCCCTTTGACAGGCCGCGACCTGCAAGGATGAACCCAATCAGCGCGCCCACGGCCCAGATCGCAGTAAGCAGCGTTGTGGAGGAGACAGACAGCCCCAGCACTTCACCGCCATAAGGTTCCAGCAGTACGTCCTGCATGTTGAAGGCCATGGTGCCAAGGAAAGCTACTGCCAGAAGGCGGCCCGCTTCGCCACCCGCCATCAGGTCGTTCCAGGCATCTCGGAAGCTGGGGCGCGGGGCGGCGCGTTCGGCCTTGGACATGGGCCGGACCTTTTCCTGCTTCCAAAGAGCGACGAGGTTGAGGCCAATGCCGAAGAGCGCTGCGCCCTGTACAACGCGGATCAAGGTAAATTCGTCGAAATCGCGCAGGAGCCATCCGATGATGATGGACGACACGCCCATACCCACGAGGAACATGACGTAAAGCAGGGCCACGACGCGGGGGCGGGTCGCCTCATCCGCGCGGTCGGTGGCGAGCGCCAGCCCTGCGGTTTGCGTCATGTGGATGCCGAGGCCCGTCATGAGGAATGCGATGGCGGCCAGCACCTCACCGGCCCATGTGGGCCCCACGACCTGTTGACCGGACAGGACCAGAAGCGCAAACGGCATGATTGCCAGCCCGCCCATCTGCCAGAGAGATCCGAACCAGAGATAGGGAATGCGTTTCCAGCCAATGGCGGAACGATAGGTGTCAGACCGGAAGCCCAGAAGCGTGCGGAAGGGGGCAATCAGGACCGGCAATGCGATCATCGCTGCCACGATGGTGGCGGGCACACTGAGTTCCACGATCATCACGCGGTTCAACGTGCCCAAAAGCATCACGGTGGCCATGCCAACCGAGACCTGGAAGAGCGACAGGCGCAAAAGCTGACCCATCGGCAGGCCCTCGGAGGCCGCATCGGCAAAGGGCAGCATGCCAGCCGAGAAACGCTTGATATCCTTCACGCGGAGGATCACGGGGTCACCTCCATCGCCTGGGAGATGTAGAAGCCAGAGGTGACGCGATCGAGCGGCTTGAGATGCGCCGCGCTGCGCGCCGATCTCAGCGCGTCGGCGATCCCGGCTGCGGTATGTGGCACCATGGTGGGCGACCGGTCAGAGCGCGGGAACAGTTTGCCCAACCGCCACATCGCCATCAGCATCGGCGTGCGCGGAGCCACGGTAAAGACAACGCCGCTGCGTGTGCGACTGATGAGTGTATCCAGCGCGCCAGCCAGATCGCACGCGTCATAGTATATCAGGCTGTCCATGGCGATGACGTGGTCAAAGTGGCCAAGACGGTCGCTCAACATATCGCCGGATTGGAACGTCACGCGCTTTTCCAGCTTGGCGGGCAAGCGTTTGTGGGCAATGTCGATGAGAGAGGGCGAAATATCCACGGCCACCACATCTGCGCCCCGCGCCGCGAGTTCGACGGTCATCTGCCCCGCCCCGCAGCCAGCATCCAGCACACGCCGCCCATGCAAATCCCCGGGCAGACGCGACACAAGCTGCGCGCGCATCGCATCGCGGCCTTCGCGCACTGTCTGGCGGATCCGGGACACGGGCGCATCACTGGTCAACCGCTCCCACGTGCGGGTCGCGGTCTTGTCGAAATATGTCTCGACGGAGGCCAGTGTGCGATCATAGCTCATTCGGGGCTCCTTCAGTCAAAACCCAGCAGTTCAAAGATGTCGCGGTCCTCCAACGGCTCGGGCGCCAACGGATCGGTGCCGTTCCACAGGGTTTCGGCCAGGCGGATGTATTCTGCCCGGCACATGACGATGTCTTCCTCGTCATCCATCTCGAAGAGCGTTTTCTTCTTGAGGCGCGACCGCCGGATCGCATCCACATCGGGCATATGCGCGATGCGCTTGAAGCCCACGGTGTCACAGTAGCGATCCACCTCGTCGGTGTCCTTGGACCGGTTCGCCACGCAACCCGCCAGCCGCACCTTGTAATTTACCGATTTCGCGCTGACGGCGGCGATGATGCGGTTCATGGCGTAGATGGAATCAAAATCGTTGGCCGTGACGATGAGCGCGCGGTCGGCATGCTGGAGAGGGGCGGCAAACCCGCCGCAGACCACGTCGCCCAACACGTCAAAGATCACCACATCGGTGTCATCAAGCATATGGTGCTGTTTGAGCAGCTTCACCGTCTGGCCCACCACGTAACCACCGCAACCCGTGCCGGCGGGAGGGCCGCCGGCTTCCACGCATTGCACGCCGCCCCAGCCGGGCGTGACAAAATCTTCCGGCCGCAGCTCTTCAGGGTGAAAATCGACCTCCTTGAGGATGTCGATCACCGTGGGTTGCAATTTGCCTGTCAGGGTGAAGGTGCTGTCATGCTTGGGGTCACAACCGATCTGCAACACCCGCTTGCCCAGCTTGGCAAAGGCCGCAGAGAGGTTGGAACTGGTCGTTGACTTGCCAATCCCGCCCTTGCCGTAAACGGAAAAAACCTTGGCCCCTTCGATCTTTGCGGCGGGATCCTGATGTACCTGAACGGACCCTTCGCCGTCCTGACCGCTCAACGAGGGAATATCATCACGCGGGCTCATTTGACCTCTCTTCCGAAACGAGTTTCGTGTTTCTTTTGGCTGGAAATATCCCGGGGGGTATGGGGGGCTGGCCCCCCATGTTTCGTGTCATGCGGGGGCTGGCCCACGCCGTTCAACCGGATGTTTGCGATACGCATCATTCTGCCGCGACCCCCTCCATCTGATCTTCAATGGCCTCCGCCGCTTCGCGCAGGGCTTCCAGCGTTGCCTCGTCGGGCTGCCAGTAAGCGCGGTCATGGGCCTCGAGCAGGCGGTTCGCCATGCGGGAGGACGCGGCGGGGTTCAGTTCGGTCAGACGCGCGCGCATGTCCTCATCCAGCACGAAGGTCTCTGAAATCCTTTGGTAGACCCACGGTTCCACTTGGCCGGTGGTGGCCGACCAGCCCATCGTGTTGGTCACGGTGCTTTCGATCTGCCGCACGCCTTCGGCGCCGTGTTTCAGTAGGGCTTCGTGGAACTTCGGGTTCAGCTGCCGCGAACGAGTCTCCAACGCCACCTGATCGCTGAGCGTGCGGATCTTGCCCGCGCCGCGCGTGGTGTCGGAAATATAGATCGCCGCCTCCTGACCGCCTCGGGCGCGTTTCACGGCGCGAGAGATGCCGCCCAGCGTGTCGAAATAGTGATCGACCGTGGTCACGCCCAGTTCAACGGATTCAAGATTTTGGTAAGCAATATCAACGTCTTTGAGCGCGGTGTTAAGAAGCGCGTCATTCTGTTCGGCTTTGCCGTTCATTCCATAGGCAAAGCTCTTGCGTGCCATGTAGGCATCGGCCAATTCGTCTTCGTCATCAAAGGCGGACGCATCGACCATTTGGTTGACGTTCGACCCGTAAGCCCCTTCAGCATTTGAGAAAACCCTGAGCGCCGCGGTTTGCATGTCGCACGCCGTTTCCTTGGCATAGGCCAGCGCATGGGCGCGGATGAAATTCTGGTCCAGCGGTTCGTCGGCGGTGGCGGCCTTGTAGGCGGCTTCGGCCAGAAGTTTGGTTTGCAAGGGCAGCAGATCACGGAAAATGCCCGAAAGCGTCATGATCACATCGATGCGCGGGCGGTTCAGTTCGGCGAGCGGAATGAGATCGGCACCGCACAGTCGTCCGAAGCTGTCGAAGCGGGGTGTCGCGCCCATGAGGGCAAGGGCCTGGGCCAATGGTGCGCCGTCGGATTTGATATTGTCAGACCCCCAAAGCACCAGCGCCACGGTGCGCGGTGTGGTGTCATGGGTGGCCAGCAGAAGATCGGCCTGACGTGCGCCTTCGCGGCAGGCGAAGACCGTCGGCATGCGGAAGGGATCAAAGGCGTGGATGTTGCGGCCCGTGGGCAGGATATCGAGCGAACGGATCAGATCGCCGCCGGGCACGGGGGGCGTAAAACGGCCATCCAGTGCATGAAGAAGGGCCGGTATCTCATTGTCTTGGCTGAGATGTTGTTCCACGCGGGCGCGGGTTGCGGCATCCGCGTCGGGCATAATGTCAAGGTATTCGCCGCGCGCGGCCACATCCATGGGTTTGCCTACGATATGCAGCCCGTCGGGGATGAGTGCGTCTTCGGTTTCCAGCAGTTTCAGCCAGAGATCTTGCGGCGCGTGGCCAGCCAGATCGACAGCCTCGGCCTGTTCAGCGATCAACGTCTCGATCTCGGCACGATCTGGCGCATCCGGGGCCGTTTCGCGCCAGCGGGTGAGGCTGTCCTTCAGTTCCGAGAGGCCCCGGTAAAGCCCGGATGTCGCGAGCGGCGGTGTAAGGTGGCTGACCGTCACGGCATTGGTCCGTCGCTTGGCCAATGTCGCCTCTGAGGGGTTGTTTGAGGCGTAAAGGTAGACATTGGGCAAATCGCCAATCAGCCGATCGGGCCAGCACGCGTCACCCATGCCAGCCTGCTTGCCCGGCATGAATTCGAGCGCGCCGTGCATACCGAAATGCAACGCCACGTCGGCACGGAAGCTGTGCCGGAGCCAGAGGTAGAATTGGGTGAACGCATGGGTGGGGGCAAAGCCCCGTTCAAAGAGAAGGCGCATGGGATCGCCTTCGAAACCAAAAGCGGGCTGTAGCCCTATGAAAACCTTGCCGAATTGCCGGCCCAAAACAAAGACATCGCGCCCGTCGGACTGGTGACGCCCGGGCGCGGGACCCCAGGTGTCTTCGATTTCCGACAGCCAAGGGGTGTTTTCAACGATCTGGTCGGCGCTGACGCGGGCGTGAACATTGGCCTCCTGACCAAGTTGCCTGGCGTTTCCGCCCAGCACGGCCTCGCGCAGTTCATCGACAGACCCGGGCGGGTCGATGTCGTAGCCTGCCGAGTGCATCGCTTGCAGCGTGTTGTGCAGCGAGGCAAAGACGTTGAGGTAGGCGGCGGTGCCGGCTGCACCCGCGTTGGGCGGGAAGCCGTAGAGTATGATCGCTACGTTGCGGTCATGACGCGCGGACCGGTGGAGATGGGCCTGTTTGGCGACGCGATCGGCAAGCATGTCCACGCGTTCAAGAGCAGGCGCCATTGCCTTGATATCACTTGCATTTGCCGTTTCAGGCCCATGGCGACCCGCGAAAACGGTGGGGGTCGTTGCGCCGTCAAGTTCAGGCAACGCGATGAGCATGGTGGTCTCGATGGGGCCAAGGCCTTGGGCACAGGCCTGCCATTGCTCGATTGTCTGGAATTCCAGAGGGTGGGCCGCGATGTAGGGCACATCGAGGGATTTGAGCGTCTCGATGGCCGCGTCGTTGTCGTTGTAGGCAGGGCCGCCCACGAGGGAGAAGCCGGTGAGAGACAACAGAACGTCGATCTTGGGGCCCTTCTTGTCCCGGAAGAAGGCGTCAATCGCGGGGCGACCGTCAAGCCCACCGGCGAAGGCGGGCAGGACATTGAGACCACGGGATTCAAGGGCATGGATGACAGCGTCGTAATGCGCCGTGTCCGAGGACAACACGTAGGAACGCATCATCAAAACGCCCACCGTGGCCGCACCTTTCTTGTAAGGCAGGTTGGCGGGGTTGGTCGTGATGCGATCGACCAGGCCCGGGTGATAAAGGCCGGTGTCCGGGTAATCCAGCGGCGCGGCGGCCTTGACCCCGCGCCAGGCGTCATGACGGCAATAGCGGGAGATCATGAAGCGGATCATCGCCTCGATGTTCTCGTCCGACGCGCCGAGCCAGTACTGCATCATAAGGAACCACGCGCGCAAGTCCTGGGCTTTGCCGGGGATCAGGCGAAGAATGCGCGGCAAGCGTCTGAGCATGCGCATTTTTTTGGCGCCATCGTCACTGCTGGGTTTGGAGGAGCCGCGCAATTTCTTGAGCAGTTTGCGGGTGGCGGTTTCGGGCGCGGACATATCGAGCGTGCCCATACGGGTGAGTTTTACGATCTGGGCATCGGCGATGATGCCGACCATGGCGTCGCAGTGATCGCGGCGGGCCTCGAGCGTGGGCAGAATGGCTTTGATATGCTCTTCGAGGAAGAGCAGGTTGGTGACGACGATGTCGGCTTTCTCGATCGCTTCCTCCGCACGTTCCAGGGCCTCCGGGGATTCGCCCCATTCGGCGGCGGCATGGACGGTCAGTTCCAGCCCAGGGAAATCGCGTTCAAGCCGCGGGGCCACACGATGACACGGGCCCGCGGCGTGGCTGTCCAGCGTCAGGATCACAACGCGGTAGGCGGGGCCCGTGGTTATGATCGTATCACCGCGCATAATGGGCTTTCGCTTCGTAGAGCGTATCAACGCTGATTTCCGTGAGTCCCTTGCCTGTGGCGAAGGTCTCGGTATTGCGGCGCGCCTTTCCGCGGACGAAGAAGGGGATCTTCTTGAGCTCGCGTTCGGCGTCTTCGAGCCAGACGATGCTGAAGGTTGATTCCGGGGCCTCGTCGGCCTGTGGTTGTTTCACGTCTTCGGGTTCGGCTTGCGCCCCGGAATGGCCGTGGTGGGAAGGGCCGGCAGAATCGTTGAATTCGAAGTCCTCGCGGAACATGTGGAGGAGGTGTTCCTCCAGCCCCATGACCAGCGGGTGCACCCATGTGTCGAATAGGACATTGGCCCCTTCGATCCCCATTTGGGGGGAGTAGCGCGCGGGGAAATCCTGAACGTGGACAGGAGCGGAGATGACAGCGCAGGGGATGCCGAGGCGTTTGCCGATATGGCGTTCCATCTGCGTGCCGAGGATCATTTCGGGCGAGAGGCGCTC
>CAYMEC010000102.1:0-9809 GCA_964389425.1 uncultured Roseovarius sp.
GCTAAAAGGCGCCCACCGGAGAGGTGGCCGAGTGGTCGAAGGCGCACGCCTGGAAAGTGTGTAGGCGGGAAACCGTCTCCAGGGTTCGAATCCCTGTCTCTCCGCCACTAATTGACGCGACTGGCGTCGAATTCAGTTCGGGTTGCTTGCTGAAGGCACCTGTCCGAAAAACCGCCCATTTGTCGTTCGAACAAGTGTTGGAGACACGGGGAGTCTCGCCTGTGCGGTCGTTGCATTTGCACGGGAAGAGACAAAACAACTCGGTCGTCTGGTGGGGCAAATGCGGTCAGATGTTCACGACCAGGTCGGGATACTCCAGCTCTAGCGCCGCGACGACCGGATCGAGGGAGATCACCTGATCGCTGTGCCATACGCCCGGTCCGGGGGGAGCGGTCAGCACCTGACGCGCCGATTCCGCGGCGATGATCGCGGTCATCAACGCCTCTTTGCGGCCCGTCACGCCGACCACCGTCTCGGCGGCCTTGGACCCGTTCCGGCCCACCGCCCGGACGGCAATTCCGCAGATATCCGAGCCCATGTGGACATTCATGAACAACCAGACCGCGCGTTTCCGCCATGTCGGCCATCGCAGCAGCCGGCCAAGACCGGCCCTTGACGCTACGGCGAAGAGCCACGTGACAAACCGGCTGTCATACCGGACCCAGGTCGAGACCGAGGGGACATTCAGGGTGCGCGCCAGCACATGCTGATCGGAGAAGCTGAACCGGTAGGCCGGGCGTTTTTTCTCTTGCCCCGCGAGGCCGAGAACCATGCTGTCGCCGAAACTCCGGACGGATGTCAGACGGCCGTTCTCCATCACCTGATAGGGAGCATCGAGGTTGTCCAGTATCCACTCAATCGCGCCCTGGCCGTGGCGATCACCAAGACCGGACTCGAGCAGAATGTCGATCCGGTCCACGCTGTCCATCTTTTCGAGGGTCCGCGCTGCGAGCAGGTTGGTCAGCCCCGGCGCGGCTCCGACGCTGAGCAGAGCGGTGGCGCGATTGCGCCGCGCAAGATCGTCGAGGGTTTCGACCTGCGACAGGAAGGAATATTCCGCGCTGATATCGACGTAATGGATGCCGCGTGACAGGCAGTGTTCGACAAATCTCGTGTCGGTCTGATCAAGGCAGACGATCACCATGGCGACCCCGTCCAGCGCGCGGCCGGCATCGACGGCGAAAATATCCACGGCGCGCGCTTCGGTGCCGTGTCCGACCCCGGCTGCCGCTGTTTCCGCCTTCTCGATGTTCCGGCCCGCGATGACCACGCGCCCGGCGAAGCCGGGTGCAAGCCGTTCGGCGATGGAAAGGCCGACCGCGCCATAGCCGCCGACGATCAGGATCTTGCCGGTCTCCGGCGACATGATGGGATGATTGGATGACATGTCGAATTTCCCTTTGGCGTTCGCAGATTGAAGTGTGTTGCGCCAACTGATCCCGCTCCGGCGGACCAGCTCTGGTCCTGCCATCGGGTTGGCGGCTGCTCGATGAACGAGAGAAGGTTCGATCGTCGGCCTGTCCCCTCCGGCCACTGAAATCGCATGAGATTGCCCGACTGCTACAGGCGTTTTCGCAGAAAATGCCGCGAGCGCTCCCAAACCCTCGACTGGTCGTTCTACAACCCCGCGATATCGCGCAGTTCGTCTTCGTTCAGCAATTCAATCGACCCGCGCCCGGTTTGCAACAGGCCCTGTTTGTTCCAGTTGGACAGCGCTTTGGACACCGCTTCCCGGGATGCACCGACTAGGTCGGCCAGTTCGGAATGCGACAGTCTCAGGAACCGGTGCCCGTCTTCGGTGAACGTGGCCAGCCGCAGCATCTTGCGTGCCAGCCGCTTCGGCAGTGGCAGAAGGATCTGTTCGTTCAACTGATCGGTGATGTACCGCATGCGCTTTCCGATCAATTGCAGGATTTCAGCCACCAGATGCGGGTTGCGCTCCAGCAGCTGGTGCAGATCGGCGCGGTTCAGGATCAGAAGCTCACAGTCCTCCAGGGCGGTCGCGGTTGCGGTTCTCGGGCCGGGATCAAGAAGGGCAATCTCTCCGAAAAACGCGCCACGGGACAAAACGTCAAACCCAAGTTTGCGCCCGTCATCAGCGATCATGGAAATCTCCACGCGCCCGCCCACCATGAAATAAATGGCGTCGCCGGTATCTTGTTCCGTGAAGAGCGTTTCGCCGGACGGCAGGTGCACCGGACGCGCAGCGTTCATCAGCGCGCAGCGCAGCTCTTGCGAGAGCGAAGTCTCCGATATGTCTTTCTCAAACAACACAGCATGTCTCAGGGTAGGCCCGACATGCACCCTAGCACATTGATTCCAAACACTCTACGGCGCAAATGATCGGTGTGACCGCTTCATCACGGCTAGTGTGTTCCAGTTCACAGACGCGACGTTCGAATCAAATTAACTTTTTCTTGTCAGCGGGTGATCAACAGTTCGAAGCCAGCTTCGAACCGAAGGCTCCCGAAGTGTCTTTCTCTCTGTCGGAACGGTTTGTTCTGCAGTCCAAGGTCTTTAAACGCGGAGGCGTATGTCGCAGGATTTGTAAGGGTCGGAAGGTTTTACGGATCCAACGGGTTTTGCAGCGTTCTGTGACGCCTCTTATTGTTCAGGTCTTTTCTATCAGGGTGTCCCAAGGCGCGTAGCGTCTGTCGACATGTTGAGAGCCCGCTGGCACCTGGATCCAATTTGATCGGTCATCGCGGCCGTCGCTGGGGTCCTAAATCTCTCCGTTTATTTCCGCATGGCGCCGGGTGAACTCGTCCCTCAGGCTTCTGCGCAGGATCGCGGCCTCCTGGCGTTTTTCGGCCTCATCATCCGCCGGGGTGATCTTCGGCACTTCGACGGCCCGGCCGTCTGTGTCCACGGCCACCATTGTAAAGTAGCACGAATTCGTGTGCCGCACCTTGCCGGATTGGATCTCTTCAGCCTCCACGCGGATGCCGACCTCCATCGACGTGCGCCCAGTGGCGTTGATCGAGGCCAGAAACGTCACCAATTCGCCCACGAAAATGGGTTGCTTGAAGATCACCTGATCGACTGAGAGCGTCACGCAATACTGCCCCGAATAGCGCGAGGAACAGGAAAACGCGACGCGATCGAGCAGGTTCAACAGCGCGCCCCCATGCACATTGCCACTGAAATTCGCCATCTCGGGCGTCATGAGCACAGTCATTTCAAGGGTGTGTTTGCCGCTCATGATTTGGTCCTTCGTCCGGTTGGTCTTCGCTTCGAAACAGTACCCTAGCTCAGCGTGCTCCAAAGCGCATGCATTAAAGCCCCCGGCGCGGAATCAAGGGCTTTAGCCCGCCGCGCCTTCGCCTCGCCCCACACGTCGCACCTTTGGTGTGCCAGTAAAAGTTGGCGCGCCTCTGGCGCGACGCCTGGCGAATTGGCAATTGAAGGATGTCGCTCGTATGATCAGCGGGAACGAAGGATAAAGTGCCGCTGTTCGAAGGTACGGATCGCCAGACCGGGGCCATGCGAAGGCGCTCTCTTCGGTGCTTTGAGAGTTAAATCGGCAAATCCAACCGTGGCTTCCAGAATGGCCGGAAAAGCTCGATCTTCGGGCACCGGTTCATCACCACCTTCAGCCCAGCCTCCTCCGCCAGCTTGGCCGCCGCGTCATCATGGACGCCGATCTGCCCCCACAGCACTTTCGCCCCGATCTCGATCGCCTGCTCGGCAAATCCGTAGAGTTCTTCCTTGGGCCGAAACACCTCCACCATATCCACGGGCCGGTCGATCTCCTGCAAGGAATGAAACACCTTGATCCCCCGGATTTCCTTGACCTTCGGGTTGGGATTGACGGGCAACATCTCATAGCCCGTCTCATGCAGAACCCGCAGCACGCCATAGCTGAACTTGGTTTTGTCCGCACTTGCGCCCACCATGGCGATGGTTTTCACCGATTTCAGGATGTCGGCCAGATAAGCCGGGTCGTACTCATAGATGTGATTGACATCTGCATCAGGCATCTGGGGTCTCCTTGCTGGCGATATCCGCCTTCAATTCATGGGGTTTCAGCGGGTCAAGAAACGGGTTGCGATAGAGCTTGTCATGGCTCTCCACCCCGATCTCGAGCGTGATGTCCCCTCGGGGCCGCGCCACGCAAAGGATCACATATCCATCCGCAATCTGCCGGTTGTTCAGCGCCACCTGGGCGGCCTGATTGACCGCGCCTTGCGTCAGTTTCGCCGCGCACGTGATGCAGCCGCCATACTGACACCCATACGGCAGATCCACGCCCTGATCCCGCAAGCTATCCAGCAGAGGCCGCCTGGCGTCCACCTCAAACACCGCATTCTCGCCGTTGGCAATCGTCACGGTGCAAGTCTTCATAGCCATATGTCGCTCGTGCAATCCCCACCGGGATAACGCGCCTCGTGACAGCGTGACGGCCCACCCGGTTCCAACCCGAAATTCACCATGAAGTCGGGGTTTATCTTCATCCCGCCATTCACCGGGTCGCAATCGATCTGCACCATCACGCCGCCCTTTTCGCGGATCTCCGGGTAAAACTGATTGTCCCATGTGCTGAAAAGGCTGGTCGTGACGTACAAACGCCGCCCGTCCAGGCTGAGCTGAAACATCTGCGGCCCGCCCGCCATCTCCACTCCGTTCACCACCGGCGCCTTGCCCAGCAGCCCGCCCATATAGACCTGCCCGGTCAACACCGGATTGTGTGGATCGGAAATATCATATTGCCGCATATCCCCGTGCAGCCAGTTGTTGAGGTACAGATATTTGTCATCCATCGACACCAAGATGGCCGACATCACACCGGGGATCGGGATGGGCCATTCCGGATGCGGTTCATTCTCCACATCGATGATCTTCTCCCACTGCCAGCCATCCTCGCCTTTCCAGAAATGGATCACATTGGCGGAAAGGGCGGCCCCGCAGAACCCGTGCGTGCTGTCCGGATCATGATGAAACTTCACCTCCAGCGGGATCAGCCCATCCTCCCCCAGATACATCGTCTCCACCGGTGTGCGCGCCTCAAAATCCCAGATATGCAGACGCCGCCCGTACTTGAGATGTCCCACCTCCTCCAGATCGAAGCCCGGCATGAAGGTGTTGGGCGCCGCCCATTCGGAACTGACCATGACATTGTGGCGCGGCTGGTACCAGAAATCATAACCGAAGGGGATATCACCCATCGAGGCCTCCCACCGGCCCACAATCTCAAAATCCTTGTTGAGATGCAGATACCCGCCCGGCGCGTCGCCCTTGGCGTCGCCCAGCATCGAAATGATGATCTCGGAGCCCAGGCAATGCACCGTATGCGGCCCGCTCAGATTGGTCTTGGATTTGATCTCCGCGCCCTCAATCACCTTGTGCAGGCGCGGCGCACGCGGGTCGGTGGCAGTGTCCACGACATGAATGTTGTTTGACCGCACCCCCGGCAACAGCAAGTACCGCCGCGACATGGAACTGTCGTCAAAACACGATGAACAAGCGTTCCATCCCATGTGATGCAGCTCATCGCCGATCCCCGGCATCTCAAGACGGTGAATGACTTGGGAATAGGTCGGACTCTCTGGGTCCACGTCAATCGTCGCCAGATAATCAGGTTTCTGAATGCCCGTCCCGGTGTAGATGGCAATCGTGTAAAGCAGCTTTTCCCGTGGGGCCTTGATGGCCTCAGCAGGTGACGCATATCCCGGTCCGCAACAGTCCATGGCCTTCCCCCCGACTCGCATTGACTTCTCGCTCACTGTATTACTAAATGAGACAAATGTCTGTAAAGTGAGAATGTCATGCATCTCGACCGTGTCATGTCCGTTCTGGAGGCTGTGGCCATCGCGGGCCGCCCTGTGTCCGCGTCTGATGTTCAGACATCCACGGGCCTGCCGCGGCCCACCTGTTACCGGCTTTTGCAAAGCATGGCGGCAGACCGGCTTCTGGATGAACCTGAACCCGGTCGTTACCTGATGGGGGAGAGGATGGTGCGGCTGGCACTGTTGGGTCAGTCGGATGTGAACATCGCTCAGGCGGCCACACCTTCCTTGCGCGACGCTGCCGATCGCCTCGGAGAATCGGTCTTCCTGTCGCGATTCCGAAACAACGGGGTGGAAATCATCCACGTCGAAACCCCCGGGGACGCCACGCGATCCTTCGTGCACCCGGGGCTCGGGTTTCGACCCATGCATGCCTGTTCGTGTTCCAAGGTCATCGCGGCTTTCGCAGAAGACGCGTTTCGCGAAAAGATCATCGCGGGCCCGATGAAAAGCTATACGCCAGATACAATCCAGACACCTGATGCGTTGCGGGCAGAGTTTGACATGATCCGCACGGACGGGTTCGCCCAATGCGTGGAAGAGATCGAGATCGGCGTTTCATCGGTCGCTGCCCCCATCCGGATCGGCAATATCGGCGCCACCTTCAGCGTGGGCGCGACCGGTCCCATCCGGCGGTTCACATCTCAACGGCGTGCAGAGGTCGGCGCGCATTTGCGCGATGTGGCAGGCAAGGTCACGCTCGCCCTCCAGATGCACGGGGCGTCCTAGACGCCCATCCGGTCCGCAATCGCGACAATCCGGTACATCTCCCGCAGCACAGGTTTTTCAATGAGCTTGCCGTCAATCACGACTAGCCCCGTGTCGGCGGTCTCAAAGTCTCGGGTGATCCTGCGCGCCCGGTCGATCTGCGCGTTCGTGGGCGTGAATACGGCATTCAGCGCGGCGATCTGCTTGGGGTGGATCGATCCCTTTCCGGCAAAGCCCATGTCGCGTACGCGTTCGGCCTCCACGCGCATGCCGTCCGGGTCATCCAGGTCCAGATACGGGACATCAATCACGTCCAGCCCGGCACTGGCGGCGGCATGCACCACGCGGGCGCGGGCATAGTAAAGCCCGTCATAGGAATTCTGACAGCGCAGTTCGGCGGCCATGTCCACACCGCCGAAAAAAAGCGCGTCGATCCGGTCGGAACACCGCGCGATATCTTGTGCGGCCTCCAACCCGTCATTGGTCTCAATGATCACATGCAATCGCGTGGCATGTCCCGCCTCGCTGAGCAACTGATCCAGCATCACCACTTCATCGGGCGTGCGCACCTTGGGCATCATCACCGCCGGTGGCGGGGTCGGGGTGGCAAGAATCGCCTGTACATCCTCGATCCCGAACCGTTCCCGCATGGAATTGATCCGGACAATTCTCTCCACCCCGTCATCGGCTTGATTGGTTTCAAAAAGCGCCAGCGCCTTCTGCCGCGCCTCCGCCTTGTCCTTGGGCGCGATCCCGTCTTCCAGCTCCACGCAGACAATATCCGCGCCCGAGGCCAGCGCCTTGGGAAACATATCCGGCCGTAGCCCGGGCGTGAAAATGAATGAGCGCCTAGGGCGGATCGTCATGACAGACCCCTTCGTTTTGGCCGTATGCCATATGATCCATCCCCCGGCGCGGAATCAAGCGCGTAGCGCGCCGCGCCTTCGTTCGCTGCCCGGCAGGCGATTGCTTGCAATCGCTGAAAAGAGGGCCCCACCCAGGGCCTGACAAAGCCGCTCCATTGCACAGAACTTGAAAGCCGCCCGCCAAATACCGTACACGCAACCCAACGAACCAAGGGTCACCACATGAAACTACTGGTCACAGGCGGCGCAGGCTTCATCGGGTCCGCCGTTGTGCGCGCGGCCATCGCCAAGGGTCACACGGTCGTCAATCTGGACGCGCTCACCTATGCCGCCTGCCTCGAAAACGTGGCGTCCGTCGCGGATAGCCCGCTCTACACCTTCGAACACGCCGATATCCGCGACCGCGCGCGGATAGACCGCATCTTCACGACGCACGCCCCCGATGCCGTGATGCATCTGGCGGCCGAATCCCATGTCGACCGTTCCATCGACGCGCCGGGCGATTTTATCGAGACCAATGTCACCGGCACCTACAACCTGCTGGAAGCGGCCCGCAGCTTTTGGCAAGGGCAGGGCGCCCCTGATGCATTCCGCTTCCATCACATCTCCACCGATGAAGTCTATGGCACTCTGGGCGAAGCGGGCCTTTTCACCGAAGACACCCCTTACGCCCCCAACTCGCCCTATTCCGCCTCCAAGGCCGCCAGCGACCACCTCGTCCGCGCGTGGGCCGAAACCTTCGGCCTGCCGGTGGTCCTCACCAACTGCTCCAACAACTACGGCCCCTACCACTTCCCGGAAAAACTGATCCCGGTGGTGATCCTCAACGCGCTTGAGGGCAAGCCGATCCCCGTCTACGGCAAAGGCCTCAACGTCCGCGACTGGCTCTATGTCGAAGACCACGCCGAGGCGCTGCTGACCGTCCTGCAAAAGGGCGAACTGGGCCGCAGCTACAACATCGGCGGCAACAACGAGGCGCGCAACATCGATCTGGTCCACATGATCTGCGACTTGCTCGACGCCAAACGCCCTGCCGCCACCTCTTACCGCGAGCAAATCACCTTCGTCACCGACCGCCCCGGCCACGACCTGCGCTACGCGATTGACGCCACCCGGATTGCGTCAGAACTGGGCTGGCAGCCCTCCGTTACGCTGGAACAAGGCCTCGACAAAACCGTCGACTGGTATCTGGCCAACGAGGCGTGGTGGAAGCCGCTGCAAAACCGCCAAGGCGTCGGTCAAAGGCTCGGCCAAAAGGTTTAGCCTTGTCGCGGAATCAAGGGCGTAGCCCGCCGCGACTTCGGCAGGCCCCACCCAGGGCCTGGCGAATTGGCAATTACGCGCGTCGTTCGACGATACGGCGGTAAGTCACGATAAAGCGCCCTCGCTTGAGGTTAGGATCGCCAGACCGGGGCCTGCCAAAGCCACTCCATCTCACTGCAATGTCACGTCGTAAAAATGATCGCGCGCGTGGATCACACTCACCCGCCGCTCCACGGCGCGGTCCAGCGCATCATACGCCACCCGATCCACCCGCAGCACCGCCGCGCCCTCATCCACACCCAACCGCTGCGCCATGTCAGCATCTGCAACCCCAGGCGACAGGCGCTCATCCGCCCGCACGACGATGCAGGAATAAGCCTGCTGATAAAATACATAGAGCGTATTAGGCAGCGGCGCGCGCTCCAGCAATCCCGGAAACATCCCTTGCGGCACCACGGCGACCTCATGCACCCTGTCCTCTCCGGGCAAGCGGCGCAACCGCCTGATCTCGAACACGCGCGCAGGTGCGCCGTGCAACAATCGCTTCTCCTCCTTGGTTGCCGACCGCCCTGAAATCTCCTGGCGTTCCAACACCGGGGCAGGGCGCGCGCCATCCTTTCCCCGCAACCGGAAGAAATTGAACAGCGCCCGGTCCGGGGTCTGGATCGTCACAAACGTGCCTTTGCCCTGCGCCCGCTGCACCAACCCCCGTGCTTCCAGTTCAATCAGCGCTTTACGCGCGGTCCCCTGGCTCACACCCAGCTCCGCGCCCAGCTGCACCTCGCTCGGCAACATTCCCCCGGGCGGCAGTTCACCGGTCGCAATCCGGGCCACAACAGTGTCGATCACCACTTGGTAAAGCGGGGTTTTGCTGATCACGTCCTCTGCCACGGGCGGGTCCTCGCAAATAAGTCTTGTATAAGACTTCTTATACATGATACACGAAGCCAAACCACCTCTAAATTTTGAAAGGCTGCTCCAAGATGTCCAATATTCCCCATCTTCTGGTCCATGAACATGACGACAATGTCGGTGTTGTCGTGGTCGAAGGTCTGACCGCAGGAACTGAAATGTTTTGCTGTGTCACACACGACAATTCCACCTTCACCCTGACGGCCGAAGACGATGTGCCAATCGGCCACAAAATCGCGCTTCAGGATTTCAAAACGGGCGACACGGCCATCAA
>CAYMEC010000103.1:0-9791 GCA_964389425.1 uncultured Roseovarius sp.
TCAAAGGCATCCTCGTCAACATCTTCGGCGGCATCATGCGCTGCGATGTGATCGCCGAAGGCGTGGTCGCCGCGGTGAAGGAAGTCGGCCTTCAGGTCCCCCTCGTCGTCCGCCTGGAAGGCACGAATGTCGAAGAGGGCAAGAAGATCATCAACGAAAGCGACGTCGACGTGATCGCCGCCGATGACCTCAAGGACGGCGCCGAAAAGATCGTGAAGGCGGTCAAAGGCTAATGCGCTCTGCGCTGATGTCCGCGGCCCTCCTCGTGAGCACCCCCATGGGTGCCACGGCAGGCCCCTTTGACCTGCCCGCCGATGCGGTGGGGCTGATGGCGGACGCCTGTGTGACCACCTCGCTCGATTGGCCCGCGCTTTATGCCAACGCACAGGCGCTGGCCGCGAACGCCCAACTGCCACAGGTCATGGCTACGGATGAAGCCGCCATGTTCGGCAATCCGGGTGCGGCTCATGTCATGTTCTCCAAACAGATCGACTCGATGGCCTGCCGACTCTCCATCCCCGCGGATGTCGGCACGGAGGAGTTCTACAACGACCTCGTCACCGGAATGGATTGGAAAATCAAAGCCACCTACCCTGATGTCACTTCCGTCCCGCGCGATAAACCTTCGCCGCATGAGGCCGAACACCAATGGGTCTACCGCGTCCCTGCCGAGCGCCACTTCGCCGTGAGCCTGGATTGGTATCGCGAACGCGGTGTCTCTATCAATATCGGTTACAGCCAGATCTATGACTGATCCATGGCGCTTCATAACGGCACGATCCTGCCTGACGGCTCTATTGGCAGGCGGGCTTGGCGCGTGTTCGTCAGAAGCGCCCAGCGCCGATCGTCTTGAACTGGCCACCATCTGGCCCGGCAACGTGATCCCCAAAAGCACGCCGCGCGAACTGGTCACCGCCTTTGACGCCATCTGCGTCAAAACCAACGGCCCCGCCGCCCAGGAGACCGCCCTGCGCAACGCAGGCTACGTGCCCACCAACACCACCCGGGGCGAGGTCCGGCAGGTCTTCGTCATCGACAACCGCGCGCCCGCCATCGCCCTCAGCCCTACGATGTGCATCGCCCGCGCCACCGCCCGCACCGGGCAATCCAACGCGGTGGGTCGCTACGTGTCAGAGGCCTTCCCAAGCGCCCAGCCGCTCGATCCCGATGATTTCTCCGTCGACATCGAACAGGCATGGTCTGTCGACGGCGGCATCCTTGCCACCGCCCGCAACCGGTGGGTCGGCAACCGCTCCGCCTATTCCATGATCCTGTTCCAGCCTACGGCTGAGGAGGCGGGCGTATGACAGTGTCCATGACACCTGACCAGAAAATGACCCGCAGCACCGAACCAAAGGGGGCCGGCCAAAAGAGGGCAATCGTGCATCTCGGCCTCAACAAAACGGGCTCCACTGCTATTCAGGAATGGCTTCGCGTCAATGCAGATGCGTTGGCGGAACAAGGGTTCTACTACGACGCATTCGAGGACAGCATGGGCGGGCAATGGCCTCAGGCTTCCCTGATTGCCGCTGCGGCACTGAGGTCAGATGACGCCAACCTGCTTGCTGACTTTCGCGCCGCACATGGAATCATAAGCCCCGAGGACCACGCCGCGCACTCCCACCGTATGGAAACGATGTTCGCCGCCTCTCTGGCACAGGCAGAGGACAAAACAGTTATCCTCTCGTCCGAAACGCTGGGTGTCTGGGCCACGATGAAGGGCCTGGTAGGCCCGGTTTGCGATTTCCTGCGCCGGTATTTCGATGAATTTACCTTGGTTACCTATGTTCGCGAACAGGCCGATTGGCTGGCCAGCGCTTATACGCAGGCCGTAAAAATGGGGCGGTTCCACGACATAAACACCTTCGCCGCCGAACGCGGGGTGAATGATTACGACCAGTTCGCGCGCAGCTGGTCGCAAGAGGCCGCGCCCGAGGGAACCCTCACATTGCGTCTGTACGAACGCGAAAGCCTGATCCGCCGGGACGTGGTTGAGGATTTCGCCGCAACCTGCGGGATAGACACGCGTGGCCTGCAAAAACTGGCCCCGCAAAACGAAGCGATCAGCGCGCGCGAAGTGCGCGTTCTGGAAATTCTGATGCGGCTTGAAAAGCGGTTTGGCCGCTTGCCGTTGGCCCCACGTGCCAAACATCGCAGCATCGCGCGCCGTTTCAAAGGACGCCGTACATATGCGTTGTCCCAAGGCATGGCCCACCACATTCGCGCGCTCAACGCTGACAGCAATGAACGCGTCCGCCAGCGCTATTTTCCGGACCGCCCCGTGCTCTTTGCCAATCTGGAGCCCCACGTCGCGCACTCTGCATCCATCAAGATTTCCGAACCACACGAAAACACAGGAACCTGAACCATCGCCGTCCTCGTTGACAAAGAAACATGCGGCATCTGCCCGGGCCGTCACCGGCGGCATCCTCGCCATCGCCCTCAACCGGCGGGCCGGCGACCGCTCCCGCTATTCCGTTATCTTCTTTCAGCCGGAGAACGCTTCATGAAACAGGGTTGGTCTGCCCGAAACGCGAACCCTTCACGCGGCTCGATCCTCCTGTGGGCGCTGGCCTGTTGTGCTGCACTCGGCGTTGCGACACCGGGCCACGCAGTCAACACCCAACCCGCTCCCGCTATCGCGGCCGTCTTCAATGATGTCTGCTTTGAAGATACCGAAACCGCCTTCGCCTCGTTCGAAAAATCCGCCGCACGCTGGGGGTTTGAGCGGGAAGAGATCTACTGGGTCAATGAAGACCGCGACACGTTTCAACTGCATGAGGAAGACGGCCTGCTCTTCTGCGTGTTCTTCTACGTGCGGGAGGCCAGCGACGTGAAAGCCTGGACCCGTACGATGATGACAGAAATATACCCGCCCTCTGCGAGCGTCTTTGATGCACGCTTCAAGGATGGGCGGTACATCGAAGATATCGGCCTGTTCTCGCGGATGCCGATCGAACACAAGGTCATGTACGAACAGGACGGCTTCATCGTCTATCGCATCATGGTCGGGGTGCCGGAATGACCCGTCTCACCCAAACATCTCACCCGAATTTCAACATGGCCGAACGCGCCAGACGGTCCGCATAAAGGAAATCTCACCATGTCCGTACTCGTCGACAAAGACACCAAAGTCATCTGCCAGGGCCTCACCGGCTCCCAGGGCACATTTCATTCCGAACAGGCCATCGCCTACGGCACGCAAATGGTCGGCGGTGTGACGCCCGGCAAAGGGGGTCAGACCCATCTGGACCTGCCCGTCTTCAACTCCGTCCACGAGGCGATGCACGAAACCGGCGCCAACGCCTCCGTCATCTACGTGCCCCCGCCCTTTGCCGCGGATTCGATCCTCGAAGCACTGGATGCCGAAATCCCCCTCATCGTCGCGATCACGGAAGGCATTCCCGTCCTCGACATGATGCGCGTCAAACGGGCGCTGGAGGATAGCAAATCCGTCCTCATCGGCCCCAACTGCCCCGGCATCATCACGCCCGACGCGTGCAAAATCGGCATCATGCCCGGCCACATCCACAAACGCGGCTCCTGCGGCGTCGTCTCCCGCTCCGGCACGCTGACCTATGAGGCCGTGAAGCAAACCACTGATGTGGGTCTGGGTCAAAGCACCTGTGTCGGTATCGGCGGCGACCCCATCAAGGGGACTGAGCATATCGACGTGCTCGAATGGTTCCTTGCTGACGACGAGACCGAATCCATCATTATGATCGGCGAAATCGGCGGCTCCGCCGAAGAAGAAGCCGCGCAATTCCTCAAAGATGAGGCCAAGAAAGGCCGCTCCAAACCCTGCGCCGGATTCATCGCAGGCCGCACCGCTCCTCCGGGCCGCCGCATGGGCCACGCCGGTGCCATCGTCGCGGGCGGCAAGGGCGGCGCAGATGACAAGATCGAAGCCATGCGCTCCGCCGGGATCGTCGTATCCGAATCCCCCGCCGGCCTGGGCGAAGCGGTGATGGAGGCCATTGGTAAATGATCCTGCCCGGCCCATCACGACTGTGGCGTCAGGCCAAACTGGCACCCATTCTGATGGGCTTTGCCGCCATGCTCGCCGGTCCGGCCAAGGCCGCCCCCCCGGACGTGCTTGGCCCCTGCCTGAAAGCCGACCTCGCCGCGTCCCATGACAGCCTGATCCGCGCCTTGCAGGCCGAAGGTTGGACAGAAGGCACGAACCGCGACCACGACCGCGCGGGCTGGTTCCGTGGGGCCAGCTTCGACCCGCCGAAAAGGTTCTGGAACGCCGCCGCCGCCAACAATTGGAAGCGTGACATCCGCGCCTGGTGGGACAGCACGAATATCGGCTACGTCACGCTGGGGCGTGGCCCCATGACATTGGTCGTGAAGGGCAAAGACGCCCCCTTGGGCCGTGGCCCCGCCCATTGCATGCTCATCGCCAATGACCTCGACGGCCAGGATCACGGACCGAACCCGCGCTCTTCTGACAACACCGCCACCGATGCCTATCTCTGGACCATGCAAGAGGTCGCCGCCCCCGCGGGCTTTTCCGACATCGAAGGCCGATTTTCGACGCTGGAACTGGCCGAAGGCGAGCGCATGGAAATGTACGACGTCTATATGCGGTTGGAGGACTGACCATGGTTCTGGTGTCGCATAAACATCAGCTGATCTTCCTGAAGACCCGGAAAACCGCCGGGACGTCTGTGGAGATGCTGTTGGAGGCGGTCACCGGGCTTGGTCCCGACCTTGCTTCGGAAAGCCGGCATGCAGAGGTCAGCGACGTAGGGCTCGTAGGCTTCCGTATGCTGCCTCGTGATGCCATGACCGACCTCGATCGCACATGGCAACCCCACACCCCCGCCCGCAAACTGCGCAAGCATCTGGGCGCGGATATCTGGGATCGCTATCTGAAGGTGGCTTGCGTGCGGAACCCGTTTGACCGGGTCATCTCCCATTTCCACTGGTCCCGCGACTTCGCCCCGGAAGGGGAACGCGAAGAAACCCAAGAGGCCTTCGCGCAGTTCGTCCGCAGCGATTGGAACGATGACCGCAAAGTGGTGATGATCGGCGAGGCGTTCGCACCCGACATGGTGATCCGCTACGAACATCTTTCCGAAGATCTGACCCGCCTCAGCGACCGCACTGGCCTCACGCTCAACCCCAGTGCACTCCCCAAAACCAAGGTCCGCCGCCACCGCCGCCTGGGTGAGATTGCCGACTATTTCACCGAGGACCTGATCCAGATCGTCCGCACCCGCCTCGCCTGGATGTTCAACGCAGGCGGCTATGCCAAATCCCCGACAAAGCCAAGCAGCACGATTCGGGAGGCAACCGGTTAATCGCCATGACTCGCCACATCCACAAAACATCCGTAGGCCGGGGTTCACCCCGGCACTTGGCATGGCGAAATGAAGCCCTGGTGGGGGACCACACATGATCGGGCCGGGCACAGCAATCCGTAATTTTTTTGTCGATTCCTTCAACTTTTCCGGCAGATCATCCCGCGCTGAGTTCTGGTGGATTTTCGTCATCAGTTTGGGGCTATTCGTTGTCGCCGGTATCCTCGATATGCAGTTTTTCGACACGCTTGATTGGGCAGACACCTATGCGTATTGGCCTGTTTCAGACACGTTGACGATCTTGCTCACCATACCGTTGGCATCGCTTGGATGCCGGCGCATGCATGATATCGGTGTAACCGGAATTCCGGCTATCATTTTCCAGTTTGGCTCAGCAATCTGGATGATTTCTCTCATTGGGAAGCCAGTCTCTGAAAACACAACACCTTTAGAAATCGCAATCTACGGAACAGCAGTTCTGTTGCTTATTCTGGCTCTCATTCCGTCAAAACCCGAACCCAACAAATACGGTCCCAACCCAAATGAGGTAATGTCATGACCGACCAATCCCCCAACGACCAGTTCCACGCCTCCTCCTTCATGCAAGGCCACAATGCCGAGTATCTGGAGCAGCTTTATGCCCGCTACGCCAATGACCCGAACGCGGTCGATGAAGCCTGGCAGGCCTTCTTCGCGGGCCTCGGTGACGGAGAGGTAGAGGTTAAGCGCGAAGCCGCTGGCCCCTCCTGGGCGCGGTCTGACTGGCCACCGCAGCCCAATGACGATCTGACCGGCGCGCTGACGGGCGAATACCCCGTGGAGGCCGAAAAAAAAGATGTCGCCCAGAAAATCAAAGCCAAGGCCGAGGAAAAGGGCGTTGAGGTCTCAGACGAGGCCGTCAAACGCGCCGTGCTCGACTCTGTCCGCGCCCTCATGCTCATCCGCGCCTACCGCATCAGGGGCCATCTGGCCGCTGATCTCGATCCGCTCGGATTGCGCGAAATGCCCCATCGGCCCGAACTTGACCCCAAATCCTACGGCTTCACCGAGGCCGACATGGACCGGCCTATCTTCATCGACAACGTGCTTGGGCTTCAGGTCGCGTCGATCCGCGAAATCCTCGACATCGTGCGCCGCACCTATTGCGGCACCTTCGCACTGCAATACATGCACATTTCAGACCCCGAACAATCCGGTTGGCTGAAGGAACGGATCGAAGGCTACGACAAGGAAATCAGCTTCACCCGGGAAGGCCGCAAGGCGATCTTGAACAAGCTGGTCGAGGCCGAGGGCTTTGAGAAATACCTCCACGTCAAATACATGGGCACCAAGCGTTTTGGCCTCGATGGCGGCGAAAGCCTGATCCCCGCGATGGAACAGGTGATCAAACGTGGCGGCCAGCTGGGCGTGAAAGAGATCATCATCGGCATGCCCCACCGCGGTCGCCTGTCGGTGCTGGCCAACGTGATGGCCAAACCCTACCGCGCCATTTTCAACGAATTTCAGGGCGGCAGTTTCAAGCCCGAAGATGTGGATGGCTCAGGCGACGTGAAATACCACCTCGGCGCGTCCTCGGATCGTGAATTCGATGGCAACGCGGTGCACCTGTCGCTGACCGCGAACCCCTCTCACCTCGAGGCCGTGAACCCCGTGGTGCTGGGCAAGGTCCGCGCCAAGCAAGACCAGTACAATGACGACGAACGCACCTCCGTTCTGGGCATCCTGCTCCACGGCGATGCGGCATTTGCCGGTCAGGGCGTTGTGGCCGAAGGTTTCGGCCTCTCGGGCCTCAAAGGCCACAAGACCGGCGGCACCATGCACATCGTCGTGAACAACCAGATCGGCTTCACGACCGCGCCGCACTTCTCGCGCTCCTCTCCCTATCCCACCGACATCGCGCTGATGGTGGAGGCGCCCATTTTCCACGTGAACGGTGACGATCCGGAGGCCGTGGTCCACGCTGCCCGCGTCGCGACCGAATTCCGCCAGAAATTCAAAAAAGACGTCGTGATCGACATCATCTGCTATCGCCGCTTCGGTCACAACGAAGGCGATGAGCCGATGTTCACCAACCCGATCATGTACAAGACGATCAAGAAACAGAAGACGACCCTCGCGCTTTACACCGAGCGTCTGGTCCGCGACGGCCTGATCCCCGAAGGCGAAATCGAGGATATGAAGGCCGCCTTCCAATCCCACCTCGCCGACGAATTCGAAGCAGGCAAGGAATACCGCCCCAACAAGGCCGACTGGCTTGACGGCAAGTGGTCCCACCTCGACAAGAAGGACGAAGACTACCAACGCGGCGAAACCGCGATCCCCGAAGAAACCTTCTCCGAAATCGGCCGTGCCCTGTCATCAGCGCCCGAGGGCTATCCCCTCCACAAGACCGTCTCCCGCTTCCTCGAGGCGAAGGCGAAGATGTTCGAAACCGGCGAAGGTTTCGACTGGGCCACCGGTGAGGCGCTCGCATTCGGCTCTCTCCTCACCGAGGGCTACCCCGTCCGCCTTGCCGGTCAGGATTGCACCCGCGGTACCTTCTCCCAACGCCATTCGGGCCTGATCAATCAGGACACCGAAGAACGCTACTATCCGCTCAACAACATCCGCCCGGGCCAGGCGCAGTATGAAGTCATCGACTCCATGCTCTCGGAATACGCGGTGCTCGGGTTCGAATACGGCTACTCGCTGGCCGAACCCAACGCACTGACCCTCTGGGAAGCCCAATTCGGCGATTTCGCCAACGGCGCGCAGATCATGTTCGATCAGTTCATCTCCTCTGGCGAAAGCAAATGGCTCCGCATGTCCGGCCTCGTCTGCCTGCTGCCTCATGGGTTCGAAGGCCAGGGGCCGGAACACTCGTCGGCCCGCCTCGAACGCTTCCTGCAAATGTGCGGGCAGGACAACTGGATCGTCGCCAACTGCACGACACCGGCCAACTACTTCCACCTCCTGCGCCGCCAGCTGCACAGGACCTTCCGCAAACCTCTCATCCTGATGACGCCCAAGTCGCTCTTGCGACACAAGCTCTGCGTCTCCAAGACCCAGGATTTCACCACCGGAAGCTCCTTCCACCGCGTCCTCTGGGACGACGCGCAATACGGCAACTCGGACACGAAACTGGCCAAAGACGACAAGATCAAACGCGTCGTCCTCTGCTCCGGCAAGGTCTATTTCGACCTGCTCGAAGAGCGCGACAAGCGCGGCCTGACCGATGTCTACCTGATGCGCATCGAACAGTTCTACCCGTTCCCCGCCATCTCCATGGTCAAGGAAATGCAGCGCTTCCCCAATGCTGATGTCGTCTGGTGCCAGGAAGAACCCAAGAACCAGGGCGCATGGTCCTTCATCGAGCCCAACATCGAATGGGTCCTCACCCGCATCGGTGCCAAACACACGCGCGCGACCTATGCAGGCCGCTCCGCCTCCGCCTCGCCCGCCACGGGCCTGGCCTCAGCCCACAAAGCCCAACAGGCCGCCCTTGTCGACGCGGCTCTGACCATGGAAGGAAAGTAAGATGTCCACCGAAGTCCGCGTCCCCACTCTGGGCGAGTCTGTGACGGAAGCCACCGTTGCCACCTGGTTCAAAGCCCCGGGCGATCCCGTGGCCGCCGATGAAATGCTCTGTGAGCTGGAAACAGACAAGGTGACGGTCGAAGTGCCCTCCCCCGTCGCTGGCACCATGGGCGAGATTGTCGCCGCCGAAGGCGAAACCGTGGGCGTCGATGCCCTGCTTGCCACGATCAACGAAGGCGCGGCCGCCGCGGCCCCCGCCAAAGCTGCTGATCCCGCACCCGCCGCTGCACCGGCAGACACTGGCGGCGGCAGCATCGACGTCATGGTCCCCACGCTGGGCGAGTCCGTGACAGAGGCCACCGTCTCCACATGGTTCAAAGCCGAAGGCGACGCGGTCGAGGCCGACGAAATGCTCTGCGAGTTGGAGACCGACAAAGTCTCCGTCGAGGTCCCCGCCCCCGCGTCCGGCACTCTCACCAGGATCGTCGCCAAGGAAGGCGACACCGTCCAGGCCGCAGGCAAACTGGCGGAGATGAGCTCTGGTGGTGCTGCCCCGGCGAAAGCCAGCTCAGAAACCAATAAAGAGGCCTCCAAACCCGCGCCCGCCCCGGCCTCTTCCGGCGGCAAAGACATCGAACACGCCCCCTCGGCCCAAAAGGCCATGGCGGAAAAGGGCCTGACGCCCGACCAAGTCACCGGCTCAGGCCGCGACGGCCGCATCATGAAGGAAGACGTGGCGAAGGCCGCCTCTGCCCCCGCACCCGCCGCCGCCCCGGCCCCTGTCCAAATGCAACGCGCCCCCGTGGCCGCAGAAGACGAAGCCCGCGAAGAGCGCGTGAAAATGACCCGCCTGCGCCAAACCATCGCGCGCCGTCTGAAGGACAGCCAAAACACCGCTGCCATGCTCACCACCTACAATGAGGTCGACATGACCGAGGTGATGGCGCTGCGGAACGCCTACAAAGA
>CAYMEC010000104.1:0-9431 GCA_964389425.1 uncultured Roseovarius sp.
GCAGGCTGTTTGCCGATCCTGTTGCAGATCCCGATCTTCTTCTCGCTGTACAAGGTGATCTTTGTCACCATCGAATTGCGCCACGCGCCCTGGGTCGGCTGGATCAAGGACCTGTCCGCGCCTGACCCATCTTCGATCTACAATCTCTGGGGCATTTTCCCCTGGGCCTCACCGGAACCGGGCTCCATCCTTGCGCTCATCTTCATCGGGATCCTGCCGCTCTTCCTGGGGGTGTCCATGTGGCTGCAACAGAAACTGAACCCGGCCCCCACGGACCCGACGCAACAGATGATCTTTGCGTGGATGCCTTGGGTTTTCATGTTCATGCTAGGCAGCTTTGCCAGCGGGCTCGTGATCTACTGGATCGCCAACAACGTGATCACCTTCGTGCAGCAGTACATCATCATGCGCAGCCAAGGATACAAACCGGACGTGTTCGGCAACATCCGCGAAAGTTTCAAGAAAAAGGCAAAGGCGGACTCACCGCCGGGCGAAAAGTAATGGCCCGGGTCCGGGCGATCTGGCGTCATCCTATCAAGGCCCACGGACGGGAAAGCGTAGCCGCTATGACGCTGACGCAAGGCCAGACCATGCCTTGGGATCGCATATGGGCCGTGGCACATGAGCTGTCAGATGCGGATGGATCAGAGTGGGCGCCGTGCCGGAAATTCACGCGAGCCTCTGCCGTACCCTCAGTGCAAGGGATCAGCGCGCGGGTGAATGAAACCACCGGACACCTCACACTTAGCCATCCTGATCTGAATGATCTGACGTTCCAACCGGACACAGAACAGGATGCTTTCCTCGCTTGGGTTCGTCAGGTCATGCCGGTGGCCAAACCGCAATCCGTCCGACTTGTCCGCAGCGCGGTGCAGGGCATGACGGACACGAATTATCCCTCCGTCAGCTTCATCAATCTCGCCTCTCATGATGCTGTGGCGCGCGAGATCGGCTCCGATCTGTCACCTCAACGGTGGCGCTGCAATGTGCATATGGACGAGCTTGAGGCATGGGAAGAATTCGATTGGGTCGGAAAGACCATCCGTGCAGGCGAGGCTGAGCTGCGCGTGGAAGAACCCATCGAGCGCTGCCAAGTCCCGGCCGCCAACCCGGAGACAGGCGAAAAAGACACAGACATTCTCGGCGGCCTGATGCGCGGGTTCGGCCATGTGAATTTTGGTATCTCTGCCGTGGTCACCAAATCCGGCAGTGTGGCCATAGGCGACGCGGTTGAGGTGGCGTGATGGCTCTGCCCTTCCCCCTAGCGGACGCGCCTGATCCTCACATGCTGGAAACCGGTCGCAAACTTTTTGCCGGAGAGGTGGATTTCGTGAAAGGCGTGGTCGCCATGCCCGGCCTGCCCGATGCCGACCGGCCCGAGGTCTGTTTCGCGGGCCGTTCCAACGTAGGAAAGTCTTCGCTCATTAATGCCCTGACGGGCCGCAAGGCGCTCGCCCGCGCCTCCAACACTCCCGGCCGCACGCAAGAGATCAACTTTTTCGCGCTATCGGACAGCCACTACCTCGTCGACCTGCCGGGCTATGGCTACGCCAATGCGCCACTCGCCAAAGTCCAAGCGTGGCAGGCCCTTTTGAAACAATACCTGTCGGGCCGCGCCACCTTGCGCCGCGCCTTCGTGCTGATCGATGCGCGCCACGGGATCAAACCCGTGGACGAGGAGATCATGGCGCTGCTCGATAGCGCGGCAGTCACGTTTCAATGCGTTCTCACCAAGGCCGATAAGGTCAAGGAAAAGGACGAGGATCGTATGCTGGCCCAAGTGCGGTCGCGCCTTGCCACTCACCCTGCTGCCTTCCCGGAGTTGATCCTGACCTCAAGCGAAAAGGGCGATGGCATCCCCACGCTCCGCTCTACGATTGCATCGATCAGATAGAAGCGTAGCCCTGTGCTTCTTCTGGCTAAAAATATCCCCGCCGGAGGCATAGAATCTTGACCCACGCTTGCGGCACTCGAAATATCAGATCATAAGCGCCTCCCAACGCAGAGTCATAGAATGAAGACAAGAGAGATGCACCAGGATTGGGCCTCGACGGCCAGAACGTTGAGCGAAGCGCTGCCGAACATGCAGCGTTATGATGGGGCCATTGTGGTCGTGAAACTGGGCGGCCACGCCATGGGTAGTGATGACGCCATGGCCAGTTTTGCCCGTGACATCGTGCTGCTTAGGCAAGTCGGCGTGAACCCTGTGATCGTGCACGGCGGCGGGCCGATGATCAATGACATGCTGGGCCGGCTCGATATCAAATCGGATTTCGTGAACGGCAAGCGCGTGACCGACGAGGCCACGATGGACGTGGTAGAGATGGTGCTCTCGGGCCGCGTGAACAAGCGTATCGTGCAAGCGATCAACGATCAGGGCGGCAAAGGTGTTGGTCTGTCAGGCAAAGATGCGGGAATGATCACGTGCGATCCGGCGGATCCGGCCTTGGGGCTGGTGGGTGTGCCGTCAAAGGTGAACCCGTCGATCCTGCACACGCTATTCCGAGATCACGCGATTCCCGTGATCGCGCCCCTTGGTGCGGGCAAAAAGGGCGAGACGTTCAACATCAACGGGGATGACGCTGCCGGGGCCGTAGCCGGGGCGCTGAAGGCCGATCGATTGCTTTTGTTGACGGATGTGGAAGGCGTCAAAGATGCAGATGGTGGTGTTTTGACACAACTTTCTTCCAGTCAAATCAAAGATCTGACAGATCAGGGCGTCATCGCGGGTGGCATGATCCCGAAGACGCAAACCGCGCTCTCGGCCATTGAGGCAGGTGTCCGCGCGGTTGTCATCATCGACGGGCGCGCGCCCAATGCCGTGTTGTTGGAGCTGTTCACGGATCAGGGTGCGGGGTCGATGATCCGAGCAGACTGACGCGACGCTTGCGCGAGTGCGGATTTCGCGTAAGGTCAAAGCCTGAGCGGCAAAAGGTCGGGCCGATGTCGGCGTTGCGTTTATCCTTCAAAGACATAGAGTTATGCGCCGGGCGCGCGCAGCTATGTGTTATGGGCACGGTCACCCGGGACCTGCCTGACGGGATCAGAACGCTCTTCCTTTTGGGGCCGCTGGAGCCCGGATTTTGGTCTGTGTTTTCCGCATCTGCCGAATACCGGGATGGCAAGGATGACCCCATGGATCGTTGGTCTTCGCGCGTGATCGGATCTTTGGCCCAAGACATCGGTGGTACTGCATTTTTCCCGTTTGGACCGCCGCCCTATCAGCCTTTTTTCAAATGGGCACAATTGAGCGGGCGAGCGCATCTTTCACCAGTCGGATTGCTGGTGCATGACGAGGCCGGTTTGATGGTATCTTTCCGAGGCGCAGTGGGATTTTCTTACGCGATTCCAACGCCTAAGACGGGATCTAGCCCATGCGAAACATGTTCAGATCAGCCTTGTTTGACGGCCTGTCCGGTGGGGGCGTTGAAGGGGGATTTCTACGACGTGCCCATGTGCAAATCAGATCTGGATCGGCCTGAGAATACCTGTATGGACCGGGGTTGTGCCGTCCGCAGGGCCTGCCCTGTCAGCAAGCGTTATGCCCGCGACGAGGCACAATCGGCCTTTCATATGAAAGCCTTTCTATGAAGCGCCTGATCTTGATGCGGCATGCGAAATCGAGTTGGGATAATCCTTTGCAAGAGGACCGCGAAAGGCCGCTTAACGGACGCGGACGAGTATCCGCGCGAGTCATCGGTGAATGGCTGAAGGCTAAGAAATACGCGCCAGATCAGGTGCTTAGTTCATCTTCGGCTCGGACGCGGGAAACTTTTTCGCGGCTCGGTTTCGTCTGTGATGCGCAATTCATGGATAAACTCTATCACGCCGGGCCGGACATGATGCTTGATGTGCTGCGGGGTGCGACGGGGGACACGGTTTTGATGCTGGGCCACAACCCGGGGATCGCTTGGTTTGCGCAGAACATCGTACAGGTGCCACCACCGCATTCTCGGTTCTTCGACTACCCAACCTGCGCAACGCTGGTGGCGGAGTTTGATGTGGACACGTGGCGCGATATTGGCACGGGAAGCGGGACAGCGGTGGATTTCATCATTCCGCGAGAATTGACCGGATAATCGCAGTTTACCCCATTTTGGGGTAGGTTTCGGGACCCCGAAACCCGTTTTGTACAGAATTCACAGGAGGCCAAGATGGCAAAAACGAACGAACGGTCGCTTGGTAAATTGGCAGTGTCCGCTCTCGGGCTCGGCTGCATGGGGATGAGCGAGTTTTATGGTGCGACGGAGGATGCCGCATCGCTTCGTGTGATGGCGCGAGCGCGAGAGTTGGGTATCGATTTTTTCGACAGCGCGGACACCTATGGGATTGGGCACAACGAAGAGCTGATTGGCCGGTTCATTGCGGAGCGCGGCAAAGATTTCAAAATCGCGACCAAGTTCGGGATTGTCCGCAAGCCGGGCGAATATGCCCGCACTATCAACAATGATCCGGCCTACGTGCGGGAGGCCTGTGAAGCGTCGCTGAGGCGGCTGGGCGCGGAACAGATCGATCTTTATTACATGCACAGGGTAGAGGACGGGCGGCCGATCGAGGAACCGATGGAGGCGCTGGCCGCGCTGGTGGCAGAGGGAAAGATTGCGCATGTAGGGCTCTGCGAGGTGTCGCCAGAGATGCTGCGTCGGGCGTTCGCGGTGCATCCCGTCAGCGCACTGCAATCGGAATACTCTCTGTGGACGCGGGGGCCGGAGACGGATGTACTGGCCACGTGTCGGGACTTGGGCGTCGGGTTTGTTCCCTATTCACCGTTGGGGCGTGGGTTTTTAACCGGGGCGGTGACCACGCTTGATGGGATGGATGAAAAGGATTTTCGCCGCGCAAACCCGAGATTTTCGGAGCAAAACATGCCCGCCAACCTGAAGCTGGTCGCACGGGTGCGAGAGATGGCGGAAGAAAAAACCTGTACCGCGGCGCAGCTTGCGCTGGCTTGGGTGCTGGCGCAGGGGGAGGATATTGTGCCGATCCCGGGGACAAAACAGATCAAGTATCTGGAACAGAATGTCGGAGCGTTGGACGTGACACTGACATCCGAAGATCTGGCGCGGTTGGACGAAATCATGCCGGCGGGGGCTGCGGCCGGGGATCGCTATCATGCGGAAGGCATGAAAGGCGTGCATTCCTGAGCGTCTGAAAAGGCTTTAGTCAGCAAACAAGAGGCGGCCCAAGTTGCGGATCACGTCGCCATCCTGCTTTGCACGCGCAAGCGTCCAACCGCCTTGAAGCGTGACAAAGAGCTGTTCGGCGTTCGTGCTGGCGGTTTCCGGGGCGACGCCAAGACGTTCGGCATGGGCGGCGATCTGGTCGGTCCAACCTTCGAAATACTCGGCTGATTTTTCGCGGAACATGTCCTGATCCGGGCCGACAAAGAGAATTTCGGAAATCGGACATCCCGTGTGCTTGCCCATAAGTTCAAACAGCTTGGCAAGTTTGTGAAAAAGGGTCGTGACCCCATCCTTATAGGTTTCAGCATCCCGGAAGGCATCATCTATGATGCGGGTCATTTCGCGATGGGCAAGGGCGGCGGCCTCTAGCGCCAAATCGGTCTTGCCGTTGGGGAAGTGGTGGTAGAGCGATCCCTTGGGCAGACCCGTCACCTTCAGGATTTCATTGAGGCCAACGCCATGAAACCCACGTTGTTGAAAGAGTTTGGCGGCGGCCCAAGCCAGTTTGTCGCGCGATGACTGCTCCATTTTTTCCTTTTGACATGTATAGACCGATTGGTCTAGACCCAGAATAGACCAATCGGTCTAATCAGGAGATTCCCATGACGGCCCCTTTTAAAACGCCTGTACCCGACTTGTTCGTAACGGAGCATGTCTCCTTCTATTCGGGGGACCATGTATTGCGGGGGCAGCTTTTCCGACCGGGTGGATCGCCCCGGGCTGTGGCTGTTCTGAACGGGGCCACTGGTGTGCCCGCCCGATTTTATGAGGCGTTCGCCCGGTGGCTGGCGCAGGAAAAGAACATCGCCTGTCTGACCTATGACTACCGCGATTTTGGGGCGTCGGCGGATCAGCATCCCATCGCGTCAGAGGCGACCATGGCGGACTGGGGGGTACATGACCAGCAGGCGGCGCGGGATTACCTGGCGCGGGTGTTCCCTACGAAGCCGCTTTGGGTAATCGGGCATTCGCTGGGCGGGATGTGCCTGCCGTTTCAGCAGGATCTGGATCGAATTGACCGTGTGATTGCGGTGGCGAGCGGCATTGTGCATGTGCGTGATCATCCCTGGCCCTATCAGGCACTGGCACGGTTTTTCTGGTTCGGGGCCGTGCCGCTGATCACGCGGATCATGGGGTTCATGCCGGGCAAGGCGCTGCGGGTGGGGTCTGACATTCCCGCAGGCGTTTACTGGCAGTGGCGGCAATGGTGCACGCGTCGGGAGTTTTTCACGCCTGACTTCGGGGGTGCGTTGCCCTTTCCGGATTGGATGGGGGTGAAAGCGCCAATGAAATTCGTGGCCATCGGGGATGACGATCTTACACCACCCAAGACGGTTTGGAAGCTGATGCAGTGCTACCGAGGGGCCGCGAAGACGCAGATGACCGTTTTTCCGAGCGATGCAGGGGTTGATCGGTTGGGGCACTTGAATGTGTTCCATGACCGCGCGAGGGCGGCGTGGGATATGATCGTGGCGTGAGGCAGAGAAAAACCCCGGTACGATGGCCGGGGTTTCTTTGTGTAAGGCTCGTTTTCAGCTCGCTTTCTTGAGGCCGGACCCGGAATTGGGTTTCTTTCCGCTGCGGTTTCTGGGGCGTCGGCGGCGACGGTGTTGAGGTTTGCCGTTGCGGGATGTCTTGCCCGGCTTGTCCGACTTCGGAGGATCAAGCTCTTCCTCCCCGTCGACGGCACCAAAGCGACGACCGATCAGCTTTTCGATATCGCGCAGCTGGCCCCTTTCTTCGGGGGAGCAGAAGGAGATGGCGGTGCCATCCCGACCCGCGCGCGCAGTGCGGCCGATCCGATGGACGTAGGATTCCGGCGCATTGGGGAGATCATAGTTGATCACGTAAGCCACGTCCGGGATGTCGATCCCACGGGCCGCCACGTCGGTGGCCACGAGGATCTTGGCCTTGCCCGCGCGGAAGGCTTTGAGCGCCTTGTCACGCTGGCCTTGGGTTTTGTCACCGTGGATCGAGACGGCGTTGTAGCCATCGGCCACCAGTTTCTTCTTCATGCGTTCCGCGCCGTGTTTGGTGCGGGCGAAGACGAGGCTGAGCGCGTCGAGGTCGGCTGACAGAATTTCGCGCAGCTTGGCGGGTTTTTCGACTTTTTCGATGAAAAGGACGGATTGGTCGATCTTGTTGGCGGTTTTGCCCGGAGGGGCAACTTCGACCCGTTTGGGGTTGGTGAGGTAGCTGCGGCTGAGCTCTTCCATCTGTTTGGGCATTGTGGCCGAGAACAGCATCGTCTGGCGCGGGGTGCCAAGCCGGGGCGCGATTTTGCGGAGATCGTGGATGAAGCGCATGTCGAGCATCTGATCGGCCTCATCCAGCACGAGGTGGCGCACGGTCGACAGATCGACAGAGCCGCGGTTCATGTGGTCAATCAGGCGACCCGGCGTAGCGACGAGGATATCTGTGCCACGCTCCAACGCGCCGACCTGACGGCCCATGGATTGGCCGCCGACCACCGTGACCAGCCGCAGCGGGGTGGGTTTGGTCAGAGCGAGCAGGTTGTCGGAGATCTGGTTCACCAATTCGCGCGTGGGGGCGAGGATGAGGGCCTTCACCGTTTTGGGCGCGGGTTTGCCGGGTTTGGCCATAAGCGTGTCGATCATCGGCAGCCCGAAGGCGAGGGTTTTGCCTGTGCCGGTTTGGGCGAGCCCCATGATATCGTGGCCTTCGAGGGCCAGCGGGATCGCTTGATCCTGAATGGGGGTTGGGGTGGTGAAGCCGGATTTGTCCAGCCGTTGGGAAAGCTTTGGCGACAGGCCAAGCTGTTGAAACTTTGACAATATATGTCCTTTCAGTGTGCCGCTCTCAGGCTGCACACGGGCGGGGGTTCGACGAGCCAAAGCCCCATGGACGCATTCCAAGGGAGGCCCGCCGTAAGAACCCTGCGTGATGGGAACTGGGATGTCGCTGTTGCGCCCGGTTGGATATTCCAACGGCGCGGCATGCTCACGCGGCAGCGCAGCGATAGGGGTGACATATAGGGTTGTGGGAGTGTGTCAAGCGGCGTGCTACGACTGGCCATGCTAAAGGGGGCGAAATCTTTAAAAGATTTCGGGCGCAGTCTTTTAAAGACTGCGGGCGGGTTCGATGGAGATCAGAGCGTCACCGGCATGGGGGATGGAGCCGCGTACGGTGACCTCCTTGACGATATCCGGGCTGCTTTTCCTGCGGGATTTGCGCCATGCCTGAAAATCGAGACCGGCAAGCGGGGTGAAGGTGGCGAGGCCGCGGCGGGCGGGTTGGTGGATGGTGGAACCGGTGTTGATGGGGGCGATTTCAGCGCGGTCCCATACGGTGGCCAGAAGTTTCGCCGTATCGTAGATTTGCCATTCGCTTTGATAGCCCCGACTTATCCGTGCCTTGAGATTGCCTACACCGAGCTTGCGTTCAGGCCAAAGAAGACCCGGGTGTTGAGCATGGCGAACCATTCCTGCGGGGTCAGGTTATCGTCGAGCGCTGGGGCGAGCTTCTTGAAGCTCAATGGCTGATTGTCGGTTACCCACACCTTATCGCCATCGGGAAGGGTCAGTTCGATAGCGTCTGGGCGAGGTGAATCGGGCAACAAAACACCTGCCCTGTCCGCAGCGTCTTGAGCGGTCAAAAGACCGTATTTCAGAATACCTGGGTACGCCCCTAGCATTGCAAGACGGTAGAGGCGCGGATGCATCTCCGCGAAAAGCTGTGGTGTCATCCGCCTTTTTAGTGCCCGAGGATCTGGCTCAGGAACAGCTTCGTGCGCTCGGACTTCGGGTTGTTGAAGAACTCTTCGGGTTCGTTCTGTTCCACGATCTGGCCCTGGTCCATGAAGATCACGCGGTTGGCGACCTGGCGGGCGAAGCCCATTTCGTGGGTCACGCAGAGCATGGTCATGCCTTCCTCGGCAAGCTCCACCATCGTGTCCAAGACCTCTTTGATCATTTCGGGGTCGAGGGCGGAGGTGGGTTCGTCAAAGAGCATGATACGCGGGCGCATGCACAAGGATCGCGCGATGGCCACACGCTGCTGCTGACCACCAGACAACTGGCCCGGATACTTGCCGGCCTGATCGGGGATCTTCACCTTTTCGAGGAAGTGCATCGCGGTTTCCTCGGCCTCTTTCTTGGGCGTCTTGCGGACCCAGATCGGGGCGAGGGTGCAGTTTTCCAGGATCGTCAGATGCGGGAAGAGGTTGAAGTGCTGGAAGCACATGCCGACCTCGGACCGGATCGTGTCGATGTTCTTGATGTCAGAGCT
>CAYMEC010000105.1:0-9301 GCA_964389425.1 uncultured Roseovarius sp.
ATCCTTGCCCGTCGTGTGGCGGAATTCATTGAGGCCACCATTGGCACCGCGCTGCCCGGGCAAGACGGCAAAGCGAGGAAGATCACGCCGGGCGATTTCCTGATCCTTGTGCGGCGGCGGTCCGACGTCTTTCATGACATCATAAGGGAATGCAAATCGCGCGGTCTTCCCGTGGCGGGCGCTGATCGATTGAAAGTTGGTGCCGAACTGGCGGTGAAAGACCTCAAGGCGCTGTTGTCTGTTTTGGCCACGCCCGAGGATGACCTGTCACTCGCCTGCGCCTTGCGATCCCCCCTCTTCGGATGGAGCGAGGCAGAGCTCTATGACCTCGCGCAGGGTCGAAAGCAGAAGTACCTTTCGGCAGAGCTGCGCGACAGGGCAGAAGAATTTCCCCAGACGGCTGCCATCCTGAATGACCTGAGGCTCCAGGTGGATTACCTGCGGCCCTACGACCTGATTGACCGTGTGCTCACGCGTCACGAAGGACGGCGGAAACTGCTTGGACGATTGGGGCAGGAAGCAGAGGATGGAATCGATGCACTTCTGAACCAGGCGCTGGCCTATGAGCGTAACTCGGTCGATAGCCTGACGGGGTTTCTGGTGTGGATGGAAACCGACGATCTGGAGATCAAGCGCCAGATGGATACTGCCGAAGACCTCATCCGCGTGATGACGGTGCATGGTGCGAAAGGTCTGGAAGCACCGATCGTAATCCTGCCGGATACGGCCAAATGGCGATTGCCTGATCGACGGGACTTGGCAGAAACCGAGGCAGGCATGCTTTGGCAAGCGTCAAAAGAAGAAGCCACATTACTTCAGAAAGAGATGGATGACGCCAAGCGCTCGGCCGACGAAGCAGAGCGCGACCGGTTGCTATATGTCGGGCTGACACGGGCCGAACAGTGGTTGGTTGTCGCCGCAGCGGGCGACTTGGGCAAGGACGGCAGAAGTTGGCATGATCAGGTAGGACGCGGCATGGCAACCTTGGGAGCCGTGCCGTTTGAAAATGGATTGCGGTTGGAAAATGGGGATTGGTCGCAATTCGTGGAAACCGAAAACTCGTATCCAGAACCACCGGTCGAATCCCTTCCCGCCTTTATGCGGAAGCCTGTTTCAAAATCTGAAGCGGTGGTCGGAACGCTGAGCCCCTCGGACTTGGGCGGAGCCAAAGCGCTTCCCGATGACGAAGGTCTGGATGAAGACGCTGCAAAAAGGCGTGGGCGACTGGTCCATCTTTTATTGGAGGTTCTGCCCGATCTTCCCCCGGATCGGTGGGCAAAAGTGGCGCATCAAGTGTTGGGCAGAGGCCCCGATGCGGCGACACGCGAAGACATCGAGATGCTTTACGAAGAGGCCCGTAGCGTTTTGGAAAACCCAGACCTGAAATTGCTTTTTGAGAACGATGCGCTGAGCGAGGTGCCCATAACCGCAAACCTGGACCCGCTGGATGGGCAGCGCATTCACGGTGTCATCGATCGATTGATTCTGTCGGACACAAAAATTCTCGCCGTGGATTTCAAAACCAACGCCATTGTGCCTCAGAACGCCGAGGACTGTCCTTTGGGGCTTCTTCGTCAAATGGGAGCCTATGCGCATGCACTCGCTCAGATCTATCCAAGTCACGAAATCGAAACGGCGATTTTGTGGACGAGAGATGGCTCGCTCATGCATTTGCCACACGATCTTGTGACGCAAGCCCTCACCAGCACCCATATAGCTTGACGTCGCAGTCCGGCCTTCCTACGTTCCAATCCTCAATCGAAGCTCTTTTGGAGACATGAACATGGGCACCGTGGCCGTTACTGACGACACTTTCGATGCGGAAGTGAAGAACTCTGACATCCCCGTAGTGGTGGATTTTTGGGCCGAATGGTGTGGTCCGTGCAAACAAATCGGTCCGGCACTTGAAGAGCTGTCGGAGGAAATGGGCGGCAAAGTGAAGATCGCGAAGGTGGATGTGGACAGCAACCCCAACACCGCAACGCAGCTCGGCATTCGCGGCATTCCTGCGCTGTTCATCTTCAAGGATGGCGAAATCGTTTCGAACCGCGCCGGTGCGGCCCCGAAGGCGGCATTGCAAAGCTGGATCGAAGAAAGCATCTAAGGCAATCGCCGATATGTGTTTTGGAAGGGCCGCACGCACGCGGCCCTTTTCTTTTGGGTTTGGGCCTGTGGCACGTTTCAGGATATGAGTGTTTTTAGCAAAGTGAAGCCGTGGACCAATCTGCGGGGATGGAGGGCAGTGAGATGAAAGACGAATTTCCCGGGTGGCACGGCACGACGATTATCGGCGTCAAGAAAGGCGGCGAGGTTGTGATTGCAGGGGATGGACAGGTCAGCCTGGGCCAGACCGTGATCAAAGGCACGGCGCGAAAGGTTCGGCGATTGTCGCCGGGGGGATATGACGTGGTGGCCGGGTTTGCGGGATCGACGGCGGATGCGTTTACCTTGCTTGAGCGTTTGGAGGCGAAACTGGAAGCCTCGCCGGGACAGTTGCAGCGGGCCAGTGTCGATCTGGCGAAGGACTGGCGCACCGACAAGTACTTGCAAAAGCTGGAAGCAATGTTGATCGTGTCAGACGGCGCGGAGCTTTACGTGATCACCGGTGCCGGCGATGTGCTGGAGCCCGAACACGACGTGACAGCCATCGGTTCGGGTGGGAACTATGCGTTGGCCGCAGCGCGTGGAATGATGGAAAGTAAGATGAGCGCCGAGGAAGTTGCGCGCAAAGCCATGGGCATCGCAGCCGATATCTGTGTCTATACCAACGGCAATTTGACGGTAGAGACGATCCAGAAAGACTAGCGGTCGATATCCGCACCGCCCTCGGCAATGCGACGGTCCATGAAGGCATTCATTTCATCCAGACGTGAAGCCTCCATTGGCGGTGGTTCATGGGCCTTTACGGTATCGTAGAAGATCTTGTGGGCGCGCTGGGCCGTGTCGACGGACCCTCGCTCAGTGTAGTTTTCATAGTTGGACCAGTCAGATACGAGCGGTGAGTAAAACGCCGTTTCAAACCGATCAAGCGTGTGCTGCGTGCCGAAGAAATGTCCACCGTGACCCACATCAGCGATGGCATCGACGCCGAGGGTGGCCTCGCTTACTTCTACAGGCTTAAAAAGCTCCGCAAACATTTGCAGCATTTCGACGTCGATGATGAATTTCTCGGCCGAGGCAGTTAGCCCGCCTTCGAGCCAACCAGCTCCATGAAGAAGCAGATTCGTGCCGCCCATAAGGGCACCCCACAGGGACATCTGCGTTTCATAGGCTGCTTGTGCATCGGGTGCATTGGCCGCTGTCACGCCGGAGGATCGCAACGGCAGATTGTAGCGACGCGCCAATTGCCCAGAGGCAAACGCGGCCTTCACATACTCGGGCGTCCCAAAAGCCGGCGCGCCCGATTTCATGTCTACATTGGATGTGAAGCTGCCGTAGCAAACCGGCGCACCGGGCCTTGCGATTTGGGCAAGACAAATTCCGGCCAACGCCTCGGCGTTTTGTTGGGCGAGGGCACCGGGCAAGGTAACTGGGGCCATGGCGCCCGACAGGGTAAAGGGGGTCAGCACCATTAGCTGGCCGGCCTTGGCCGCATCAATGATACCGCGGCACATCAGCAGGTCGAGCATCAACGGGGAATTGGAATTTGCAACCGAATAGCTGACAGGCGTGTTGGTAAACTGCTCCGGGGTCAGTCCATGGGCGATGCGGATCATTTCATAGGCATCGGCGACGGCCTCTGTCCCGCGGAAAAACACAAACGGCACCTTTTCTGTCATGGTCAGGACGGATTTCGTCATCGCGAAGTGGCGGATATTCGGAGGGATATCCTGCGCCTCTACAAAAGGGCCAATCATGTGGATCACGTCAAAGGACTGCGAGACGCGGCAGAAATTGTCGAGCGCCTCCAGTGTTCCCGGATTGCGGCCCTGTTTGATGTCGGAAAAGTTCGGCGTGCCACCCGTAGTACAGATACCGATGTTCTGGCCGCCTATCACCACTTCCCGGCCCTCACGTCGACCGAAAAGCGTTACTGTTGACGGTGCTTTTGAGACGATCTCCATCAACGCGTCGGGGTCAAATCGGATCACCTCATCTTCATGTTCCGCCATCCCGGCAGAGACGTAGAGTGCGCGCGCTTCATCGTTCAGAACTTTTATGCCGATGTCACGCAACACTCGCAGTGATGCCTCATGAATCGCCTCAATTTCGTCCGCGCTGAATTGCTCAATGGGCGGATAGGGGCGCACCCATTGACGCCATGCCTGATCAAAGGTTTTGATGGCGCTGCTCGCGCGTTTGGCGGTGCGTCCACGACGTTGCGGTCTGTTCATGATTGTTCCTCTTTAAGAACGCGGGCGCGGTAGGTTGCGGCGATATCTGGGTTTATGTCGCGGCCTGTGAAGCTGCGGAAATAGGCCTCTAGGTAGCCCAGCCGGTGCAAGACGCCTGCATCTTCATCAATGCCCAGCGCGTAAAAACTGATCTGCGTAAGGTAGATAACCCGGGCGCGAATGAACGCGTCTTGGGCCTCATACCCAAACCGTTCAAAGAACGCGGCGATGGTGTTGATACGGGCGCTATCCTCGGCCTTAAGTGTCTCGGAAAGCACGGCATCATGTTTGGCCCAAACGCGGATCGCACTGTCGAGGTCGGGATCAAAGCGGGTGTGATCAACCCAGACGGCAAACAATTCCAGAATGCCTTCATCTAGCGTGGGCGCGTCGGTCATGGCTTCGACCATCACACCGGTATTTCGGGCCTGCCATTCATTGACAAGGGCCTTGAGCAGATCCTCCCGCGTGTCGAAATGCCAATAGAAACTACCGCGCGTGACCCTGAGCGCGCGTGACAGCGCGGTGATTTGAACCGCCTCAATGCCATTTTCCACGAGGGTGCGCAGGGCAACCTCTATCCAGTCCGCAGCGGAGAGACGCGTTTGACGATCGGGTCTCAGAGGGGCCGTGAGCAGTGTCATGGGCGATTCCATACAAGGGTGAATGGACAATACAGGCTTGTATGGTTTCGGTCAAAACCTGTTGTGCCTTGGGCGCGTTGACTGATAGTCACCTCGTCAAAAGATGAGGCACGCCATGGCTCAGAAAATTATCCCTGTTCTTCTGTGCGGCGGATCCGGCACGCGCCTTTGGCCACTGTCGCGCAAAAGTTACCCCAAGCAATTTGTGCAGATGATCGGGGACGGGTCGCTGTTTCAGCAGGCGGCGAAACGCCTTTCGGGACCTGACTTTGCAGCGCCCATGATCGTGACAAATTCCGATTTCCGGTTCATCGTGACCCAGCAGCTGGCAGAAATCGGTATCGATCCCGGGGCCGTTCTCATCGAACCTGACGCGCGCAACACGGCACCTGCCCTTCTCGCGGCAGCACTGGTCGCGGCGGCACAGGATCCCGATGCCATGATCCTGGCGGCCCCGTCGGATCATTACATTCAACACGCGAATGTCTTCCGCGAAACCGCGTTGCGAGGTGCCGATGCGGCGTTGGCCGGAAATGTTGTGACCTTCGGGATTGCGCCCGACCGACCGGAAACAGGATACGGGTATCTGGAATTGGGTGAAGGCGACCAAACGGGCGCAGTGCCCTTAGAGCGGTTCGTGGAAAAACCCAAGGTCACCCGCGCGCAGGAAATGCTGGATGCCGGGAATTTCATGTGGAATTCGGGCATCTTCCTCTTCACCGCAAAAACGCTGATCAATGCGTTTTCCGAACATGCCGCCGATATACTCACCCACGTCAATGCGGCGGTAGAAGGTGCAGAGACGGATCTGGGTTTTCTGCGACTGGCGGAAGACCCGTGGTGCCAGTGCGAAGATATCTCCATCGACTACGCGATCATGGAGAAGATCAACAATCTGTCAGTGGTGGTTCACAAAGGCGATTGGTCCGACTTGGGCGGTTGGGAAGCCCTGCGGGAACATGGGTCTGCCGATGCGGATGGCGTTGTCACCTCGGGGCTTGTGACCGCAGAGGATTGTTCGAACAGCCTGCTGCGTTCGGAAAGCGATCAGGTGCGGCTGGTGGCGCTGGGTCTTGAGAATGTCGTGGCCGTCGCCATGCAGGATGCCGTGCTGATTTCCAGCCGGGATCGCGCACAGGATGTCGGCAACCTGGTCAAAGCGATGCGCAAGGATGAGATCCGGCAGGCCGATACCTTTCCCGTGGATCACCGCCCTTGGGGGTTCTTTGAAACGCTCACTCTAGGTGGTCGGTTTCAGGTGAAGCGTATTGTAGTGAACGCAGGCGCCGCGCTGTCCCTGCAAAGCCACATGCACCGGTCCGAGCACTGGATCGTGGTTGCGGGCACAGCGCGCGTCACGATTGATGACGACATCATACTGCTGTCCGAGAATGAGTCCGTCTACATCCCGCTTGGTGCCAAACACCGGCTGGAAAATCCGGGCAAAGTGCCGATGGAACTGATTGAGGTGCAGACTGGTGTATACCTTGGCGAAGATGACATCGTGCGCTACGAAGACATCTATGCGCGCAAGGATGGGCCGAAGGGCTAGCTTGCCTTCTTGACTGCATCCACCACCGAACTCAGGACATTTTCCAAAAGAACCACGTCGGCAGATTCCCCCATCACGCGGATCAGGGGCTCCGTGCCAGATTTGCGAATAAGCAACCGACCATCGCGGCCAAGCTGCGCCTCGGCCGCCGTGATGGCGTTCTTCACGGATGTTTCTGACAGGGGTGCTTTAGATTTGTCGTAGCGCACATTGATCAATTGCTGCGGCACCGGTTCAAACACTTGCGCCAGCGCGCTCGCACGTTTTCCTGTTTCCACCATGGATGCCAGAAACTGCAATGCGCCAATCAGCCCGTCGCCTGTGGTCGCGTAATCCGTCATGACGATATGGCCGGATTGTTCGCCTCCTAAAGAGAACCCGCCAGCGCGCATCTCCTCCACCACGTAGCGATCCCCGACCGAGGTCCGCTTCAACGCGATGCCTTTGGAATTCAGGTATTGCTCCATCCCCAGATTGGACATGACAGTTGCCACCAGCGTGTTGTTCGCCAGCCGCCCGTTTTCGGCCCAGCGCGTGGCGATCAGCGCCATGATCTGATCACCGTCAGCAACCTTGCCTGTCTCATCAATCAGAACCACGCGATCCGCATCACCATCCAGGCAAATACCCAAATCCGCACCCGTCTCCAGAACCTTGGCGACGGCCGTTTCGGGGTGGGTGGAGCCGCAATTGGCATTGATGTTGTGACCGTTGGGATCGACCCCGATGGGGATCACTTCCGCGCCCAATTCCCACAATACGGCAGGCGCGGTTTTGTACGCGGCTCCATTGGCGCAATCGAGGACGATCTTCAGCCCGTCCAGCCTCTGTCCGCGGGGCAGGGTGGTTTTCACATATTCGGTATAACGCCCGCGCGCATCTTCAAAGCGCCTGGCGCGGCCAATATTCGAGGGCGCGGCAGCATCAACACCATCTTGCAGCAGGCCCTCAATACCGGCCTCCGCCTCGTCCGACAATTTGAAGCCATCGGGCCCAAATAATTTGATTCCGTTATCCTCGGCCGGGTTATGGCTGGCCGAAATCATGACACCTACATCAGCGCGCAAAGAATTGGTCAGATACCCCACTGCGGGGGTCGGCACCGGGCCCAGAAGGAAGACGTTCATACCTGTCGAAGCAAAACCGGCGGTCAGCGCGTATTCGATCATGTAGCCTGACAGGCGCGTATCCTTGCCGATGACCACGCGGTGTTCGTTCTTGTCCCTTCGAAAATATCGCCCTGCGGCCGCACCGAGGCGCAAAGCCAGATCCGCCGTCATCGGCCAAGTATTGGCTGTTCCCCGAACCCCGTCCGTGCCAAACAGTTTGTCCGACATACCCTGTCCTTTCGCTCCGCCTTTACCCGGTCTTTGCCCGCCGGTTCAGGGTGTTTTACCCATCTCACACAGCCCTGTCCAACCTTGGAAGGCCACAACCCGCCCATCCGGTTCACGGATTGTGTCAGATTGACTTACAGCCACCCGCCCGGCCATATGGTGAAAAACACCAAGTCAAAGGACGGGCAGCTATGAAAATCGCGATGATCGGGACGGGGTATGTGGGCCTTGTATCTGGCGTGTGTTTTTCGGATTTCGGCCATGATGTGGTCTGCGTGGATAAGGATCCGACCAAGATCGAAACGCTGAAAAAGGGCGAAATCCCTATTTTTGAGCCGGGACTGCAAGATCTTGTGACAAAAAATGTTTCGGCAGAGCGATTGTCCTTCACCACCGATCTGGAAGAGGCGATCGCTGGGGCGTCCGCCATCTTCATCGCCGTTGGCACACCTACTCGACGCGGCGATGGGCATGCTGACCTCACTTATGTCATGGCCGCGGCAGAGGAAGTGGCCAAGCTCGCCAAGGATTACGTGGTTATCGTGACCAAATCGACGGTGCCCGTGGGCACCAACCGGCAGGTCAAGCAAACGGTGCGCAAGGCCAATCCCGATCTCGATTTCGACGTCGCTTCCAACCCTGAATTCCTGCGGGAAGGGGCGGCGATTGACGATTTCATGAAACCCGACCGCGTGGTCGTTGGCGTTCAGTCAGAACGCGCCGCCGAGGTGATGGCAGAAATCTATCGCCCCCTCTACCTGCGCGATTTCCCTATCATCACCACAGATCTGGAAAGCGCCGAGGTGATCAAATACGCCGCCAACGCGTTTCTGGCGACCAAGATTACCTTTATCAATGAAATCGCCTCCCTTTGTGAACGCACAGGGGCGGATGTGAAACAGGTTGCCCATGGCATGGGCCTTGATGGGCGCATCGGGAACAAGTTCCTCCATTCCGGGCCGGGTTATGGCGGCAGCTGCTTTCCCAAAGACACGCGCGCATTGGCTCGGATGGGGCAGGATCATGCGGTGCCAATGCAGATCACGGAGACCGTGATCAACGTGAATGAACAGGTAAAGACGCGCATGGTGGATAAGCTGCTCGACCTCTGCGATGGCAGCTTCAATGGCAAAACAGTCGCTGTTCTGGGTGTCACCTTCAAGCCCAACACCGATGACATGCGCGATGCGCCCTCTCTGACCATTGTGCCCGCGATGCTGGGGGCCGGGGCCAAGGTCCGCGTCTGCGATCCTCAAGGAAAACATGAAGGCGACGCGCTTTTGCCCGGCGTGACCTGGGTGGAAGATCCTTACAAATGCGCCAACAAGGCCGATCTTCTTGTGATCCTCACCGAATGGAATGAATTTCGCGCGCTCGACCTAAAACGCATGGCCAAAAAAATGGCGCAGCCAAAACTGGCTGATCTGCGAAATA
>CAYMEC010000106.1:0-9050 GCA_964389425.1 uncultured Roseovarius sp.
GCTGATCCCGTCTACGCCCACACGGTAGGTTACGCCGAAAGGCCACTCATGCTCCTCTACGAACTGGAACCCAGGATCGCCCGCGTCGAAGTCGAAAAGGATGAAGAGCGAGACCACGAAGGTCATGGCGCTTGCGATGAAAGCCACCCATTTGGCGTTGCGATGGGCCTCTGGATCATCTCCGCGCAGGAAAATGGCGAGAATCGCAGCCGCAATCGCCGGTATGAAAATCGTGATCGACAGGAGGTTGTCCATTACGCGCCTCCCGCGGCGAGCACGGACCATGTGATCACTGCCACCAGCCCGAAAAAGATCGCGGCAGCACAGCACAAATGAACCGGGCCAAAGCGACGATCGAGGATCTCGGAGTATCGCGGCTCAAGCCGCGCGCCCAAGGCCTCCATGGGCGCATCAAGGCGATTGTCGACCGTCTCACCGAATAGCGATCCCAAGGATCTGAGCGGCGCCGTGAATATCGCGCCAAAGGCCCGATCCAGATGGAACCCATCGCCCAACAGCCTGTGGAGTGCGGGCACGGCCTGGGCGAACGCCTTGGGCAGACCCGGCTGGAGCACATAAAACCACACGGCCAGAACGAAGCCCGCAACCGCAGATGCGAAAGGCAAAGAGGCCAGCCATGCCGGCCCTGCGAGCCCGGGCATCGCACTCATCCGGGCGATCTGCCAGAGGACAACGCCCACGATCAGAACACTCAGCACGGCAAGAACGGCATTCATCACCCGCGGGTTGGCCGCAATACCATCAATGACGTCGGAAGGTGCCCGCGACGGGCCCGTGAAGCACAGGAAAATGACCCGCCAGAGGGCGAAGATACCCAATGCGACGGCCACGCACAGCCCTCCGAAGACGACCGGATGCAGCAGATATGCGCTGGCAAAGACCACATTTCCCGGTCCTGGGAGGATCATACCAAGCCCGGCCTGCGCAAAGCCAACGCCCGTGGCCACCACCCCCGCCAGCATCATGGCCATGGCCACGACCGGCAGTTTCGCGCGCAAGCCACCGAAACCCGTCATATCGCGGCTGTCATCCATGGATCGTGTCACCGCCCCCACCCCGAGGACCAGAAGCACCTGAAGACCCATGAAGAGGGGGATCTGCACCTGCATGACCTGATGCACGCCGTCCCCAAGACCAAGCCCGAGGATCGTGAAGATCAGACCCAACTGCACGATCGCGATAAAGCCCATTGTGCGTTTGATGTCGCTTTGTGCCGCGCCCGCTAGTCCCGCCAGAAGCGCCGTCGCCATGCCGATCCAGACCATGACATCCTGCACGACACGCGCTTCGATAAAGACCGGCTCAAGCCGCCAGGCAATGAAAGCCCCACTTGCCGCAAAAACCGCACTCAGCAGGGCCGCCGCAGGGGCCGGGGCCTCCATCGCGGCGGGCAGCCAAACATGGAACAGGATCTGCGCAGACGCCGCCATCGCCCCCAGCAGAACAAGCGCCACACAAAGCGTCAAAGCCGGATCTCCCGCCAGTTCCGGCACCGCGTCAAAAATGTCATCGAACTGCAAACTGTCGGTCAGCAGGTAAAGCCCCGCGATACCGAGGATCAGCGCCCCATGGCCCAGCATGTTGATCACAAACGTGCGGATCGCAGCCAGATTGGCATTCTTGAAATGCGTTCGAAAACTGATCAAGAGATAGGCCATGACGGCGCTCAACTGGAGACCCAAAAGCATTTGCAGCAGCCCGTCAGAGACCACCAAAAGCAATGCGGCGAAGGTGAACAGCGAAAGATAGGCAAAGAAGCGGGGCCGAAAGCTCAACCCCTCGTCAAAACTCTTGTCCCGGTCCATGAAGCCAAGGGCGAAAAGATGCGCAAGTGCGGACGCGCTGGTGATCGCCACCATCATCTGCATTGATACCGCGTCGAGCCGCAGCGCGATGGCGGCGTCCACCGTACCCGACCGCAGCCAATCCATCAGATATCCTTGACGCAGGTCGCCATCGAAGTTGAACCAGAGCACCCACGCCAGGGCCGCCGCAAAAAGGGCAAAGCCCGTGGCCACCCATTGTGCCCCGGCATCCGAGATTGCCCGCCATGTCAGCCCGGCAATAAGCGCACCCACCAAAGGCGCAAAAAGGATGATGGTTTCCAAAACCCCTACCCTTTCAATCCTGTTCCGCGCGCCAGATGTGGCCCGGGTTTCGCGGTGATATTGACGGAACGGGGCAGGAGTGCAACGGGCATTGGTGAGGCTGTCTTCAATTCTCTTTGAAGGAAATAGCCCGTTTGGCCGCAGGGCAACCGACAAGCAGCGCAATTAAGCGCAACCGGCCAGACCCCTTCGTACAGTTCCGTGCCTAGTCTGCGAGCCGGAATTCTGCTTTGTCCCCGCGCAGATCAGAATAAAGCGCGGCGCACGCGCAGGATTCCTGCCCGGATGTTGTGACGGAAACCTCTTTCGCAATCCCATCAAGGTCATCCGCCATCCGTTGCAACGTCGCAAAAATCCGCGCGCCGCGCTGATGCCGGTCCAACACTTTCAGCGTGGCCTCCGTGCGGTCAAAGGGCGGACGGTCGCCCATATTTTCTTCCGCGGTCCGAAAGGTCAAAGCCTCACCGGATCCGCAATCCTGAATGGTAAAATCCGTGGCGGTCCCTTCCTGCGACCACCAATCGCGCCACATCACCCGGCCCTCACCCAGATCGCGATGCATGTCTTGGCCGCCATGGCTGACATGGGTGGTACGGTCGCATTGGGCAAGCTCCAACGCTTGCACAGGCCCTGCCAGAAGCGCCACCAACACCATTGCCTTCACGTGTCGTCGTCCTCCACCCCGTCCAGCACATCCTGCGCCAGTTCCATGGCGCGGGTCATGGATGGGAGCCCGGCAAAGACCGACATCATGGAAATCGTCTCTGCGATCTCATCCCGGGTGGCCCCGGCCTCCAACAGATGGCGCACGGTCATTCGGATTTGCGTGTCAGATTGCGCACCCAGCATCGTCAGCCCGGCCAGCGTGATCAAAAGACGTGTCTTGGCATCCAGGCCGTTCTTGCTGATCCCCTTGCCGAAAAACATCTCCATGACCTCTTTGGGCATGGTGGGCCATAACGCCTCCAAGTCCTTTGGCGTGAAACTGGACAGCGCGGGGTTCATGGCTTTGGCCATGTCCTGCATCTGGGTCATCATGGCCTCAAAGGGGTGCTTGTCTTCACTCATGGGGCGGCCTTCCGTCTGTTCATCACACCATCGGTATTCCGTTTTCCGCGCAATCCTGCGCGACAACTTCCGCGTCGAGCTTTTTTACCCCGTCAGGCAGCGCCGACGAAATGGTATAGACCGCATCGCCACGCCACAAACCGCCCTGTTCGGCCACATTGGTGCGCACATGCCGGGCAAAACCGAAGCCTCGGATCAACGTATACTGCGCCGCTGCGCATTCCGCGTAGCGATCCACATCCAGCCGATCCCTCGCACCACGCATCTCCACCTGAAAATTCACGAGATCCCCATCCAGAAGATGGGTTTCAACCCCAAGGTAGTCCGGCGCAAAACCGCTTGTCACGACGTCGGGTGCATCGCGCGGGCGCTCAGCCTCAGCGCAGCCCGCAAGGGCCACAAGGCTTATCAATACTGTTCCGAGACCTGCCCTACCCGTCATACGCGATCACTTGGCCCTCAACAGGTAGCCGATCTTGGTTTTCCGGGCGATTTCCGCATGGCCCAACGTGCACAGCGAGGCCGGATCAAGGTTGCTGGCACCTTGGCTCTCGAAATAGACATTGCGCTGCGCTCGCACCTTGGCGCGTTCTTCCTTGTTGTCCAGATAAGCGTCGATTTCCGCGTCCGTATAGCCACGGTCGCGCGCAATACCCCTCAGCAAATTGGCATAGCGCTGCGCCTTCAACATCCGACCGTTGATCGAACTGCATTCGCGGCGGATTTTGTCCGCAGCGGCAATATAGACGAGCCCTTCGTTGATGTCCGCCTCATCCGCCATGCCGGCCTGACTGGGCGTCGCCGTCATGGTGCCTGCCACCACCGCGCAAAGGGCCGCGTAAGAAAATGCCTGTATCACTCGTGCCATCGTGCACCTCCGTCCATGATAAGAGGCTTAAACATGGGGGTTTGCCGCATTGCTATTCAATAACACTGGCCCCTTGATCCTACCACAGCACGCACTGCCCGTTTAGAACAAGGCTCCCGCCTTGGGCGTAAAGCGGTGCTTGCGGGTCGTTGGGACCGCGCGACCATTCAATCTCCGAGGTGCCGAAATTCTTCAGGCAGTATCGCTTGCTCTCGTGTTCCCCGGCAGCAAGCGCCCCCTTGATCCCCTGATCCGGGCGACGCACCACGGTTTCGAAAATCTTGCGGTCATCCTTACTGGCAGCCTTGGACTTGGCCTTGTAGTGAACGCCATCAAACAGCACCCGCTCTTCATTTCTTGCGCAGGACGCCGCGACCAACACTGCCAAACAGATGACAGTTGTTCGCATCACCCGGGGCAAAGACATGCTCGTTAGCCTCATTATGTCAGACCCATATTTGTTGTTTGATCGCCACTATAGTGTTGCCGACTTTAGATAAAAAGAGCCTGCGATGCACAAAGGCGTGGTTGTAGCCCATTGCGGCGCGGGTAGGTTCAAAACACCTTTGAATGCGTGGGGCGCAAAAGCGGCCCCTTGTCGATCGCTACCAGCGAGTCGTGTACATGCACGCCTGCTACGGCGCCCTCCAACTCTGGCACCTGCAAATCCTTGCGGTGGTAGGCGTAGTGCATGTCGTCGATCATCTTGCGCACCTTGTTGTAGAAATTGTCGGGCGCCTTGAACCCGCCACCCATGCCGGACCAATAGGCCGCATGCAGATCTTCGATCAGGTAGACCCCGTAAAGCTCCATCAACGGGAACAGCGTGAACAAAGAGGTCTCGATATGGTTCATGCGATGACTGCCATCGTCGAGCACGACATCCACGCCGCCCATCTCTTCCACCACTTTGTTCAGAAAGACGCGATCCCCTTGTGACCCGATCCGCACCTGGCCTGACAGGCCATCGAATTCCGCACAGTCCGGGTTGATATCGATGCCAAACAGCACGGCATCTTCGCCCAAGAACCGTCGCCACATCTGCAAGGACCCACCCTTGTTGACGCCAATTTCCAGCATACGCACCTTCGTGCCCCGAAAGCGGCCCAGATAGCGATCATAAAGCGGGATGTAATGGTGCCACTTGTGCACTTCGTAATCGCGGGTGGTCGCGTAAATCTCTGCCAGATCACCGTCGTAATTGTATCGTTCGCGAATATCGGCAGCGACGTCATCGCCGGTGAACTCGTAGCGCTTGATCATCGCTTCTCATCCTGCCGCATGCGCCACATCTGATAGATCAGGAAAAAGGCGAAGCCGAAACCGCCAAGCGCCACCAGATCGCCCACGATGCGGGTGGTTACACTGAACCCCTCCTTGTCGGCAATCAGGCCAAACAAGATCCAAGCGACCCCGGTGCCTGCAATCACCAAGGCTGCTTGTCGTCCTTTTCGGGAGACCGGATCAGGTTTTGCCATGCGCGGTCACAAAGAGCGATCAGTACACGCCGCCCTTATCGACGCGTTTAGAAAACTCGGTTTCTCCGCCCTTGGCCAAGATCTTGGCCTGCTTGACCCATTCGTCACGGCTCACGCGGCCTTTGAACCCTTCGAGGTTTTCATCCACCCAAGCCACTTCCTTCTTCTTCCAGGATGCAATCTGGTCGAAATGGTAGTAACCCATGCCGTTCAGCATTTTTTCAAGTTTGGGGCCGACGCCCTTGATTTCCTTGAGGTTATCGGCCTTGCCGCCGCGGGCTTTCTTCAGGCCCGCGGGTTTGCCGTCATCGGCAGGCTTGGCCGCCGCTTTGGGTTTGGCCGTTGTCTTGGGCTTGGCGGCCGCCTTGGGCTTGGCGGTGGTTGCGGGCTTTGCTGCGGCTTTTGCCGCCGGCTTTTTCGCCGCCGGCTTCTTTGAAGCGGGCTTGGCTGCCGGGGCTGCCGGGGCTGCCGGGGCTGCCGGGGCTGCCGAGGTCGCCGCTGCCGCTGCACTCGCCGTCGACACTGCCGGTTTCGGCTCAGACGGTTTGGCCGGTGGATTGGCAGAGCTGAATCCCTGGTCAATCGGCGCGGGCAATTCGCGGCAGAACACCACCATCATCAGCACGGCCAGGATCACCGCTGCCAGACCGCCCAGGAAAATGGACGCCGCACTGCCGTAACCCATCACGATGTAAAGCGCCGCTGCCAGTACAACGCCCGCGATTGCACCAGCAATCGCACAGCCCAGCAAACAGCTTTGTTTCGAGTTTTCGTCCTTCACAGCCATCGAAAAGTCCCTTTTGTCTTCGTTTTGTCCCTGATGTGGTCAGGCCGCCCCGACCGGTCTGGCGTATATTTAGCGTTGAATGCCCACGCTGTCTTGTCTCTATGTGATGTTTTCACGGATCGTGTCCGAGCAGGAACAACTTACGCGCCGTGTACGGGTCACGCGGTTTGCGCGCAGGGCCCCGCCGTCACCCGCAGGCCACCGCCCTCGAGCGCTTGCGCATCGCCCCTCGCCAGCAAAAACTGCGAGATGCCAAGCGCCTGTTCCTTACTGATACCAGCCTGAAACTCGATGGGCGCGTAATCGGAGTCATGCTTGATCTCACACCCGATCGTCGCCGCCGCGACCAGAAAATCAGACACATTGTCCTGGCTGGTGCCTTCCGGCGCCCCTGCACACCCCGCCAACACGGCCGCGCACGCGACCAGTGCTCCGTATTTGCCCACCATAGTTCATCCCCCAAGGTTCCGTGCCACTGCCCCCACCAAACTGTTTTGCGATGGTTAAGGCCGTCTTAATCAACCGTTTCTTGGGGGACAAAGAAACGCCATCACATAAAGAAGCACAAGCGCGAAAAGCGGGAAGACCGCCGCGAGGGACCAATAGGGTGACAGTCCGTATTGCGGCAGCAGCTTCCAGAACGGGATGATGAAGGCCAGTGAGGCCAGGATGACCCAAAGCATGTCTTTCTCCTTGCAGCGTAGGCCTAGAGCTAAGGAGGTACCGCGCATTTCGCAACGGGTGTGCCCCGGGTTGATGCCGACCGTGGCTCAAAGATTGACGAAAATGTTCCGTACATCGTCTTCAGCCACCTCCTCACGGCCCACCACCGGTTTCGGCGCAACGTTCTGGTCCTTGGCCACACCGATCATGTGTTCGGTCGGCGCAATCAGCGGCGCAAAGGTGCGGGTGAAAGGATCTGGACGTTCCGCGCGTGCGGTCCGCCCCTTGGGTCGCACCCGTCGGGGGCTCACGCCATGCTTGATTTCCCGTGCCACGGCCCCGCGCAGCGTCCTGACCGGAAAGAGCGCGGTCTTGTGCAACTCATGGGGCCTCAGCGCACCATAACACAGCATCACCGCCGCACCGAGCGCTATGGATTGCCAGAGCGGCCCGATAGCGGCCACATCATTCGAAAAGAGCAATGTCGCGGTGGCCGAAAAAATCATGAACCCGGCCAGGATCAGCGACACCACCCGAAGCATGACCCCGCAAATGAACGCGATGGCCAGCGTGAACAGCGTCGCCCCACCTATCGTCTGTGCCAGATCACTGGGCAATACGGCGCCCAGAAGGAGGAAAGGATCAAAACCCAAGGGTACCCCAAGCGCGATCGCGCAAAAATGCGATCCGATCACAACCCGGATCAGTTTGATCCCGGTTTGGTTCAGCCATGCGTCGCGTCTTACACCCATCTTGGTTCCCCAATCGCTTTGCCCCCTGCGATCAGGACCTGTGGGTCAATTGTGGCAAATCCGTGCGAAACCTCGTGCCAAAACGCGCGTTTTCGGATCGGTTTTCCTAAAAACCGCTTGGTTCTCAGCCTTCGGTGTCCTCGGTCGCGACGTCTGCGGCTTCATCCTCGTCACCCTGATCGGCGATCCAGGCCACGCTGACGACGTGTTCGCCCTTGGCGGTGTCAAACACCTTCACACCGCCCGCCGACCGGGACCGGAAGGAAATACCCTCCACCGGCACGCGGATGGATTGCCCACCTGAGGTGGCCAGCATGATCTGGTCCTGACGCTCCACCGGGAAGCTCGCCACAAGGGGCCCGCCACGCATGGCCTTGTCCATTGCCTGCACCCCCATGCCGCCACGCCCCCGCACAGGGTAGTCATGGCTGGAGCTGAGCTTGCCGGACCCTCCATCACTGATCGTCAGGATCAGGTTTTCCGCCGCGCGCATTTCATCGAATCTCTCCGGTGATATGACAGCGTCTTCATTGGCCTCTTCATCAACCTCACCGTCTTCGGCGCCCTCCGCTTGACGACGCATCTTCAGATAGGCCGCGCGTTCATCCGGCGTGGCCTCAAAGTGACGAATGACAGACATGGACACGACCGCATCATCGCCTTGCAGCCTGATCCCCCGCACACCGGTTGAATCGCGGCCTTTGAACACGCGTACCTCCGTCGTGGGGAAGCGGATCGCGCGCCCGCTGCTGGTGACCAGCATCACGTCATCGTCTTCACTACAGATGCGCACATTCACAAGGCGTGTATCTTCATCCGGCAGTTTCATGGCGATCTTGCCGTTTGATTTGACATTCGTGAAGTCTGACAAGGCGTTACGGCGCACATCTCCAGCCGATGTGGCAAAGAAAACTTGCAGATTGTCCCACTCTTCCTCCGGCACATCGACAGGCATGATCGCGGCAATCGACACGCCTTGCGGAATGGGCAGGATGTTCACGATCGCCTTGCCTTTCGACGTGCGCCCGCCTTGTGGCAAACGCCACGTCTTGAGTTTGTAGACCATGCCGTCTGTGGTGAAGAACAACAGCTGCGTATGCGTGTTGGCCACGAAGAGCGTGGTCACCACGTCCTCTTCCTTGGTCTGCATCCCGCTGAGGCCCTTGCCACCGCGCTTTTGCGCACGGAAATCGGTCAGGGCAGTGCGCTTGATATAGCCACCCGACGTCACGGTGACGACCATGTCCTCGCGCTCGATCAGGTCTTCAGCATCCATATCGCCGGACCAGTCGACGACCTCCGTCC
>CAYMEC010000107.1:0-9044 GCA_964389425.1 uncultured Roseovarius sp.
GAATTGCCATCGGGGAAAGTCAGGGAAATAGAGGCCATCAGCCTTGTCTCCTCGTCGGTTTGGCGCCCACGGAACGCCCGGTTGCGGGTATGTCATGGCTCAATGGCGCAGCGAGGTGGCGAAGTCAACCCGGATGAGAAGACCGGCCTAAGTCTTTGATCTCACAGGATGCGTACAAATGCATGCAATTTGGGTATACAATGGCGCGCACACGGCAGTGTAACAGTTTGACGCATAACGATTTTCTCGTCTTGATTTTTCCCCCTTATCAAGCGATTTGTTTGGCCTATATAGACGTAAAGCGCAGAGTTCTGCGAAAGATTCGTGGCCCGGACCGGGCAGGAAACAGGGGATGACCATGGCGGCGTATAACAGGAATTTCGAGCTTTCCGTTCAAGATCTGGAGGTTATTGAGGCGGCGTTGCGTGAAAAGAAGCGTGAGCTGTCCGAGCAAGCCCATGAAGAGCATTGCGCAGTCCGCAATGAGGTCCAGATTTGTGAAGAGACCACGGAAGAGGTGCGGGTCATCCACGACCTGTTGGGGCGCCTCCACAATCAGAAGGTTTTCTACCGCCCCCGGTCTCAGCCATACATCGGCGGCTAAACCGCCCCATTCAATGGCGAAAACCGGCCCTTTTGAGGCCGGTTTTTTCATGCGCGCCCCAGCGTTGTATGCCCATGTGTGCAAATGTGCGCAATTGTTCATCGCAACATACTGAAATTGAATGATTTTTTTCTTGATGGGGGACTCCTGCTGTATTACCGTCAAGAGAGTGGCCGATTTGGTCACTTGAGGCAGGCAGCAGCAATTCGGGACGCGGGACATGGAAACCTATGAGCACCCATCGCGCGGTGAAATCGACGCGCGGGCATCTCATGAAGACGAGCCGTCAGAACCAAAGCGGTCGACAGGTTGGGCCTCATCCGCGACCGAACGGTTGAATGGGCAGATTGGCAACGGGTTGTTGCAAAACATCGAACAGCGCTTGGGATCCATCATGTAGCGCGTGAACTCCGGTCAAAACTCCCTTGAAACACCGCTCTTTTTTCGGCCAAGTGGCGCCAGAATGCGAAAGGGGACATGATGGCCAATGTGCAGTTCATGGACGGCCCAGACGGGCACCGGTTAGCCTATGTAAAAACTGACGGTCGCGGCCCCGGCGTGGTGTTTCTTGGCGGGTTTAAGTCCGACATGGAAGGAACCAAGGCGGTCTATCTTGAAGAATGGGCACAGGCCACCGGACGAGCTTTCTTGCGGTTTGACTACTCGGGTCACGGCCAATCCTCAGAGGCCTTCACGGATGGCGCGATCGGAAATTGGGCGGCGGACGCGATGGCGGCGCTTTCCACGCTCACAGAAGGTCCGCAAGTGCTTGTGGGCTCTTCCATGGGAGGGTGGATTTCGCTGTTGGTGGCGCGGACAATGCCGGACCATGTGGCAGGGCTTGTCACCATCGCCGCAGCGCCGGATTTTACAGAAGACAGTATGTGGGCCGGGTTCGATGATGCCCAACGTTCAGCCCTTGAGGCCGAGGGGCAAGTCGTGCTTCCTTCTGATTACGGCGAACCCTACATCATCACCAAAAGGTTGATCGAAGAGGGTCGCACGCAGCTGGTGCTGCGTGATGAGCTAAAACTGCCGTTCCCAGTCAGATCGTTGCAGGGCACAGCTGATGCTGATGTGGACGTATCAGTGGCGCTTAGGTTGCTTAAGCACGCGCAGTCACCCGATATGCGGCTGACATTGGTCGATGGGGCCGACCACCGGTTTTCTGATCCAGACTGCCTGTCTCTCATCACTGACTCGGTTGAGGAGGTGCTCACCCGGATCGGAGCCTGGTGATGGTGGGTGCGCTGCGCGCTGCATGGGGGCTTCTCATCGGTGTCGTGGTCCTTTTCACGCTTGTCATGATCTTTGGCCCGCGTGAACCGTTGATCCCTGAAAAAACCTTTGATCGCAGTGTGTTGCAAGACGGAGTTGATACATATCTTCAACTGCGGGAGGCGCGGTATTCCGACATCAAACCGGGACTGGAAAAGCGTGTTATCTGGCGCGCGCTCAAGGATGTGCCTAGTGACATTGCCGTGGTTTATGTCCACGGCTTCTCCGGCTCGCTTCAATCCATGCGGCCCATGCCGGATCGCGTCGCGCAGGCGCTGGATGCCAACCTGGTCTTCACCCGCCTGCGGGGCCATGCCCGGGATGGGGACGCGCTTGGGCGGGCGCGGGCCAGCGAATGGCGTGAGGATCTGGACGAGGCGCTGGGCATCGCCCGTCATGTGGGCCGCGAGGTGGTGATCATTGCCTCCTCGACGGGAGCCAGCATCGTTGTGGCAGCTGCCGCCGATGACCCCGAAACCATGGAAAGGGTGAAGGGCATGGTGCTCATCTCTCCCAACTTCGGAGTAGCGGATCCGAAAGCGGCACTCTTGCATTTACCAGCCGGGCGTTACTGGGTGCCCTATCTGGCCGGACGCCGCTGGGGGTTTGAGCCACAAAACCCACAGCACGAACGCTTCTGGACACATCAATACCCGTCCACCGCGCTTTTCCCGATGGCCGCGATTTCCCGTGCGGCGGCGCGCGCGGATCATGGCGGCATCAACGTGCCTGTTCTGTTTTACTATACCGAGGACGACAAGATCGTTGACGGCAAGATCACGACGGAGATCGCAGGCACCTGGGGCGGGCCGGTCACCGTCGCCACGCCAGACCTGGGCGAAGGCGTCGACCCCAACGCCCATGTGATCGCGGGAGATATCCTGTCGCCTGCCAACACGCAGCCCGCGACAAAGCTGATTGTAGAATGGGTGAGGGGACTTTGAGATGCGTCCACCCGGCAGCATGTGGAGCCTGGAGGCCTTGGGTCGGGTGCGCCTCAGCCGCCATTTTTACATGCGCGATTTCCTGCATTCCGAAATCGGCAGTTTTCACGGTATCCCGAACATCCCAGTTGATCCGGATCTCGCCATCGAAAACGGACGCCAGCTGTGTGAGCAGTTGCTCGACCCGTTGCAGGAAACGTTTGGTCGGATCGCCATCCGATCAGGCTACAGGAGTCCCAAGCTCAACAAGTTTGGCAATGAAAACAAACTGAACTGCGCCAGAAATGATGTGAATTACGGGCACCATATCTGGGACATCATCGGTGACGAAGGACCGGGTGCTGGAACCTCTTTGGTGATCCCGTGGTTTGCCGATCGATATGATCAGGGCCGCGACTGGCGCGATCTGGCGTGGTGGGTTCATGATCATCTGCCATATTCCGACATGTGGTTTTTCCCCAAACTGGCCGCCTTCAATTTATCCTGGCGGGCGCTGCCACGATGCACGATTTCCAGTTACATTACGCCCAAAGGCAAGCTGCTTGCTCCGGGTGCCGAACCGTCAGAACCGCTTGCCGCGCGAAAGGCGCGCTACGCAGATTTCCCGCCCTTTCGCGGCATCAAATACCCCGATTGAGCGTTGCAAAACCCCGCCCCTGCTGGCTATCTACCCCAAAAGAATAAGAGGTTTTGATCGATGCAGGATCCTGTGGTGTTTCTTCCGGGGCTCATGTCGGATGCGCGCGCCTTTGAGCCGCAGATCGCGGCGCTCAGCCCGATTGTGCCGGTCACCGTGGCCCCGGTGACGGTCGGCGACCGCGTGGAAGAAATCGCCTCCCGCCTGCTGGATGCACTGCCGCGTCGGTTCAACCTTGTGGGCCATTCCATGGGCGGCGTCGTCGCTATGGAGATTTTGCGCCGCGCGCCGGACCGGGTCACCCGGATGGCCCTGATGAACACCAATTCCCTGGCCGAAACACCCCAATCGGCAGGTGACTATGAACCTGTGATCATTAAGCTGCGGGCGGGCCGACTGGATGAAGCCGTGGATATGATCATTCGGCCTGACACGCTGGCCCCCGATCCAGCGCGCGCGCCCTTGCTGGGGCTGATGCTGAACATGGCCACGCATTTGGGCGCTGATACGATCATCCGCCAGATCCGCGCGTTGCAGCGCCGGCGGGATTATCAGGGCGTGCTGCGTCGCTGTCAGGTGCCTGTGCTGGTGATCTGTGGCGCCTATGATCGTCTGACCCCGGTGAAGCGCCACGAATTGATGGCTGATCTGATCCCGGAGGCGCGGTTGCGCGTGTGCCAAGGGTCGGGCCATTTGCCGATGTTGGAACAGCCCGAAGAAGTCATTGATGAGCTCTTCCAGTGGTTTCAATAGACCGGTGTCCGCACGTGGTTTGCCTCTGCGGGGTTTTTCTGCACCTGCTCGCTGGGTTGTGAGGTCGGGTGCGGCCAAACTGCGCTAAGGTCGCGGGATGATAAGACGTCTCAAGCGAACACCCTCGACCGCAGCGATGCTCTTGGCGCTGACAATGATGGGCGGTGCGCCGTCCAACGGGGCGGGCGCGTGCGCACGGGATGCGATGCTGGTCTTTGATGGGTCCTCGTCCATGGCCGATCTGGGGTTCGGTGCAGAAGGCCCCACGCGGATTGAAGAAGCCCGCATCGCCGTGGCCGACGTCATGCCCGAGGTTGCCCTGGTGCGCCGCATCGGGTTGATGACCTATGGGCCGGGTTCCACCTTCCTGTGCCAGCGCGTCAGCCTCATACTTCTGCCTCAGGACAATGCGGCCGGGCCGGTCGTGGACGCGCTGAACCGAATGGAACCATCGGGCCTCACGCCGCTGACTCTATCGGTGGAGAAGGCCGCGCAAGTACTTGAATACGAAAAGAAACCGGGGATCGTCGTATTGGTCACTGACGGGTCGGAAACCTGTGGCGGTGCGCCTTGTGCCTTGGGACAGCGGCTCGCGGAGGATGGCCGTGACCTGACCGTGCATGTGATCGGCTTTCGCTTGGTGTTCGATCCGTTTTCATGGAACGGAAAGGATGAAGCCGCCCGCGTGGCAGGTGAAGTGAAGTGCCTCGCGGAAGCGACAGGTGGGCTGTACCTGGCCACGGAAACCGTTGAGGAACTGGCCGATGCGCTGCGCCGGACACTTGGGTGTGCGTTGATTGGGTGACGCGTCTGCGGGCTGCATGTCAAATCTGATGAGTGACGCAATCTGCGCGCCTGATAGGCTGCAACGTGCCAAGCCTGCGTTGCCCTGCGTTCGTTCCCGCCTTTCCGCGGGCCTGTGCCTCAAACGGCTTTAAGGGCGGGTTTGGCTTTCTTTGCCTTGCTCTTTTTCGGAGAGGTCCGGTTGCGCGCAGCGGGAGATTCCGAATTCGCGTCGATAAAATCGAGCACCAAGGGGCGGATATTGTTGCGCCAGGACCGACCGGCGAAAATGCCGTAATGCCCGGCTTCGGGCTCCACGTAGCTGGCCTTCTTGCTGTCATCGAGCCCAGTCAGAAGGTCGAGCGCCGCCACGCATTGACCAGGGGCGGATATGTCATCTTTGCCGCCTTCGACGGTCTTCACCGCTACATTGGCGATCTTGCCGATGTCCACATGCGCACCTTCCACGGTGAAGGCATTACGCGCAATTTCGCCATTCTTGAAAATGCGTTCCACGGTCGACAGGTAGAATTCAGCCGGCATGTCCATTACGGCCAGGTATTCATCGTAGAACTTGTTGTGCTTGTCGTGATCGCTTGCCTGGCCTTGGGCCACGCGGCTGATCTGATCCGAAAATGCGCGGCTGTGGCGGTCGGCATTCATCGACATGAAGGACGCCAGTTGTAGCAGACCGGGGTAAACCATGCGGCCTACACCTTTGTATTTGAAGCCCACGCGCTGGATCATCGTTTCCGTAAGCTGCCCCATTGTCACGCGGCGGCCGAAATCGGTGACTTCCGTGGGCGCGGCGTCGGGGTCCACAGGCCCGCCGATCAGGGTGAGCGTGCGCGGAACACTGTCCGGATCATGCTCAGACAGATAAGCTGTCGCCGCCAGCGCAAGCGGCGCCGGCTGGCATACGGCAATCACGTGCAGATCGCTACCCAGCTCCTTCATGAATTCGACGAGGTAGCGCGTGTAGTCTTCCACATCAAAACTGCCCTCAGAGACCGGAATGTCGCGTGCGTTGTGCCAATCGGTGACAAAAACGTCACAGTCGGGCAGCAAAGAGCGCACCGTGGATCGCAGCAGCGTCGCGTAGTGACCCGACATCGGGGCGATCAAAAGGACCCGGCGGTCCATCTCAGCACGGCCCGCCACTTCGAATCGCACCAGATCGCCAAAGGCGCGTTCCAGAACAGGTTCTACGCGGATCAAATGGTCGCGACCATCCTCGCCGGTGATTGATTCAATGCCCCAGTCAGGTTTGACCACCATGCGCTGAAAGGTGCGTTCCGTTACCTCACCCCAAGCAGCCATCCATTGAAAAGCAGGGTTTGGCACCATAGAAAAGAGGGGATAGGACGACATCGACAGCGCAGTGGCGCCCAGCCACTGATTTGTATTTCGGAGGGTTTCCATCCAGTCGTAGGTTACCATGTAGCGCATCGTCGTCTCCTTGAACCGGTCTCGTGCCGGGGTTGATCGTCGCACTGCTCTCCCCAACCGAGCGACGAAAATGCTGCACAGCAGAAACTTAGAAGGTTAATATTCAGATGGCAACGGCGAACGGCCCGTCCGGTAAAGAACTCGATAAACTGAACGCAAATTTAGAGCGCGTGGAAGAGTTATCCACACGGCTGGTGCAGGCTTTGGCCGATCGCAACCCGGCCAACCCGACATTGAACGCCCCTGGACAAGACCTTTTTGCGCAGGCGGCGACCTCTTTCTGGAAGGAAATGTTCGAAAATCCCGGGAAGATGTACGAAAACCAACTGGAATTCTGGGGTAAATCCGTACGTCATTTCATGGAAGCGCAGCAAGCGCTTGCCACGGGTCGGCTTTCTGAAGAAGACGAGGGCGAAGATCCGCTTAAGGGGGACAAGCGCTTCGCCAACCCGCTTTGGGAAACGCACCCTTACTTTCACTACATCAAGCAGCAATATGCGCTCAACAAGCGTGCCGTGGAACAGGCCGTTGCCGATCTGGATGACATGCCAGCCAAGGAAAAGCGGCGGCTTGAGTATTTCTCTCGTCAGATCGTCGACATGATGGCGCCCACGAATTTTCTGGGCACCAACCCGGACGCGCTGGAAAAGGCCGTCGAAACCGAAGGCGAAAGCCTCGTGAGGGGTCTGGAAAACCTTGTCGCCGATCTGGAGGCCAACCGCGGTGAGATGGTGGTAAGGCTGGCAGATGAAAGCGCGTTTGAACTGGGCGAAAACATCGCCACGACGCCGGGCGAAGTGGTCTATCGCAATGATATGATGGAGCTCATTCAATACGCGCCGGTGACCAAAGAGGTGCACAAGACACCGCTGATCATCTTCCCGCCGTGGATCAACAAATTCTACATTCTGGATCTCAAAGCGCAGAACAGCCTGATCAAGTGGGTGGTAGAACAGGGGTATACGCTCTTCGTCGTGTCCTGGGTGAACCCTGATGCCAGCCATGCGAATGTGGGCATGGGCGACTATATCGAGCGGGGCTATCTGACCGCCATCCGGGAGGTGAAAGCGATCACGGGCGAAAAGCAGGTGAACACCGTGGGCTATTGCATTGCGGGCACCACGCTGCACCTGACCCTGTCCCTGCTGGCCAAGCGCGGCGACAAATCTATCAAATCCGCCACGTTCTTCACCGCGCTTACGGATTTTTCAGAGCAAGGCGAATTCACGCCGTTCCTGCAGGATGACTTCGTCGACGGGATCGAGGAGGAAATCAATGATCAAGGCGTTCTGCGTTCCTTTATCATGGGGCGCACCATGTCGTTCCTGCGTTCCAACGATCTGATCTACACACCTGCCGTCAAAAGTTACATGATGGGGGAGGCACCACCTGCCTTTGACCTGCTCTATTGGAACGGCGATGGCGCGAACTTGCCTGGCAAGATGACGATGGAGTATCTGCGCGGGCTTTGCCAAAGCAACGATTATGTGGGCGAAGGCTTTGAATTGCTTGGGGAAAAACTGTCGATAAAGGATGTGACCGTGCCGATCATGTCGGTGACCTGTGAGACCGATCACATCGCAGCGTGGAAAGACTGCTATCGCGGGTTTCAGCAGACGGGATCGAAGGACAAGACGTTCATCGTGTCTGAATCAGGCCACATCGCCGGCATCGTGAACCCGCCCAGCAAGAAAAAATATGGCCATTACACCAATGACGATCTGAGCGGTGATGCGGATGCGTGGTTTGAGACGGCAAAGTATACCGAAGGGTCCTGGTGGCCCCGGTGGGAGACGTGGTTGAAGAAACGCTCCGGCAAGATGGTGCCGGCCCGCGAACCGGGTGGTCCCGATCACAAACCCATTGCGCCGGCACCAGGGGCTTACGTCCGGCAGAAGGCAGCCCGGTAACGGGTCAGGCCATCATTTCCTTGGTCGCTGACAGCGTGATGTTCGGATAATCCCGTTCGACCCGGTCGATATCCCATTGCAGGCGCGTCAGGTACACCACGTCGCCGTCATGATCGTGGGCGATATGCTGTTTATTGGCGTCAAGAAACGCATCAAGCGCCTCTTTCGGCCCGGTGGCCCAGCGGGCGGAGGTAAACTGCGAGCCTTCAAACCGCACCGGCAGCCCGTATTCCAGTTCGATCCGGCTGCCCAGCACCTCGAATTGCAGCGCGCCCACGACGCCGACGATGAAGCCCGATCCGAAAGTGGGTTTGAACACCTTGGCGGCGCCTTCTTCGGCAAACTGCATCAGCGCTTTTTCCAGGTGTTTGGCCTTCAACGGATCGCCCGCACGGCAGGTTTGCAGCAGTTCGGGCGCGAAGGAGGGGATGCCGGTGACGCGGAGGGCTTCGCCTTCGGTCAGCGTGTCGCCGATGCGCAGTTGACCATGGTTGGGAATGCCGATGATGTCGCCCGCCCAGGCCTCTTCGGCGAGTTCCCGGTCGGCGGCGAGGAAAAGCACGGGGGCGGAAACGGTCATGGGTTTTTTCGACCGTACATGCGTGAGTTTCATACCCCGCTTGAAATGGCCCGAGGCCATGCGCAGGAACGCCACGCGGTCGCGGTGCTTGGGGTCCATGTTCGCC
>CAYMEC010000108.1:0-8686 GCA_964389425.1 uncultured Roseovarius sp.
TTGAGGTCGCTGTGGGGTAACACCCGTGGAAGTTCGAGTCTTCTCGACCGCACCAGTTATCATCGTGCCATCGCGCGGAGCGCTGATTGAGCACAGATTTGGTCCAAGTCGGTCCTTTCACCTGCATCACGTTACAATTTGATGTGATTACCGCCAGATTATTCACGTTTACAGATGCTTGCGGTGTTCAGGCTCCGTTTTGGCAATCAAGGGTCAAAAGGAGGCAAAACGACTGCTTTGTATAAGGTTTGCAGGCGTTGGATTTTGCGAGATCGCGATGCCTTTCAGTCGAATTGTTAAATAAATTCAATATATTCGGTTGTATCACTTTGTATACTTGCGCCGACACGGCACCCGGTCTACTGATTTGGCATGCGGTTCTTGCGCTTGATAACCACTCTGATCGTCCTAGTGCTGATGGCGTCCATCAGCGCGAGTGGTGTGGTTATGGCGGCGAACAGCACTACGCATGAAGCGCAATGCGTGATCGGTTTTGATAAAACTGATGATGTTCCCACGATCAACAGCGACATGTCGATGACGCATGCTGCACATGATGGAGCTGGGAACGTTCAAATCCGGATGATGGCGAAACATTCGACGCCGGACCATGATCACGAGACTTGCAGCATGCATGCATGTGCGGCCGTTTCGTCCGAAACGGCGCGCGTTGGCGCTGTTGCTGATGCGTCTCTTGCACAAGTCACCTGGCCAGCGACCCAACTGGTCGTTCTTGACCCTTCGGACCTTCTTCAGCGCCCACCCAGATCCTGATCCAGCCCGACGTCCGGGCTTTGTTTGATTCCCTCGCGCAAAACGGGCGTGAGGGACCACTTGAACATCAAGATCAGGAAGAAACTATGAAAATCCTACATGTTGTGGGCATCCCTCTTGCCCTGTCAGCTTGCACGGTGGCCCCCGAACTGGTGACCGCGGAAAGCCTGGCACCTGCTGCGAACGAGCAAGCACAGATACGCCATATCCACGGACCGGCCGTGATGTCTGGCTACACATCTCGTCCGGTCACCGACCCAGCCAACTGGCGGGAATTGAACGACCAGCAAGCCCCATCGGGCGAGGGAGAAGGCTGATGTTTTTGAAATCGAAAGTCGTTCTCGGTCTGACAGCCGCGTCTTTGCTGTCCGCCTGCGCATCCCCGGAACAAATCGGGCGACTGTCACCCGGCAACGCCGGCTTTGACACGGTCAGTACGCGGGCCAACTCGATCCTGCGAAAAGACACCGTAATGTTGATGGATGCCGCCAGTATCGAAGCAAATGCCAAGCGCGTTCATTCTCTTGTCCACCAGAGAACGATAAACGCCGATACGGCAGTGCAAGTCGCGCTCCTGAACAATCGGGGCCTGCAAGCGCGCTATGCGCAACTGGGTGTTTCATCTGCGGATGTGTGGCAAAGCATCATGCAGCCGAACCCAATCGTATCGCTGGGCGCTCTTGGGCTCAACGCCGACGGGGTAGGCGCGTATCGCGCCATCGAGGGTTTGATCGCCTTCAACCTGTTGTCCCTGTTCACGCAACCCGAACGTACCCGACTTGCAGAGCTGCGGTTCACGCAAGCGCAACTGAGTGCCGTTGAGGAAACGCTGCGTGTGGCCATAGATACGCGACGCGCATGGATTGAAGCCGTGGCGGCCTTTGAGCAAGGCGGTCTTATCCGCGAGGCGCAAAGCACGGCAGATGCCGGATCTGAACTCGCAGCCCGTCTCGGCGAAACCGGTTTCTTGAACAAGGCAGGGCAAGCCAGGGAGCACGCGTTCTTTGCCGAGCTTTCGGCTCAACGGGCAAGTGCCAAGCTGGATGCTCAAATGGCGAAAGAAGCATTGACACGACAGCTTGGGCTGTGGGGCACAGAAGTGGATTACTATGTTCCCAACAATCTGCCTCAGTTGCCTCGTGGTGTTCGTGGACGACCCAGCATTGAAGCCGAAGCCTTGAGAGGTCGTGTCGACCTGGCCATTGCAAAGCTCGAGCTTGAGGCAACGGCAAAGGCAAGGGGGATGGAGAATGCCACCCGCTATGTGACCGACCTCGAACTGATTGCCGGGGTCGAAAAGGAACGCGAGATTGAAGACTTTGTCAGGAGCAGCGAGACAACACCGTCGGTTGAGCTTGAGTTCGCTATCCCGATCTTCGACAGCGGGAGAGCACGTATGAAAAAGGCCGAGGCGCAGTACATGATTGCAGCGCATCAACTGGCCGAAAGGGCTGTGAACGTGCGATCTGAAGCACGATCTGCCTATGCTGCCTATTCCGGCACATACAAGATCGCCCGTCATTACCGTGACACGGTGGTGCCCCTGCGCAGAACGATCGAAGAAGAATCCCTGCTTAGCTACAACGGCATGATCACCAATACCTTCGAGTTGCTGACCGACACGCGGTCCCGGCTCAATGCGAACCTCGCCGAGGCCGCGGCGAGGCGCGAGTTCTGGCTTGCGGATGCGAACATGCTGGCCGCCGTTCATGGCGGCGGTGCTGGCGCTGGAGCTGCCGGAGACGGCGTACAAGTCGCCGCTGGCGGCGATTCACCACACTAACAAAGGAGAGAACTGATGATGAACAGACGTCAATTACTTAGTGCAGGTGCGGGTCTCTTGGCAACAAGCGCAGCCGTGAAAGCGCAAAACGTGGGTCTTCCGGATGCCGCCGTTATGGAAACGGCAGCAACGCAGATCACGCCCAATCCATCCACCGGCCCGGACTACAATCCGGTCGTCACCCTGAACGGTTGGACCTTGCCCTACCGCATGAATGGCAATGTCAAAGAGTTTCACCTTGTGGCCGAACCGGTCGAGCGTGAGATGGCGGATGGCATGGTGGCTTACCTGTGGGGATACAACGGTCAGTCGACCGGCCCGACAATCGAAGCCGTTGAAGGAGATCGCGTGCGCATCTTCGTCACAAACAAACTGCCCGAACACACGTCGGTGCACTGGCACGGGCTTATCTTGCCGTCCGGCATGGACGGTGTCGGGGGGCTCTCTCATCCGGGTATCCCGCCGGGGAAAACCTTTGTCTACGAATTCGATCTGACCAAATCCGGGACGTTCATGTATCACCCTCACGCCGATGAGATGGTACAGATGGCGATGGGCATGATGGGCATGTTCATTGTCCACCCGAAGGATCCGTCCTTCATGCGGGTCGATCGTGATTTTTGTATTCTGCTCAATGCGTATGACATCGTGCCGGGAAGCTACAAACCACGGGTCATGACGATGACCGACTTCAACTTGTGGTGCTGGAACAGTCGTATCTTCCCGGATATCGATCCTCTTGTGGTGCGCCAAGGTGATCGCGTGCGCGTGCGTGTCGGTAACCTGACGATGACAAACCATCCGATTCACATGCACGGATACGATTTCGAAGTCACCTGCACCGACGGTGGCTGGGTGCCGGAAGAAGCGCGCTGGCCGGAGGTCAGTATCGACATTCCCGTAGGGGCCATGCGTGCCTATGAGTTTGACGCGATCCACCCGGGTGACTGGGCCATTCACTGTCACAAATCGCACCATACGATGAACGCTATGGGCCACGATGTGCCTACGTTCATCGGGGTCGATAAAACACGTCTGACAAGCATGATCCGCAAACATCAGCCGGAATACATGCCGATGGGCACGGCGGGCATGGCCGACATGGGCGAAATGTCCATGGAAATTCCCGACAACACCGTCCCGATGATGACCGGTTGGGGCCCGCACGGGCCGATCGAAATGGGCGGCATGTTCTCCGTCGTGAAGGTTCGTGAAGATGTCGCACCGGGCGACTACAGCGATCCGGGTTGGTACCAAAACCCGCCTGGCACTGAAGCCTATGAGTGGACCGGCGAGTTGCCGGAATTCAGCTCAAACAGCAGTGCCAAGACAATCTTACCCAACAGCAAAAGCTAACCAAATCCAAAATCCTGAAAGGAAAAAATATGAAACTAACGACAGCGACAATGATTGCGGTTCTTGCCGCAACAGGGGCATTTGCAGGCGAAGGCCATGGGGATCAGCATTCCCACATGGACCACTCTGAAGCTGATCACAAGGACGTAGACAGCGCTGCTGATCATGATCATACCCAAGGTCACAAACATGGCGACCACGCGGAAATGATGGACGTCGGCATTCCAGGATCGGCGGACGATGTGGTCCGGACAATCGAAGTCATCATGCGTGAGACCGACGACGGTGACATGATCTTCGAACCAGGTGCCTTCGATTTTACAGAGGGCGAGACAATTCGCTTCAATGTTGTGAACAAAGGCGAAATTGAGCACGAGTTCGTCATCGACACGGTTGCAGGTAACGCCAAGCACAAAGACCTCATGGCGCAGATGGATATGGAACATGATGATCCCAATTCCGTGAGTTTGGATCCCGGTCGGTCTGATGAAATTATCTGGACCTTCGCAAACGCAGGCAGTTTCGAGTTCGCCTGCCTGATCCCGGGGCACTACGAATCCGGTATGCATGGGCCTATCGAAGTCGCGCAGGCAGAGACCGACCGTCTTTACACCAAGGGTGTGGTCAAGAAGGTCAAGCCGTCCGCGGGCAAGGTCACAATCATTCATGAAGATCTTGTCGAACTTGGAATGCCGGGCATGACCATGGTGTTTCGCGCGGACGACGAGATCATCAGCATGCTGTCGGAAGGCCAGGAAATCGAATTTCTTGCCGATCGTGTAGATGGAAAGCTGAAAGTGACAGGCTTGAAGTAAAGCTGATGGCCTGGGCGCGCACCAATCGCGCCCAGGCACATCAAACCCGGGCCTAGCAGGACCCATACAGGCCCCAATTTGTTTTCTCCCAGAAAGGAAACTCAGATGAGCAGAACCAGTATTTCGCGATGATCGCAACGGCGACCGTTCTGGGCACACGTTCAAATCGCAAGGTCAACATGGCGAATTTAGCAGGCGTCTTTATCGTCTCTACAGCGTCGTATTGGCTGGCCCGTCCGCAAGGCAGTCTGGAAGACGTCGCATGGATGACGCTGATCATCCCGCGTCATTTGCGGCCACACTGACAAGCGAATGCGCTGATTTGCCTGCCCCTCGTGGGAAGGCATCCGCCCAGGCCATCACCGACGACAGCGCAACGAAATTGTAAAACAAAAAATACGTCGCCGACATAAAGGCAAACGGCGACGAAGTAGGCAGTACCACAAGACACACGAACCCAATCGACCACGCCCCGAGCCTTTGTGCTCGTGGTTGGTCCTCTTGCAAAGCGAAACGGCTTAGTTGACGCCATTGTTTCGTTGAAAGGTCTGGGATTCCAGCCCTTCAAGCATGGGTTTTTCTGACTTGAAACCGTCCACAGAACGGACATTGGACCAGAGGTGAACCATGACATACATCCAAGCAACGGATTTTCGAACAAGCGCGTACAACTACGGTGTCGCATTGTGTTGGATTGCGGTCTTTATCTATGCCGCGTCGAATTCAGTCGTCCTTCTCCTTTTGGAAATTGGCGAGGAAAACCCTGTAGGCGGGCACAGCGTCATAACCTTCAGCAACCTGTTTGTCCTTGGCTCTCTCATTTCGCTGGTGCCTATGGCGTTTTTTTACTGGCGCGACTGGACGCTGGAAAACCTCAAACGGCTTCGTTTCAAGGAGTGGGTGCTCCTGTCCGTGGCCACGGGCCTGTCTTCGGCGCTTACACCGGCGCTGTTCTTCGTCGCGCTCGAGAACACATCCGTGACCAATGTCGCGATTGTTGGTCGTATCGATCCGCCGATTTTCATGCTCGCGGCAGTGCTTTTTTTGAAAGAGAAGATAGATTTATGGGCGCTCTTGGGCGCGATTATTATCCTGTTCGGCGCGACGTTGATCTTGGCCTTCAAGGATGGCGGTGACGTGCAACCATTCGGCATTGGCGAGCTTGCCGCGGCAGTTGCAACGCTGTCTTTCACGGCATCAACCATCATTACACGCGCCACCCTCAAACATGTTCCTCTGGGCGTTTTCTCGATCTTCAGAACGGTGGTCGGTACGCTGGTATTCTTTTTGTATGGCATATTGTTTTCTGGCCATCACGAATTTCACGCCATGTTCCAGCCGGTCGTGCTGACCTGGATCTGGGTTTACGCGATATTGATCATCTGCGTCGGGCAGTTTGCTTGGATTTATGGCTTGAAACAGGCAAAGGCCGGAGACGTCGCCTTGGCCACGTCTTTTTCTCCACTCGCAGCGATCACAATCGCAGTCATCCTTCTCAACGAGGACCCCGGACCGGGATTGGTGCCGGGAGCCCTGATCATGATTATGGGCATTGGCGTTGCACATTTCGGTCGCCGACAGGCTGAAAAGAGACAGGCTGAAATCGAGAATGCGATGGATTTGGAAAGGCGGGTCAATTTCAAAGGTATCTGAGCACGGTGAGCCGTGTTTGAATGCCAGATGCGAAACCCCTTCCGGAAATGAAAGGATCGAAAATGCTGGATCAGGACACCAACGAAAAGCCCGCTGTGCTTTACCGCATGGTTATGGCGGATCACATGTGCCCATACGGCCTCAAGTCGAAAGACCTGCTTGAGCGCGAAGGGTACATCGTGGACGACCGTCATCTGACCAGTCGGGAAGATGTCGAGGCTTTCAAGGAAAAACACGCGGTCAAAACCACGCCTCAGACCTTCATCGACGGAGATCGCATAGGAGGTTTCGATGATCTGGCCGTCTATTTCGGGAAAGCCAGCAAGGATGAGGATGCCACCACGTACCAACCGGTGATCGCATTGTTTTCCGTCGGAGCCTTAATGGCTGTTGCGGTCACTTGGCTGACGCTTGGGACGCCCTTTGCCGGTCAAACCATCGAATGGTTCATTTCGATTTCGATGGTGCTGCTCGGGCTTCAAAAGCTCAAGGACATTGAACAATTCGCGACCATGTTTCTGAACTATGATCTGCTGGCGCAAAGGTGGGTGCGGTATGGATACATTTATCCGTTTGCAGAAACCGGCGCGGGATTGCTCATGATGGCGGGTGTTTTGGCGTGGCTTTCGGCCCCTGTGGCGTTGTTCATCGCCAGCATTGGCGCTTTCAGCGTTTTCAAGGCGGTCTATATCGACAAGCGCGAATTGAAATGTGCCTGCGTGGGTGGCGACAGCAAAGTGCCGCTTGGATTTGTGTCGCTCACCGAGAACCTGATGATGATTGGCATGGCCGTCTGGATGCTTATGAAACTGTTGGGCGCCAGATAGACAGATCAATTGTGACCGCAGACCGTTCGAGGAGGAAGGTATGAAAAAGAGTTCTTTTGTTGCCCTGGCTTTCGTGGCCGCAATCGCTGGGGTTTGGTTTGTGATCCGTCCGACCCCGGTGGGTGAGGCAAATCTGCCAAACGGAGGATCGACTGTTGCGGCAGAGGTAAGAGTGCCAGACAGCCTCTCACCCAATGCGCAGGCCGGGAAAGCGTTGTTCGAGGTCAATTGCGCCGCGTGTCACGGCGAGAATGCATCCGGGAATGTCGGCGAGGGCCCTCCGCTTGTTCACAAGATATACGAGCCCTCGCATCACAGCGACGAAGCGTTTCAGCGCGCAGTTGCATTGGGTGTCCGAGCCCATCACTGGCGCTTTGGAAACATGCCGCGCGTCGACGGTCTATCCCGCGAGGATGTCGCACAGATTGTGGACTATGTAAGAGCGCTTCAAAGGGAAAACGGGATCGAGTAGCCCGTGCCCGGCGGCCTGACATCGAAGGATCAACACCGTGCGGACCCGCGGGGCGGCCAAACCAACGCGAAAACCCAAACACGTCACATAGGACGGGGACCGGTTTTGGCGGGAGATCAATCGCAGGACAGGTTCGGAAGGGTGCAGGCTTGGTGCAGTGTCGGCAAAACGCATGTGTCAGGCCAAACGCCTGCGCAAGACACAGTCTAAGTCTGATCAATCAGCCGGTGATGCAGGACGCGCATCAGCACGCGATCGGGCCGCGAAGTCGCGTCTTGCCAGCGCTTTCAGTCGCGCATGCTGCGACCGCACCGTTTACCGCGCCTTAACGTCAAAGGGGTCAATTGCGGGCCTGAGCGCCTTACTCCAAGGAAATTGCGCATTTCCACCCTCGTCATCTGGTCATTCCCCCCTGAGCGACTTACGTTGCAATCTACCAAGCGGTGGCCCGACCGGGCCATGGTCGCGGTACTAATACAATTTTAGCAACTCATGGCTAATCATCGGCAAACGTAAGACAGGCAGGCCCCCATGAAGGATCCATATGACGTATACATGAACACCCTCGTTCCCATGGTGGTCGAACAGACCAGTCGCGGGGAACGGGCTTATGATATTTTCTCAAGGTTGCTGAAAGAACGCATCGTGTTTCTTTCGGGCCCTGTGCATGACGGCATGTCGAGCCTGATTGTCGCCCAGCTTCTGCACCTTGAGGCGGAAAACCCCTCCAAGGAAATTTCCATGTATATCAACAGCCCCGGCGGCGTGGTGACCAGCGGGTTGTCGATTTATGACACGATGCAGTACATCAAACCCAAGGTGTCCACGCTGGTGGTTGGGCAGGCGGCTTCCATGGGATCGCTTCTGCTGACGGCGGGTGAGAAGGGCATGCGCTTTTCGCTGCCAAACAGTCGAATCATGGTCCACCAGCCTTCTGGTGGCTACCAGGGGCAGGCGACGGATATCGATATCCGTGCGGAAGAGAAGCTTAAACTGAAGCGGAGAG